>NZ_FOWN01000063.1 GCF_900115465.1 Halolactibacillus alkaliphilus
CGGAAGACACCCTTGTCATTCGCTAACAGTTCCTACTGCCAAGTCTGTAATGGACTTTCACCACCAAGTTACTACCCATGCCGGGCGCACAACAAGAATAAAAAAGAAGTATTTACATTCTCCTTTTTTATTCGCGAACTTTTATACTTCGAATAAATAAAATCAATCAAACCCTCAATAATTCCAACAGACCAAACATAACGCTGATATTCATGTCCACCATCAACATAGATCGCACCACATTGACAATAGACCAAGTCATTTCTGTGCTTAGATTCGATAATATCATTACACTTTTTGCATTGAATTTTATTAGTTAATGGTTTCATCATGAGTATTAATCTCCTTTTGTATAGTCTTACTCTCTTTCAGGAACTTATAGACAGTACTTCGCCCAATATTAAATTCTTTCGCAATATCCTTCGCACTTTCTCCTTGTTCAAAGAGTATGTTTATTTGCCGCCTGGTTTTCGAATCTATTTTAGGTCGTCCTCCGATTCGGCCTCTTGATCGAGCAGCCTCTAGACCTGCTCTTGTACGTTCGTTGATAATATCACGCTCAAACTCAGCAAACACGGATAACATGCCGAACATGGCTCGGCCAGAGGCTGTTGTTGTATCGATATTATCCTGTAAGCTAATAAACTCGACATCTTTTTCTTTCAGTTTATCAGCTATATCAAAAAGCTGCTTAGATGAACGGGCAAGTCGATCAAGTTTATAGACAACAAATTTATTCCCTTTTTGAGCAGCACGTAACGCATTATGTAACTCTGTCCGATTTTTTTTGCTCCACTTTCTTTTTCCTTGTATATTTCATAGGGTTCGTCGCAATTATCAGCATACGTCTTTATGGCATTTTCCTGTAGAGTGAAATTTTGATCTTGAGTAGATACTCGGATATAACCTATGATTATTGTCTATCCCTCCATGCGTTTTATATAATATAATTACAGACGAGTTTATAGACAAATAAAAGAGCCTAATGTGTTATATTTAACGCGTTAGGCTCTTGTCTATAAAACGATTGTTTTTTAGCAGGTATGTAAATTAATTTAACAATTTATAGATTTAGTAATAGTTATTTACATCCTCTTTTCTCGCAAGTAACAGATTCTGTAGTTTCAACCCAATCTTCTTTATTATCATCAATTATCGCACCACAACCCGTTTTTGTATTTTCATTCACGTGTACTTTTCCTCTTTCTGATTTTGAAGTGTCATTCCCGATATATTTTATATTTGCCATTAGATAACCTCCTATTAGATAAAAGTATAAGGCTAATCATACCTGCAATGTAAGCGTACTCTTATCGAGGGAATAAATCAAGTCAACCTCCATTTTAGTTATCTTTAAAGTAATTAAAAACAATTTTTAACTACTTGAATGAATTTCATAATTCTGAGGCCTTGCGGCCCAATGGTTTTGAAGCATAAAAAAGGAAGTACCTCCCCAAGTCTTGTATAATCGTAAGTAA
>NZ_FOWN01000062.1 GCF_900115465.1 Halolactibacillus alkaliphilus
TTGTACCTTGAAAACTAGATAAAGAAGTATGACAAGACATCAAACTTTGAAAGAAATTAAGACCAAACGTCTTTTTACTGTAGTAATAAAGAGTTTACTCATATTAGTTAAGTAAGAAAGGGCGCACGGTGGATGCCTTGGCACTAGGAGCCGATGAAGGACGGGACGAACACCGATATGTTTCGGGGAGCTGTACGTAAGCTATGATCCGGAAATTTCCGAATGGGGGAACCCATCACGTGTAATGACGTGATATCATTAACTGAATCCATAGGTTAATGAAGGCAGACCTGGGGAACTGAAACATCTAAGTACCCAGAGGAAGAGAAAGCAAATGCGATTTCCTGAGTAGCGGCGAGCGAAACGGAATCAGCCCAAACCAAGAAGCTTGCTTCTTGGGGTTGTAGGACACATCATATGGAGTTACAAAGGTAGAGTTTACACGAAGCGACCTGGAAAGGTCTGCCATAGAAGGTAACAGCCCTGTAATGGAAAAATTCTACCCTCCGATGTGGATCCTGAGTACGGCGGAACACGTGAAATTCCGTCGGAATCCGGGAGGACCATCTCCCAAGGCTAAATACTCCCTAGTGACCGATAGTGTACCAGTACCGTGAGGGAAAGGTGAAAAGCACCCCGGAAGGGGAGTGAAAGAGATCCTGAAACCGTGTGCCTACAATTAGTCGAAGCCCGTTAATGGGTGACGGCGTACCTTTTGTAGAATGGACCGGCGAGTTACGATCCCCTGCAAGGTTAAGCCAGAAAAGGCGGAGCCGCAGCGAAAGCGAGTCTGAATAGGGCGCATGTAGTAGGTGGTCGTAGACCCGAAACCGTGTGATCTACCCATGTCCAGGGTGAAGGTCAGGTAACACTGACTGGAGGCCCGAACCCACGTATGTTGAAAAATGCGGGGATGAGGTGTGGGTAGGGGTGAAATGCCAATCGAACACGGAGATAGCTGGTTCTCTCCGAAATAGTTTTAGGACTAGCCTCAAGGCATGTATCTTGGAGGTAGAGCACTGATTGGACTAGGGGCCCCTACCGGGTTACCGAATTCAGTCAAACTCCGAATGCCAATGATATTACCTTGGGAGTCAGACTGTGGGTGATAAGGTTCATAGTCGAGAGGGAAACAACCCAGACCGTCAGCTAAGGTCCCAAAGTATACGTTAAGTGGAAAAGGATGTGGCGTTGCACAGACAACCAGGATGTTGGCTTAGAAGCAGCCATCATTTAAAGAGTGCGTAATAGCTCACTGGTCGAGTGACGCTGCGCCGAAAATGTACCGGGGCTAAACGTATCACCGAAGCTACGGATTGATCTTTGATCAATGGTAGGAGAGCGTTCTAAGTGCTGTAAAGTCAGACCGTGAGGACTGGTGGAGCGCTTAGAAGTGAGAATGCCGGTATGAGTAGCGAAAAAGAAGTGAGAATCTTCTTCACCGAATGCCTAAGGTTTCCTGAGGAAGGCTCGTCCTCTCAGGGTTAGTCAGGACCTAAGTCGAGGCCGAAAGGCGTAGACGATGGACAACAGGTTGATATTCCTGTACCACCTCCTTTTTGTTTGAGCGATGGGGGAACGCAGTAGGATAGGGAAAGCGCACGGATGGAAGAGTGCGTCCAAGCAATGAGTGAGTCAGATAGGCAAATCCGTCTGGCATAATCACAAGTTGTGATGGGGAGAGAAATAAAGTATCGAAGTTCCCGACTTCACACTGCCAAGAAAAGCCTCTAGTGAGAAAAGTGGTGCCTGTACCGCAAACCGACACAGGTAGGCGAGATGAGAATTCTAAGGTGAGCGGGAGAACTCTCGTTAAGGAACTCGGCAAAATGACCCCGTAACTTCGGGAGAAGGGGTGCTTCTCATTCTGAGAAGCCGCAGTGAAAGGGCCCAAGCGACTGTTTAGCAAAAACACAGGTCTCTGCGAAGCCGCAAGGCGAAGTATAGGGGCTGACACCTGCCCGGTGCTGGAAGGTTAAGGGGACATGTTAGCTGTAAAGCGAAGCATTGAACTGAAGCCCCAGTAAACGGCGGCCGTAACTATAACGGTCCTAAGGTAGCGAAATTCCTTGTCGGGTAAGTTCCGACCCGCACGAAAGGTGCAACGACTTGGGCACTGTCTCAACGAGAGACCCGGTGAAATTAAACTATGCGTGAAAATGCGCATTACCCGCGACAGGACGGAAAGACCCCGTGGAGCTTTACTGTAGCCTGATATTGAATATTGGCACAATTTGTACAGGATAGGTGGGAGCCTTAGAAGCGTGAGCGCTAGCTTACGTGGAGGCGCTGGTGGGATACCACCCTGATTGTGTTGATCTTCTAACCCAGGACCGTGATCCGGTTCGGAGACAGTGTCAGGCGGGCAGTTTGACTGGGGCGGTCGCCTCCCAAAGAGTAACGGAGGCGCCCAAAGGTTCCCTCAGAATGGTTGGAAATCATTCGTAGAGTGCAAAGGCATAAGGGAGCTTGACTGCGAGACCTACAAGTCGAGCAGGGACGAAAGTCGGGCTTAGTGATCCGGCGGTACCGAATGGAAGGGCCGTCGCTCAACGGATAAAAGCTACCCCGGGGATAACAGGCTTATCTCCCCCAAGAGTCCACATCGACGGGGAGGTTTGGCACCTCGATGTCGGCTCATCGCATCCTGGGGCTGTAGTCGGTCCCAAGGGTTGGGCTGTTCGCCCATTAAAGCGGTACGCGAGCTGGGTTCAGAACGTCGTGAGACAGTTCGGTCCCTATCCGTCGTGGGCGTTGGAAGTTTGAGAGGAGCTGTCCTTAGTACGAGAGGACCGGGATGGACATACCGCTGGTGCACCAGTTGTTCCGCCAGGAGCATAGCTGGGTAGCTACGTGTGGAAGGGATAAGTGCTGAAAGCATCTAAGCATGAAGCCCCCCTCAAGATGAGACTTCCCATCTGTAAAGAGTAAGATCCCTCAGAGACGATGAGGTAGATAGGTTCGAGGT
>NZ_FOWN01000059.1 GCF_900115465.1 Halolactibacillus alkaliphilus
GTTCATTTAATGGTGTCATTTCACCCTAAATATGCGCCAAGTAAAATTGTGCAAGCTTTAAAAGGTGGGTCGGCAAGGATGTGGTTTAAAGCACATCCAGAAACAAAAGCAACATTATGGGGAGGGCATTTATGGTCTGGGAGCTACTTCATGTCTACGTTAGGCCATGTATCAAAACATATCGTTAAAGACTATATCGACAACCAACTAACCGAATACAATGCGGGTCGCCCGAGACGCTGATTCACCACGTCACTAAAGTAACGTGTTCTCTCAGCTGGCGACCCGTATAGATTACGGGAGCTCATTCATGTTGAGCAAACATATTAAAAACACAAAAAAACACTTGCCTTATAATGGATTTATTGAAAATTAGGTCCTGTTATTCACCTTTAAGCTTTGTCACCTGAAATCGCCTATCAACCTAATTTTCTGAAAAGCAGCAAACCCACCAAGATTCAGTCTAGGGTCTGAACTTTACCAATCCTAGATACCTTCTTGGCGGGTTACTTTTACTAAGCAAAATAAAAAGCCCACCACACTGTGATGAGCTCTCCATTTATCTGTTAGAGTAATACTTTTGATTTCTGCTTGTTGGCTTGTCGGGAATGGTCATTTTGAGAAGGCCTCCTTTAATTAAAGGATTAAGTATTTTCTGCCTAAAATGACCTCTATTATTAAGCCCCATAAACTGTTGCATTTCTCCCCTTGTTCGTGGGGTCCTGCAAAACTCTAATAACCCTTTAATATCCTCATTATCTTGGTTGGTATCTTGGACGGTATCTTGGTTGGTAGCTTGCGTGGTCAAAGGAATAATCGTCTTAAACACATCACCTTCAATAAATTCAGGATCGGCACCTGAGTATATCTTGTTGTATTTATAAATGTTCCTGACTCCCGATCCAAGTTCATCAACCCATCCGATTTCTTTAAAGAACTTTGCAATCTTAGGATTTTTAGGATAAGGTGAGAAGTTCTCGGGGTCAATCATTCCATTTCCGTGAGGCTTATTGCCATTTTCGATAAAGACTCTGTCCTTCTCAACGACCAACTTCGCAGGAAATGGATTTGAGAATTCTCTATGAATCAACAAGTTTGAGATCGCTTCTCTGAAAATCTTTTCCCTTAAACTCACACGCTGATCACCTTCAAGATAGAATTTGTCATTAAGATGCTTCGCAATAAACTGCATCAATCTTTCATAGCTTCTTAGAAGATTCACCCTAATATCATCCCGGTCATCATACCTGTCGAGGTTTTCCCTTCTTAAAATTGCATCTGTTCTATAGTGTGGAAGCGCTGTTTGAATCATCAGCTCACTTCCAAACATCAAAATACCTGCAAGGGTAATACCTTGCTCACCTGTGCTCTGATCCTTTAAATACATTCCTGTACTTTTCAGCAGTTCAATGTTATCCATCGAAACCCAGGGGTGACCAGGTTTTAAGTTCCCAACTGTTTTTCTAACCGTTGTAAACATTTCATCTTCCAGCTCTTCCATGTCAGCATAGGGAAAAATTCTATTTTCTGTATATGTGACTTGCTTTCTCATGTACAATCCAGATACTGGATTTGTATTATTTGTAATGTCAAAATCTCCATCTTCGTTTCGATAAAAGATTTTCCCCTTACAACGATGCACCTGAGAACTCTCTGGTACGTTAATGTGAATATTGCATTGAAATAGAGCCACTTGAGCGGAGTTTAGAGCCACTGAATGCACGAAATAGAGCCACCGAGGGCGGAGAGAGCCAGTCGGTGGCAAGGGTTATGTGTCGCGAGAAGTAAGCGTTGCGCGGCACTTTCCATCTCGTCTATCTCAAATCTCTTTTCTAAGTGATGGATGTGCATGATTTTCAATGCAATAGTCAGTTTTCCCTCTCTACTACGATCACCTCACGCCGCATTCAAACAATGACGTTCTATTTTATTAAGTGAGTAACCATTATATCGCCCGCTGACGTCGATTAGGCGACTTAGCACATGTTAGTGTTCACTATCTTATTATTTTGCAGCACCATAAAAAGGTCTACATTTTCAGTAGACCTTTTAGGGTATAACATAATGAAAGATTCATTATTGACAATAGAGAGAACTATTACAGTGACTATCCGATCGTTATCATTGACCTAACCTTTTGATTTTAAATAGGCTGCTTTCACTCATATTCTCTCCTATAATGGTTATACAACCAAATAATCTTTTAAGAATTATCACTTATTTAGTCTACAAGTGATACAGATTCAATGGCATACATACCGTCATCTAAGATCTTCATGTCACCCGTGAACATCAGTTCAAAATAATCACCCGCTGAGCCGTATTCATTCACTGATAATTCATATGTCACGCGAACAGTTGTTAAATCAATCACATCGTACTCTTGGAGGTACACGCGGTAATACACACTCGAAATGTCGTCATTATCACGGTAGCGCTTCCCTGTGTTTTTATATGTGTTGAAAAGATCATTATCCCGACCATCAACTAAATAACTAGCAAGTGTATCTAATTGTTCATCTGACTCCTCATCAGCTAACACACTTGCTGCACGATATACTTGGCCAATCGTCTGTTCAATATCATATGACGACACACTCGGATACACCTGGATATTGTACTCGTATCTGTTTGGGTCAAGTTGAACTTCTTTTTCTACTTCTTCACCCGTATCAAGTACGGTGCTAAATGTCATCACTAAGTCTTCTTGCCAAAGAACAGGACCAAAGAATCCCTCACCATCAACTAAGTCACCAATAGGTGACTCATTAACTAATACCGTTGCCGTATCTACATCAGAGTAGATATAAAATTCAAATGTTTCAAAATCCACATACATTTCGGGTATATAACCTGACTCGTCAGCAAAGAGAATGGCTTCTGAATGTTCAAGTAACACCTCTTCACCTGCAAGCGTCGTTTCAACAACAACATGATGAATACCTGGTGCAACTGGACCTACATGAGCAGTGCTAGCGTCTTGCATCGTCAGTTTATCTTCTGACCCTTCGTAAGTCACATCAATCTTCTCAACATTTGTCATCACATAAAACTCTACTGGGGTAATAACTAAGATATACTTATCAAACAAACCTAGATGTTTCCCCTGTTGACGAATATAGAGTTGATCATAGTAATTAAAGCTATCTTTATCTCTCATTAAAAATCGCAGCATATCATTATATGCCTCAGGACGAGTTGAAAGATATTCAACGAACGGTTGAACGGATGCTTCAGTCACCTCAAATGCCGGATGATTAGATTCTATCACTTCACTATATGCCTTAGCATCTAACGTTTTAATCACATCCATAAGCCGATCACGTTGCGCCTCAAAACTGTAATAATTTTCTGCCCACTTATACGTTCCTATCAGGACGAATAAAAGAACAATACCTAAAATGAGTAACAGTTTTGTCGACGTTGCCATTGGTTTTTTAGGTTTTGATTTTTGCTGTGTTGCATTATTTGGCTGGTGCTTCTGAACAACTGCTTGTTCAGAAGTTAATGGGGTCTCTTTTACAACATGTGTTGTTAGGGGCGTTCCACATGATTTACAAAACTTCTTATCTGAATCATTTTTCGTTCCACAGTTTTTACAATACATTTCGTCACCTCTACTTATCATTTCTAAATCAACCGCAAAATAAAAGGGTAATGGTTACTTTCACACATTACCCTTGGCTATAAAACATTATATTATCCGTGTAACAGTATTAAAACATAAACAATAAATCATAAAGAATATTTTCCATATCCATCATCATACTGCCCATAATGGAATCACTCACGACGAGCACAAGAACAATTAACGCAATATAAGAAAGAATAATGCCATAGACAACATCAAGACCGATCTCTTCTGATAGTTGACTCTTAAGCGCAAATAATACAGACACGTTAATGGTTGTCGTAACAAGAAACATAAAGGATAGTACTAACGTAATAAGTCCGTAGTTGTTAAAGACGAGTAAGATCATTGACAACAGTAATAGTACAACCGGCAATGTATGTAGCGAACCATACGCGCCTAAGACTGCTTTAAATGACACATTAACACGCATCAGACGACCTACACCAAACAATACAGCGACCATAACTAAGGACACAATCGCTAAAATAACAAATGGTTTTATGACAACGTCAAAAAATGGTACTTGCATGTAGGAATTAAAAGTTTGTAGCATAAAGAAAAATAATAATGGCATTAAGAATGAATAAAGCCCTATTGTCGTTATACCATGAAGCTGAATATCTGGATGTTGCATTTGTTTAGCTGTTTTAAAAGGTGATTTAAGCGCTACTTTCGCATAGTTCAAGTAATTGATCGCATATACTTTCCCTTTTTCAACATATTCATGTTCTTGAATCTGAGCAATCGTTTGTTTTACTGTATCTGTTGTCGAACTATTTGATGTATGATGTGTTTGTGTATCCGTATCCTGAGCTTGTGTATTACTCGTCTCATTGCTACGCTCACTAATTGGTTGTTCTGCTGTATTTCCTGCTTGTTGATTTATTGTCTGAGCTATCGCTGCACCACAGTTCGTACAAAATTTCGCATCATTTTCTAGTGGTGCCCCACAATTATTACAGATCATAGTTGGTCTCCTTGTGATTGTTTATTAGTTTTTGCCTTCATGATTACGTACCTCTTCATAACTGAGTTACTAAATATAACGACTGTTTATTCAGCTTTTTAATAAGCACTGATCACCACCTTTCTTCATTTATCCTTCAAATGTAGAGAATGACATAACAGCTTCTTATATTACAAATAAATATTATTTTAACTTTTTTTATATTTTTAATTAAAATAATACAATTTTACCTCTACCATCCTATCATATACAGCAAGTCGGCATTAAATCAAGCACTTTTGATACTTTTTGAAGATAATACAAAACATTCATTGCTCATCAAATACTTTTAATAATGGTATTGTTTGATAATTTAATTATGCCGCTCAAACAATTGAAATATCTGATCCGTTCGATCTCTAAATTGAGCATATTTTTTCTTACGCATATTTTTGGTATTGATTAAAGGTTAATGATGTGTCATTTAACCCTTTTGATTTGTCTCCTTAACTATAGACGCATGCGTCTGCTTGCCATTATTAAAGATAATCATTTGATTCATCAACTGTTCTCTTGTCACAAGCTTGACACCATTAGCTTTTGCTAAGTTTATTGCTGGTTGTGTATAAAAACGGTTTGAAACAACCCATGCGTCTGTCGCACGGTAGTAATCCTTTGCCCCAATAACTTCTTGTACTGCTTTTATGCCTACATTTTTCGCATAACGCTTAGCTTGAACCACAATCTTATTGTTATCTTTTTTAAGCACCAAATCCGCGCCATAATCGCCTGTCTTTGGAGTGAGCGAGACTTTATAACCTTGGGATTCGTACAGAATCTTTAAGTAATCTTCAAATGTCGTTCCCTTCATCTGGTCAATTTCTTGAATGCCTGAACGTTTCAACCTTGAACGACGATAATACATAATCGTCAAATGATATAATGTAACAAGTAACAACATGCCGCCAATATAAAACCAAAGTTCTCTCATAGCAATGAGTGTCTCTATCAATACATTCCACGTCATAACTGTTTCCTCCCTTATAGAACATTTTGTTTATTATCTGCTCTGTTCGTTTGCTCGGTTGATTAGTCCTCATGGTATGTTAAAACTAAAGGCGTAGAGAAAAAGGTAGTATAATATTTGGTGTTGGTGAAGGGATTTTAAGTGAGGCATCTAACTACCTATCTGTCGCTCTGAATTTTAAAATAGTTAAAAAACGGATGATCACTACTTTTATTCAGGTGCTTCCTTTTTTGTCAAAAAATAATTGAAGGCTGCTCAGAATATTCTAATTTAATTATACGATGCTAGTGAGAAGTTCTGATTAGAATTGGTAAATGCTCACGCAATAAGTGGTAAAACCCTCCGCAAAGATAGGTAAAAAAGATCGCAAGCTTGGTACATTTTCAATGCAATATTCAAAGTGGTTGATTCTTTCGATACTTGAAATGCAACCGTGGATTTCGTCTGTGTTTTTTGATTGTTCATTTGATGCTGCGATTTACTCTTTAAAGTGACGGGTACAATATCTTGTTTATTGGTCATAAAATTATCCTCCATTTCAATAAAGTGGTTCTTTGTCAAATAGGGTTGGTGAGAATTTTTAACCAATAATTTCAAACTTATATTTCACATGTTTCGGCTCTTTTTATGCAGCTGAAACATGTGTTTTATTTTGTGGTTTTTTCTTCTGTGGTTCAACTGGTTTGTACGCAAAATGTAAAAGAATACGGTTCTTATAGTTTTTGAAATTACGATAACCATAAGCCACCCGATTTAAGACTTTGATTTTATTATTAATGCCTTCAAAGCGGCCATTATTGTAGGTATAGTTAAAGCTGTTTTGAATGTGTGGTAAATGTTCACGTAACGTCTTTATACTCGTTTTCATATAACTAGAAATATTTACGTCAAGTTTCTCCTTCACGATCTCTTCGAGATCGTCAAAGTTTCTATCACCAAAGGCTTTAAAGAAGCGTT
>NZ_FOWN01000055.1 GCF_900115465.1 Halolactibacillus alkaliphilus
CGTAACACATCTTCACAAGCGCGTTCCAATTCATATGTCGCATATTTTCTCAAAACTTTTTTGAGTGTAAATACCGACTGGACGGCTTGCTTTTCTATTTGGGCATGTTTAAAGAAATAGTCCACCACCATTAATGTGTTAGGTCCGATATCTTTTCCCCAAGCTTTAGCGTTTTTAGGCGTTTGATCAATATATAATCGATGCTCATCAGGCATGTGATCAGGATTGGTAGACTGACGTCCATATTTACCATATAATCTGGTATGAGAGGCTATTCGCATATGGTTATAGAATACCTCTATCAAATGATCTGTGGCTTTCACATCAACTTGTTGGCTAATATATTCATAGGGTACCGAATAAAATTGGCTTTTGACAGAGATGTGATAGTCTGGTTGGACTTTGGCGGTTAACCACTCAGACATTTGATACGGCATGGGCGGTAGAGGAGAAAGAAAGTCTTTTTCCTCTGCCAAAAATGCAGATCGTCTTGATCCTTCACGTTTAGTAAATGCTCTATCGTTAAACATCTCTAATTTCTGCTTAGCTAAACTATTCCACTCATCAAGCGAGAAACACTGCGAATGTCTTAATGAGGCAATAATCCAGGTTGAAATCGTTCTAACTGAGCCTTCAACACTCGCTTTGTCTTTAGGTGCTTTTACGCGTGCGGGCATAATAATCGTATTGTAGTGATTGGCCATATCTTTGTATGTTGGGTTCAATATCAATTGTTTACGTGAATGTTCTTGTACACCTGTTTTTAAATTATCTGGAACGAGTATCTCTGTCACCCCTCCAAAATAATCATAGGCATGTGTGTGCGCTTTAATCCAGCTCGTCATATTCATACTCAAGAACCCTTCAACGTAGGACAACTGGCTGCTTGGTAAAGTCGCGACAAAAACATAC
The DNA here is from genome assembly GCF_900115465.1 of Halolactibacillus alkaliphilus. Lineage (GTDB taxonomy): Bacteria > Bacillota > Bacilli > Bacillales > Amphibacillaceae > Halolactibacillus > Halolactibacillus alkaliphilus. The sequence continues at coordinate 913 of NZ_FOWN01000055.1, forward strand.
ACATCGACGACTTCCCCAGTATCGCAATCAATGATAGCACCCGTTGACCCAGCCCAATCTACTTCTAGTATTTCTCCTGGTCTTCGTTTAATGCGCATGGTTGCTTTATGCCGTGCGGCATAATTTTTGTAATGCCGTACAAAAGATCGATAAGAGTAAGGAATCGCTTTTTCTGATCGACATTGCGCCTCATATTCATAATGAAGTAGACTCAGTGTCACATTCTTTTTAGCCAACTCCTTGTGGATATACTCAAAATCAATGGCGCGATAACTTGATTCTTCTACAGCTTTTTCTGGATATAAAAGCTCTTCTAACCACTTGTCTGACACATTTTTAACAGTTTTCATGTTGACATCTTTCTCTTTTGCCACCTCTAAAACTGACGTGATCTTTTGTCTGGAATGGCCTGTAGCTGAACTGATACTTCGGATAGAGAACCCTTCCTCTTTCATAGATAGCACTTTCCTTTACTGAAACACAAAAAAACCTCCCTATAATGATGTCATACACCACCATTAAAGCGATGTATGCCCTTTCATTATACAGAAGTTTTTAAGTGGTAAACACCTTGGCAAACAGTGGTACAATTGTCGGCAATCACTGGCCATAAACTTGGCAAGCCTGGTAAATATCATTGGCAGTAGTCACTTAATGCTGAAGATATGGTTTCAGAGTAATTTCTCGATTCTCCCCTAATCAAGTAATTCTTATATTTACCGTTAGAGAATAATTTAATATAACTCGCTAAGTCTTTCACAACTATTTCCTTTGGAACTGGAAATCCTTTTAACTTTCGATTTGAGAATCTCATTATAACCTCCGTGAGTTATTTAGTTCCTGCCACGTTATCCATTTTTGACTATTCAGAATGGACTAGGTATTTTAAACAAAAACACATCTATAGTTTTCTTTATTATACTATGCCATTCCTTTCCTTCTAATTGGAAAAAGTAATGTCATCTAACTGACAACTATCGCTGCGGATTGCAGCGACTGGGGTTTTACGTGTTCTCCCAAACCACGGCAATTTCGAACTTATTCTATTATTCCTAGACTGTTTTAACAAGGTTACATTACGATATGCAATAGTAACCATCTAATAAGTTAATTCTGCTCTATTCTTGTTCTACCTCGTCCTATCAAATAGATTGAAATATAGTAGTTTTAGAATGTTGGTTACAGTTAGGCATCAAACTGCATAGAGATTCAGAAACATCTGAAATAATACGATGAGGAATAACTGGAGCAATTATGGATACAAGATTGGAGAGTCACTGCACAAGAAGTTATGGCAAATAATACGTAGATTTGGAAGCCTCTTTCTGTAAATCAAGTAAAAGAAGTATTTAATAGAATACATTTAAATGGTGGATTGCTGGAGGCTGGGCACTAAAGATTTATTTAGAGGAAAAAAAAGAGAACATGATGATATCGACATTGTTATTTTAAGGGAAGACCACTTGAATCTACACAAAATAACTGAATCCATTAAGAATCCAGTTTGAAATAATCCTGCTATTGACTTTGAAAAGTAAAATCATATTCTAAAAAGAAGCTAACCTTTAATTCAAACTCATTACTACCAATTCCGTGCTTAAATCCGGTACTTGTATCAAGAGAATGGAGCAAAAGTTCCTGAAACTTTTTCATTTCGACTTTTTGTAATTCTGAAAGCCCATTCAATATTTCACTTAAATGTTCTATATTAACTGATTCCAAAAAAGCCATCCAACAACGCAAAATACCTACAATCAAATCAGATACTTGTACCAAACGTTCATCTTTTGAATCTACAAATTTATAGTTTATACATTTATGTCCTGATAACTCTATTGGATTGGCGTTCAAAAGTTTCTCAACAGACAGCTCGCGATCAAAAATATGATCTGCATTGGGGTAAGTAACTATTAAATTAGCATAAAAAGTTGAATAATCAGTTATTGCAATCCTATCATCATTATCTTCCAGAAATACCAGTTGCTTATCTCTGTAACTTTTTAGTGATTGCCGTAAATATTCAAGATAAAAATCATCCCCAATGTTTACAGACCATATCCAATCTACAAGTTTCTCAACAAACATTTTGTGATTCTTAATGTTGGGATAGTCTAGCTCAATTAGCAAACTTACAAACCAATCTTGATATTCCTTAATCAATGAATAGAGGCGGCTTTTCAGTTCTCTATTTAAACCTGGCCCACCAAACCACGACTCATTCATTGAATCCACTATATCAACAATTGTGTAGTAAAAATTATCAACGTAAGAATAATGGATTGAGTATTGTTTTTCGTGAAGCCACTCAATTAGAGTAGTAACTCTCGGTTTTGATAACAAAGATAAAAAGTCCTGAGCATTTTGACGAATGTGTTTAAATTTAACTTCAGATGCATTTCCCTGTAATTGAAATTCAGAAAATAGCTCATCAATATCATCGTCAGAAGCATACTTATCTGGTTCAAAACCAATTCCACCTAAAATAAAGAATTCGTGTTCATTAACGTTAAACCCATCATCTGTCAATCTAAAAGCACGAGGATTATTAGTCTCGTCATAATACAATATGTACTTTTTTTCTATGTTGGTTACGCCTCCTTCAGAGGCAATAAAATGATAAATGTGAGAATAATCCATTACGATTCCCCTTCGTTTTATAGTTCAAGAAATAAATTAGTGAGCAAAATTACCATCATAACTTTCTTTATTCTTCCGTTCATCATCTTTTACTTCAATACCTTTGCTTTTATTCTTGTAATAATGTTCCTCCTGTATTTTTCTATTGTTTAAGCGTTTTTAAAGTAATCCATACAATATTCACAAAAAGATGCCCCATCTTCTTCTCTATAAACAATCTCACCGTTGCATCTTGGTCCATCACAAGTTGTTATTACATCTTGGGTTGGTTTAATGCCGCAAGTTAAACAGATGTATTGATATCCATCTAAACAAATAAACGTATCCATTCCACAATCAGGGCATTCATGTAAAGGATTTTCCCCACCATCTTTGACATAACTATATGTATCAACAAAGTTTTCGATATATCTTTCCTTAAATGAAGAAATATTCTCATTACAAAAATGACAAAACACATCGGTTTCATCGTTAAATTCAACAGCTTCTCGGTAACATACCGGACATTTCAAAATGATGTCTATTTGACCCAATCTTTCCTTCAATAACAACATTCTTTCATTTATGTAATCTTCAAATTCATTAAGATGTTCAATGATTTGTGTATAGCTTTCATCATTAGAATCTACTAATCCCTCTTCAACCATTTCCGCTTTTAAAAACGGAATAAAATAAGTAAGGATGTTAACAATCCTTGATTTCAAAATGTCGGGTGTCACAACAAAGTGATAGTGCTCTATTTTGTTTCGATCTTTTCTAAGTAACTCCAATTCCTCTATTAACCTGTCATCAAGTTGTATCTCAGCTATATTTTTTAACCTCTGAATCAAGGTTTCATAATTTACACTTACAAAGTCACCAGAAATCAATCTTTCTTTCTTTGCTTGTTCTATTTTTTGAAAGATTAGTGACCAATGTTCTTGAAAAAGCAATTCCTTTAATAGCAATTGTATCCCTGCATGTAGATTAATTATTGAGTATTTTAAATTTTCATCGTTATCATCAATTGTATCAAGTGATTTTAATAGAAAGTCTAAACCGTTATCAATCATGTTTAATTTAACCTGTATAGTCATGACCATAGCCTCCCCTCTGAAATTCTATAAATCTACCATTTTGTCGGTATCCGGTGGCACACATCTAAGTATTTGTGTGCAAACGATATTATCGTTAATATGTCTAATGCTTTTGTTTCATCTACCTTCCAATTCACTTTCGGAGTATGAGCAGCAGGATTCCTTACTAGATGAAATATTGCTTCAAGTAACTCTTTAAGACCAACAAACTCACTTATTTCATTAGCTGTAGATAATCCATTGAAAAAGATATAGGGATCATTTTTAGAAAATGCCTTTTGAAATAAAACACCTCCATCAGTTGTCAATCCAGAAATGATTCTAACTCGTTCTGCAAGTCCTTTCGCCGCTTCAAATACAGCATCATAGTAATCTTTTCTTAAATAGTCTTTAATACAATATTTTGTAACTTCTTGATGAATCGCCCTATTGTAAAGGTGTTTCTTGAGACTGTTGACTCGTCGGTCTACCTCGTCAAGCGTTTTTGCTTTTACTGCTAGAGTCAGTTTACCTTCTTTCGTTACTGATAAACCTGATAACAGTAGCACCTTATTTAACTCTTCGAATAGAAAATCATACTTATCACGTTTTTTCTCACTTGTGTAGGATACCGGATCTATAGATTTTTCTATAAATAAGTAGACGTTTTCAAATGATTGTTTGCTATTAATATTCTTAACAAAACAATTATAAAGCCAATTACTTTTACTTAAACCGACAGTATATATGTATCCATTGTTAGAGTATCCATCATCTACTAACTCAACTTTACACTGATTTAATAAATTTCTAATTTCCGACTTGGTAAGTCCTTTATTTGTATCAGCAAGAACATCACAAATTGCTTTTAAATGTTGCTCACTTACGGTTTTTGATACCAATCTAAAATTCCTCCTCTACCTATATATTTAGAAAAAGAGGTGAATCCGAGTGGGTCGCCTCATACACTACCCTCTTTCTCTCCAGGTCCCTGTTGTTCAGAAAACTTACTATCTATTGTTTACTTTCCATAAAAATTTACCTTTAGCAAAAACGGTACAATCCTCTGCCTTCCCTACATATTCATTTCCTAATGTGTCAATTAAATATAATTTAAAATTCAAATCTAAATCAGAATGACCGTATTCATCCATTTCTAAACGAATACAATCACTCGATTCGAAGCCAAATCTAAAATCCTTTGTTACTTCAGATTTTGGGGAAATCTCCAACCGATAGTCTGCACCTGGTATACGATTTGAATGTCCAAAGAGGCGATGGTGAGTACGTAATTTTTGTGAATCCCACACTTCTAAAAACCCCTTATAAATTGTAATTGGGAAATCGGTACAGTTTCTAAAAGAACATTCAAGTGACGCACAACCACTCTCTGCATCAACAGCTCGTAAGAAACCATCAAGAATATGAATTTCAAATTGCCCTTGCTTATAGAAATAATCGAAATCAGATCTCGTAGCAAAATCATTTTTACTTCCTCGTCTAATATAACAAAAGCCTTTATGTAATTTATTGTAATCCTTTTTAAGTAAGTACGGTTGGCATATTGGTTCTCTAAGTTCAAGTACAGCTAATAAGTGATTTTTATATGTATGATAATGTATATGACAGTCTAGTTGAGGCTCAATGTTTTCAAAAAATAATTCTTGGTAGGTAGCTGCGTCAATTGGATCTGCAATATCAAACAGTTCTTTTTCTTGTTGTGCTGATTCTTTCACACCAAAAATGATGTATCGTGATCCAGTAACTTTAGCATTTGCCATAGCAATTACATCTTTTAGTAAACTATCGTAATTCGCTTTTACATATAACCCTTTTTTAAAATCTAAATGTTCACTCTCAGTTTGATTAAGCAATTGTTCGATTTTCGTCTTGTCCATACTATACCTCCTACTATTTTCATTTTACCACTTTATATTGACTACATCCTGGATTCCCGATAATTTATAACGAGGGAATGGGGATATCCAGAGCTTCATATATCTCTTGCTGCTTTTTGGTCACCTCTCCGAGTATTCGGCCGTGTTCCGGCGCTTCAAATAATTCAATCGTATCAAGCTCATCTAATAATCCTTGAAGTGTCCACTGTTCGAACAGATTGGCATCTTGCATCTTCTTTTTCACATAAGAAAGATAAATTAAGGCGATAAATTCAACGAAGAGCTTACCATTTAATGATAGTTCAGAAGATACTTGCATGCGTCTAAAGTTCAAACGGTCTTTTAAATTCCCGAAAGCTTTCTCTACCACATCTTTGCTTCGATACAATGAGAGGGCTTCAAAAGAATCTTTCACTTCGTTAGACAGTAACGCAAAGTAACCATAATTTTTTGCGTCCTTCCGCATGACTTCTTCTTTCGGGATGATCTTCTTACCGCGTTTAGGCGTTTCTTTTATGTCAAAATACTTCTGATAGTCTTTTAACCGATAGTCTTTTAAGGCGTTCTCTTCGAGATCGCGTTTTAGTGAGGACAAATAATCATTCATGTCTGTTTGATCTTTTGCTGCTTTTTCAGGGTTATAAAACAGATGTAAGTAAGCACGTCTCTTTGATTTAAGTGTATCCCCTTTGTACGGTCGTTCTTGTTCATAATCCCACTGAATCGTACGACAAACACCGTAGGTGTTGAACTGAGCGTGATGATGTGTCCAAAGTTTTAAGTTTTCGCGCTCTTCCTCAAGGACACTTGTCACGTATTTCAAACGTAATTGAACCCCTATAATGAATTTTTGATGGTACTGATATAGCGCATTGATATTATCTTTACTATAAAATCCTCTATCGAGAAGAATGTGTACTTTTTTGTATCCCAACACATTGAACTCACCCATCAGTTGTCGAACTGTTTTTACATCCGTGATATTCCCGGGGAGCTTGCGATAGTAGAAAGGCAATCCTGATTTTTCACCAAACAATAACGCCAAATTAATTTGTGGTAAACGGTCATGTTCCTTATTACGACCTTTTTTCACTTGATTTAATGTGCTTGAGAAGCTTGAAATGGAGGTGACATCGAAGGCCCAAAATTCATTCTCCATGCGACGTTGGCCTTGCTTTTGAAAGAAGGTCATACGACCTTCCTCATCAATCTGTTGAAATAAAT
>NZ_FOWN01000053.1 GCF_900115465.1 Halolactibacillus alkaliphilus
CAAGTCTTTAATTGTAGGAATACGCTCAACATATCTTATAAAAACAGAAATAATCATAGCAGCGTAGTTAAGCTCCTCCGGAGCTCCAAGACGTGATTTTTTACTTACCTCACGGTAAATGTGGTCAATATCAATGACCGAAATAATAGCATCATATCGTTGGGTAGGTTCCATTGCATATAATTCATTAATGCTAAATAAACTCTCTTGTCGTATAATAGGCATAGGGAGTTCTCCTCCAGTCTTTTGGTTTAGTTTGGTTACTTACCATTATACAAGACTTGGGGAGGTACTTCCTTTTTTATGCTTCAAAACCATTGGGCCGCAAGGCCTCAGAATTATGAAATTCATTCATATCAATATTTATTTGATTTTAGATGATAAAAATAGCAATATATTCATCCTGTCAACTCCCCCACCCAAAAGCCATTCTATCAACTCAACCCCATTTTTCCCAAAATCTCATCTTCGTGTTCACTCCAAATAAAATAAGATTCCCCAGCCTGGACACTCTCCAAAATCACTGGAAAACCTTATTCTATCAACGCTTCAATTACTTCTATTCATCCACCCTAGACATCAATACTACCGTCTCAACGTGACTCGTCCCAGGAAACATATCGACAGGAATCATAGTTTTGACTTGATACCCTTTACGCGTCAGTTTCTCTAAGTCCCGCTTCAACGTAACCGGATTACAAGAAATATAGACAATCTTTTTCGGCTTCATAAAGGCAAGTGCTCTGATAAAGTCATCACTACTCCCTGAACGAGGTGGGTCCATAATGACCGTATCAACAAACTGCTTACGTTTGGCACTCTTAATCATAAATTCTCCTGCATCCGCATTATGGAAGAAGACATTTGTGATGTCGTTTCGTTTCGCATTATTGATCGCATCTTTAAACGCATCATGATTTAGTTCCACACCTATCACTTTCTTGACGCGCTTACTCGCAATTAAACCAATTGTACCGATACCACAGTACGCATCAATAATTGTTTCATTACCCGTGAATTCCGCCAAATCCAACGCTTTATTGTAAAGTGTTTCTGTTTGAACAGGGTTCACCTGATAGAATGACTTCGGAGAAATTCTAAACTTAAGCCCACACAGTGTATCTTGAATAAAACCTTTACCATAGAGGACCGTTTCACGATCACCTAGTACCATACTTGTTTTTTTGTTGTTGACGTTCATCACAACGGTCGTGATTTCTGGGTGCTTATCAACCAACGCTTTCACAAAGTTTTTTCGGGACGGAAACACGTGCGTTCCGAGCACTAACACGACCATAATTTGACCACTTTCAAAACCCGTACGAATAAGAACGTGTCTTAAGAGACCTTGACGCGTATCTTCATTGTAAGGGCGCATTTTAAACGATTTTAATAAGCCTCTGATTGAGACAATAATTTTATCCGCACGTTGATCATGTAAGAGACACGAATCAATTGGCACGACTTTATGCGTACCCGATTGATATATACCCGAAATAATCCGGTTACGACGATCGGTTTGGAATGTCGCATGGATCTTATTTCGGTAATAATAAGGGTCTTTCATCGGAATAATGGGATCAACTTTGCCAAATGTTTTTAATAACTCAACGACTTGTTTTTGCTTTTGTTCTAACTGTTGTTCATAAGGTAAGTGTTGGACTTGACATCCACCACAAATATCAACGACGGGACATTTCAACTGTCGGTACGTTTGATTAGATTGCATGTATAAGCTCCTATCTCATCGCTTTCTGTTCGACTAAACCACGACTAACTACAGTATACAGGATTATCGAAATAATCACAGTAAGTATATCTGTTACTGGCTGAGTATAAATAATGCCGTTTAATCCAATTGTATAGTCGAAAATATATAACAATGGAATAAAAACCAAACCATGACGCGAGATCGATAGAATAAGTGATGGTATCACTTTTCCTAATCCTTGTAGCACATTAATGAAGATAAACATCACGCCAACAATTGGTCCGGAAATAATTAAGGCACGAAGCATCGTTGTACCATAATCAATCACGACGGGGCTATCAATAAATGATTGGATAATCGCATCCGCAAATACCCAGTAAATAGCTGTAAGCACACTACCTAAAATGACGGCAGTAATAATGGAGAATTTAATAATGCCACGTAAGCGGTCAAAATCTTTTGCTCCGTAACTGTAGCCAACCAGTGGTTGAATCCCCTGCCCAAGCCCAATTTGAACAAAAATCATAATGAGATTCGCTCGAATCGCTACACCCATAGCCGCGAGTTGAATATCACCGTAACTCATCAAGAAATTATTTAAAAAGATATTCGCAACACTTAACATTAAGTTATTTAATGATGCTGGAATACCAATCGCCAATACACCGAGTAACACACCTTGCTTCATTTTAAAGTCTTTTGGTTTGATTGATAAAATCGATTTTCCACTCACTAAATAAAAGATAAAGAAAGCTGCACCAAACATATTACCAATGACCGTCGCAATGGCTGCACCACTCACCCCCATATCAAATCCTAAAATAAGAATAGGGTCTAAGATAATATTCGTAATCGTCCCGAGCATCATACCTTTCATTGCTAGTGTCGCTTTTCCTTCTGAGCGAATAATGTTACTAAATGTTTGCGATAGAATAATAAACGGGGCACCTAACGCCAAATAGGTTAAATAGTCTCTCGTATAATCGATCGTATCGGCACTTACGCCGATAATATTAAGCAAGGCTGGCATAAACACCCAAAAAGTAACCATTAACACTAACCCGATAATAATCGAGGCATAAAAGGCAAAGGCAGACACATGTTTTGCATATTCAACGCGTTTTTCCCCAAGAGCACGCGATATCATCGATGTTCCACCAATCCCAAGTAATACCCCTGCGGCAATGAATAATGAGAAAACTGGCATTGCTAACGTAATTGCTGCCACTTGTAGTTCCTCACCTGTTTGACCAATAAAAAACGTATCGGCAATATTATAAATAAAGACAACCATCATACTCACGATGGCTGGAATAGAATTTTTTGCGACGGCTTTTGGAATCGGCATCGTCTCAAATAGTTCTTTATCGTACTGCATAAAATCCCCTCACTTCTTAAATATCTTTCTATCATCGTTCTGATGTCTAGTATGACGTTCATGAGCATAGAATAAACAAACCTTTCACGGTTTATAACATTCAATATCAAGCCCCTTATACACTGTGTTTATTTATGCTATAGACTCATATACAAAAAAAGAGCACTCACTCCCAAAACATAACTTGCGCTTCGGAAAGAGGCTTCGACATACACGAACGATTTATGTAGAACACTGTCAATATTATCTAACGGATGTCGAAAAAAGTCAATTAAAACACTTTGAAACCAAAGGGTATTATATAGATGTGGTGCTCATCTTAAAAGCGACACTTTTGTGAAACTCCTAAAAAAGTCTTTTCTTTTCTACTTTACTCTAGTATAGTAGTAGATATTTCTGTTTTAAAAGACATTTGTCCACAGATAAAGGACACATCATATCTATATGATGCAAGCGGCATGTATTCTTTATTTAAAATAAAAACATAGATCATGGAGGGAAATCAATGCAACTTCAAGCAATAGTCGAAGATATTAACAGTATATTATGGGGACCAATTATGTTAATTTTACTAGTTGGGACGGGTGTCGTTTTCACCATTCGCCTAAAAGGACTGCAGGTGAGAAAATTTACTTTAGCCTTTAAACAAACGTTTGGCGGTATGTTTAAGAAAGGGCAAGCTGATGAGGATGGGATGAGTTCGTTCCAAGCACTCGCAACAGCCATTGCCGCTCAGGTCGGCACTGGTAACTTGGCCGGTGTAGCAACAGCCATTGCATTAGGAGGACCAGGTGCCATCTTTTGGATGTGGGTCAGTGGGTTCTTCGGTATGGCGACCATTTTTGCTGAAGCTGTGCTTGCTCAGCTTCACACAGAAAAACGCGACGGTGAGATCACTGGCGGGCCTGCTTATTACATTAAAAATGGTTTAGGTAGCAAGGGCCTCGCTGCATTCTTTGCCGTATCAATTATTCTAGCTTTGGGCTTTATGGGAAATATGGTTCAGTCTAGCTCGATTGCTGAAGCTGTTTATGCCGCTTTTAATATCCCTAATGTTGTGACAGGAATAGTGATCGCTGTTATTGTTGGCTTGATTATTTTAGGAGGCATTTCTCGAATTGCCTCATTCACCGAAAAAATCGTTCCTATTATGGCTGGGTTTTATATTGTAGGGTCACTGGTAATTATCTTCATGCACGCGGATATGATTTTACCTGCATTTGAAATGATTTTTGTTGGTGCATTTAATCCTAAAGCAGCCACTGGTGGTGTGATCGGTGTTGGCCTAAAGGAGAGCTTACGCTACGGGGTTGCACGTGGGGTTTTCTCAAACGAAGCAGGTATGGGGTCAACACCTCATGCACACGCCGTTGCTAAAGTTAAGCACCCCGCTGAACAAGGGCTTGTTTCTATTATGGGTGTTGTGATTGACACTGGAATTGTTTGTACGTTAACAGCCTTAGTTATATTAACAACCAATGTCCTTCCTACCGGTCTTTTTGGAGCCCAACTTACACAAGAAGGATTTACCGTTGGTTTTGGTAACTTTGGTACTACTTTTATCGCTATTTGTCTATTCTTTTTCTCTCTATCAACTATTATCGGTTGGTATTATTTCGCCGAAGCTAATGTGAAATACCTCGTCGGTAAAAAAGGCGTGCCTGTTTTTCGTCTTTTCGTCTTGATTTGCATCGTATTCGGCACAACAATCAGTGCTGAAATTGTTTGGGAACTGGCCGATGTTTTCAATGGCCTCATGATTATTCCTAACTTAATCGCTTTACTCGGTTTAAGTTCACTCGTGATTAAAGTCGCCAATGATTATGAAGGACCTTTTTTACATCACAAACCTGCTCAATACGAAAACAAACGCGTAAGATGACGTTATTAGCTTAACTTCTTTAATAGGTCAGTCATCGCTATATTTTTATACTTTTTGATTCAACCAATAAGCCGCAAAAGAAGTAGATTGCTACAACTTTTGCGGCTTAATTTGTATCATTTTTTATTTCGTTGTAATGTACCACTTTGTTTCTTCCTGATTGTTTTGCTTTGTACATCGCTTTATCTGCTTTTAAAATAAGCGTGTCACTGTCGTCACTTGATGTGAACGTCGAAACACCAATACTAATCGTGATGGGTACCGAGAAGAATTGGGCCTTCTCAACAAGCTCTCTCAACAATTCTGCCGCTTCTGTTGCTGCTTTTTCTGTTAAGTCGGGCATTAAGACAACAAATTCTTCTCCCCCAAAACGGGCACTTGTAAAAGACATATCTTGATGATACACCATAGTATGGGCCAAGTGAATCAACACATCGTCGCCTACACTATGACCGTATTGATCGTTCACGCGTTTAAAATAATCAATATCTAACAACATAAGTGAAAAAGACTCGCCTGTTCGATTAAAGCGGTGAATCGCTTGTTCTAAACGATCAAGAAATACCCGACGATTATACAGTTTAGTGAGAGAATCTCGTGTGGCATAAAGTTTTAGTTCTTTATTTAACGTTAGTAGTTGTTGTTGCTTTTCGATTAGAGTAGTGTGCAGCGCTTCTTTTTCTTTTAATACTTCTTCTAATCGCTTATTGATTTCTTTCAATTCTTTTTCATACTTAATCTGCCGTGATACAGGAAAAATGATACAATCTATCACGGCCTGATCATTTTCATTAAATAATTTCGCGCTGAACAAACAATCCTTTAATTGTGATTCCTTTGTCTCTAAAGTGATATAGATATCTTCTACTTGACCTACTGCTCTTAGTTTCGGGTAGACTAAGGAATGAAAGAAAAATCGACCCGCATTATTTAGAACGTGTTCAATATGGGCACCATTAAGTTCTGATTTTGTGTACTTCACAAAATCAGAAAATGTTTGATTGCAATTGACGATATGCCCTGCAAGATTTAAACTAACAAAACTTGCAATCGCCTCGTCCCATCTTGTCTCTTCCATCCCTTCACCTCCCATACGCCATCTTTTATCTCTCTTTACAGATAAGCTTTTATGGCGTCAATCGTCTCCTGCGGATGACTGACGTGCGGATAATGACCCTTCGCATCCATGACATGGAGCTGACTACCTTTCATATGATCACGCATATACTCCGCTACTTCTAACGGGACAAAACTATCCTCTGAACATTGTAAAATCATCACAGGTACCGTTACGCGAGGTAATAACTGCCGATAATCCATTAGTAAGGTCACCTTTAAGAATGTATAGGTTATTTCTGGATCACTTTTTAGAAATTCATCTTCTATATATTGTGATTTTTCAGCGTCAACAGACGTAGGTAAAGCAACCGGCGCAAGAAAACTTGCCCAACCACTATAGTTCATTTCCATCATCTCTAAAATTTGATTAATATCATTACGTGTAAAACCACCATAATAATCTTCATCATTGATATAGTGCACAGAGGCACCAATCGCAAATATTTTCTCAAATAAATCAGGGCGTTTGATTGAAGCAAGTAAAGCAATCAACCCACCAACAGAGTGACCGACACATAGAACATTTTTCCACCCGTAACTATCGCACAGTTGAATCAAATCATCACTATAGCCATCAATGACTTGGTATTTTTCTTTTGTATAATAGGTTAAGTCTGATTGTCCCGATCCCATTAAATCAAACGTCATCACTTGATAGTCATCAGTAAAGTCTGGTAACACCCAGTCCCACGTCTTTTTGTTTGAGGCGAAACCATGAACAAAGACGATGCGCTTGTCGCCTGTTCCTGAAATACTTACATTGAAACGCTCCTTGATTGCTTTTGTCATGCTGACTCACCTCATTCATTTATGTTGTCTTACTATTCACTTCCCGATTAAGTCAGTGAATATGCTTCTTGTTGTAGTTTGTTGCTCTTCTCGGCTAATCGTGTTTTCACCGTCCCCGTCTTGCTTACCATATGAACCGAAGTTAGCATGATTACCGCCTTCTATCATGTTATAAGTCGTATCCTTTGGTAATAACGATTGACTTGTCTCAAAAGATTCCCAATTTAAAATAGTGTCGTTGCTTGCGGTTATTGACACTACCGGAAAAACAACATCTGATAGATTACTATTTTCAGATGGGTAAGCCGCAAGTAACACGAGTCCATCAACCGATTCTGGTTCTTCGGCGAGATAAAGCGCCGCACTTGCCCCGCCCAAAGAATGACCACTTAAGTAAGTTGGAACATCATCAGATGTATGTATTTCTAACTTTTCGATTGCATTCGTATTTAAAATCGCGAGATTAAATGGCATTTTCATAATAAAAATTTCAAAACCTTCATGCGTTAACGGCTCAAATAAAGGGAGGTAACTCACCGGCTCAACAAGCCCACCAGGATAAAACACAATCCGTGCTTGGGTTGACTCAGATGAAAGCTTAAGCCAATCGCCTGTTTCTTCAACATGCGCCGCATCTAATAACGCCGTTGCTTCTGGTAACGGTTGATACGTATTAAGTCTCACAAATAAAAATACCGCAACAATTAGTGCCACCATCACTAATCCACTGATCATTAGCACTTTTTTTACCTTTGAACTTTTTCTCCATCTTTCAAACACATGTCTCACACCCTTTCAATTGAAGAACTAGTATATCACAAATATCCGAGCTTTTTACTTGTTTATGAGCAAGCAACAGTTAATCATGACGGTCTGACTTAAAGTCAAACGCACGCAGAATCATCACAGCAACCTCATCAGGACTTAAATGCGTATTGTCTATTTTTAAGTAATGTTCATACGGCACCTCTCCTGGATGACTGACCATACGGTAGCGTGTCTTTTCTTCTTCCATTCGCTTTTCAGTCGTCTGGATATCACGCTTAGACGCTTTTTCTTTTAAACGTCGTTCCGTTTTATTCCGCTCAAGCCTAGTCCGGTCATCTGTATCGAGTAGGAGGTAGGTGATTAATTCACCTACCGACCTCTCACACCACCGTACGTACGGATCCGTATACGGCGGTTCAATAATTTAAGTATCGTTTTAATTTATAGTCAGATCTAAATTGACTTGCTTTCAAGCGAAGGTTTAAATTTCTTAGCCCCCACTTCAATAGTCGCTCATTTGATAGTGCTCGATGAAGGGCAGGTGTTTTTGAGTTATTCCAATACCCCTTCCTACTCGCAGCTAATTTAAGTGCTTCGTTATGAGATATTCCGTATTTTCGAAGTTTTCTATACCTCGTTCTCACATGTTTCCAGCGTTTCCAAATCATTTGACGGA
>NZ_FOWN01000052.1 GCF_900115465.1 Halolactibacillus alkaliphilus
ATAGTTTAACAAATGAGGGTGTATAAGTGTGTTTTTTTGATATAAGCTAAGGGCATGTCAGATCAAGGGGTACCACCACATTTAGTATAGAGCCATAAAAAGCGAGCTTTAACTATTAACTATGTTATTTTAAAAAGAGTCACCAGACATTGTCTGATGACTCTTTTGTTTATTAACCTTTTGTTGCACCTGCTGAAAGACCTGAAATCAAGTATTTCTGTAAGAATAAATACACAGTAGCAATAGGGATGGCAATTAGAATTGCACCAGCCGCAAATCGAGTAAAGTTATTTGAGAACTGGTCATTAACGAAGTTAAAAAGACCAAGTGCCAGTGTGTAGTTCTCAGGGCTACGTAAGATAATACGTGGCAAGATGAAGTCCATAAATGGATTCATAAAGTTAAATAATGCTACGACGGCTAAAATTGGTTTGGCAAGTGGCAAGAGAATTTGGAAGAAGATTCTAAAGTGACCTGCCCCATCCATCTTAGCTGATTCATCGAGTTCTTTCGGTAACGTATCAAAGTAACCTTTTACTAGGAAAGCATTCATTGGGATATTACCACCAATATAGATAATAATTAATCCCAGTAAGCTATCCAATAAACCAATCGTATTAAGCAAGATGTATAACGCCACCATCGCCATTAATACTGGGAACATTTGTAGTAAAAGAAAGGCATATAAACCATACGTCCGCCCTCTAAAACGGTAACGACTGAAAGCATAAGCAGTAAAACTAACAAGTAACGTCCCAACTGTTGCCACAGATAGTGACACAATCAGTGTGTTTTTATACCAGAGTAAATAATTACTACGTGGATTTGTGAAGAGCCATTCATAGTGAACGAGGCTCCAGTTTTCAGGAATAATTGATGCACCATAAAGGTTTGAACTTGGATTAAGTGACATACCAAATGCCCATAGGAGTGGATAAATGATAATCACAAACATGACAGCGATTATCGCATACATCACGACTAATTCTAAGGTGTTTCTTGTTTTTCTACTCATTGGTTGACTAGCCATTAGTATTGTCCCTCCTCTTTAAACGAGCTTGAGCGACGGAATTGGAAGAAAGCGAATGTCGCTACAAAAATACCTAAAATAATTGAAATCGCAGCAGCTAAACTATACTGTGAATTCGTAAACGTTAGATTGTATATCCAAGAAATCAAGATATCTGTTCCTCCGGCTGATTGACCACGGACTGGCGGTCCACCACCATTAAAGAGGTAAATGATATTAAAGTTATTAAAGTTAAACGTGTACTGTGTAATCAAAAGTGGTCCTGTCGCAAACATTAAGTGCGGGAACGTAATCTGCGTAAATTTTTGCCAGCGCGTAGCCCCGTCCATATCCGCTGCTTCATACCAGTCACTTGAGATCCCTTGAAGTACCCCTGTAAATAAGGCAAAGACAAACGGGAATCCAAGCCATACTTGAATCATAATAAGCGCTACTTTTGTCCAACTCGCATTCGTTAACCACGGAATAGACGTTCCAAAGAGTGGTTGAATAATATCTGCATTAATGGCACCAAAATTGTCATTAAAAAGTGCGGTAAAGATAATAATTGTTACAAATCCTGGAACGGCCCAAGGTAAAATAAAAACGGTACGAATGAGACGTTTAAATTTAAGACGTGGATCATTTACTAAGATTGATAAAAACATTGCAAGTGCAATTGATAAAGTTGTTGCTAAAAATGTCCAAATCAATGTCCAAGATAATACGTTGATAAAAGTTCCTCTTAACGCTGGAACAGTAAAAATATCAATAAAGTTCTTAAAGCCAACCCACTCTAACAGCGCACGAGGAGGTGCATTGTAAAGAGAATAGTTCGTAAATGCTAAGAATCCCATAAATAAAAGCGGGAAAAGCACAACGAAAATCAGTAAAATTAGACCAGGTCCAACGAGTAAATACGGGAAACCTGTATCCCAAGCATTTCTAAATCCTTCTACCATACCTGGGACCTTCCAGCCCCTTTGCAGTTTTCTAGCATCATTTCTAGCATCAAGAATATTTACGACATAGAAAGTGATAAAAAACGCAATAAAGATGAGTGATAGAATACCTTCACTTAAAAATACCCGAGAATCATCGATACGTTCTTCTACCCCAAGTGTCATTAAACCTGTCACACCCGTTGATAGAAAATCGAACATCGTAATTAAAAACGCTGTAAAGAGGATAAATATAATAGAGCCTTTGATGAAACGTTTATTGTACATTTGACCAAGGCCAGGGATAATTGATAGAAGTGCTGCGAGTGTAGGGTTATGTTTTTTATGTTCTGTAGCTTCGGTCTGTTTATTATTTGTAGCCATTTAGCCTTTCCCTCCTCAGTAAAAGTAAGGAGGGATTGAGTGTAAGAACTCAATCCCTCTCACTCTAACTTATTGTTGCATAATTGCAATATCTTCTTTTAGTAATTCTACAGCTTCATCAAGTACTTCTTGTGGGTCTTCACCTTGAGAAATAAATGTTAAAGCATCTGCGATTGGCTCCCAAACTTTAGACATTTCAGGAATGTTTGGCATTGGATGAGCAAATTGTGTTTGATCAAAGATCGCCGCCATTAACTCATTATCAATTTCAACATCTGTATGTCCAGGAAGTTCACCGGCAATTTCAAAGTAAGTTTCTGAGTTCGCCGCATTTGTTGCAAATAATGCAAGTTCAGTTGCCCAGTGTTGGTGATCAGTGTAATAAGAAACTAACCAACCTTTGTTTCCTGAGAATGAATTTAATACTTCGCCATTTACTTCTGGTAAAATCGCGATGCCTAAGTCATCACCTAACGCACCTTGGTAATCAGGAATAGCCCATGGACCGTTAACAACCATACCAACGTTACCATCCATAAATAGTCCGTTAATAACGTCTAAGTCCGCACCTTGTGGAATTAAACCTTCTTCAAACCAAGATTGAATCGTTGTAGCACCAGCTACAGCACCTTCATTATTCAGACCAATATCACTTGGATCGTAGTTACCATTTGCGTCTTGAGCAAAGATGTAACCACCGTCGCCTGTTAGGAATGGATAAACAAAGTAGAAGTTAAGTGCATCCATCATGAATCCGTATTGATTATTGCTTGCATCTGTTAAGTCACGTGCAATATCCATTAAATCATCCATTGTTTTTGGTGGTTCTGGCACTAATGCTTTGTTGTAGAACAATGCATAAGTTTCAACTACAGCTGGAATACCGTATTGATTGCCTTCATAGTTAAAAGCATTTAATGCTTCTTGGTTGTATCCTGCTAATTGTGCTTCTTGTTCTGGAGTGAATTCTAAAGCAGCTGCCACACCTTGTAAGTGAATATCTCCCATACGATCATGTGGTTGGAAGAAAAGATCTGGACCTTGACCAGATGGACCATCTAACCCAATACCATCTAGTTGATCAAGCATGCTGTAAGGAGTAATAGATACGTCGATACCATACTCATCAGTGAAACGAGCAAAGATTTCTTCGTAAGCGTCTAATTGTTGTTCTTCATCATTTACCCATACAGATAAAGATTCAGGTTTTTCTGGAAGATCTGTTCCTTCATCTTCACCATCTGTTTCTGCTGAATCTGAGCCTGTATCTGTTGCACCGTCATCTGTTGCCTCGTCATCGCCACCACAAGCGACTAAAAACATTGAAAGTACCAACATAAGTAAAGCTGTTAACCAAAATGATTTGCCTTTTAACATGTGTGTTTCCCCCTCTAAAATGAGTGATTAAATTTACATTCCATCTTGCACTCTTTGTCTCCCCCTACTCGCGACTTTTTAAACCGCTTTCAAAGCATTTTCTAACAAACTGTAATTTTGGCAGCTTACGTATGTAGTTTATTAGAACATGAGTGTAAGACTTCCTGCATAAACGGCCTTGCAATTATTTAACTTAGATTAAGTTGTGAAATCGCTTGCACCGCTCGTTAAATTCATTATACTATTAAACGCTTACAAATGACAACCCCTTTTTTTAAAAAAACTTCAAAAACTTTGTAAACGCTTAACTCACTGGTAGTTCTTCATTTATTTATTGACTAAACGACCTGCAGTTTCTTCTAATGATTTCACGTTTGTTGTCAATTCTTCTTGTCGTTTACCTTGATCTTCGATAATATTTGTCACTTCTTGAATCTTATGCTGCAAACCGGTTGCACCATTCGCTAGTTCCGTAACAGATGTCGCTACATCTTCAATTGCTAAGTTAATTTGTTCAACAGATTGATTAATTTCTGACTGTTCTTGTGTTAGTTTTTCATTATCAACAGCTATCGTCTCAAATAATTCTGTTGACTGTTTTGTTTGATCTAAGCTCTGCTTTGTTTGTCGCTCAAAACTTTCAAACGTTTTAACTACCGCTTCCACCTCTTCGAGTAATGAAGCAAGGACATCTTTTGTTTGATTACTAAATGTATTTGTCCCTTGTGATAGTTTTCTAATCTCATCAGCAACAACCGCAAATGTTCGACCTTCTTTACCAGCTTTAGCCGCTTCAATAGACGCATTAATTGCTAGTAAATTCGTTTGATCGGCAATGTCATCAATACCTTGTATAAAGGATGTAATATGATCGAGTTTACTTTCAATTGAATCAATACGCGCTTTTGTTGAATACGTTTGATCTGTTAGTTTATTCATTGTTTGTTCAAGTACTATCATTAAATCTTTCCCATTAACTGAAATAGATTTCACACCTTGTAAACGGGCATTCATATGCTGCATAGACGTTTGAATTTCTTCAGCTGAAGCGGACACTTCTTCTGTTGTCGCAGAGATGGTTCCGGTGAAGTCGGTCTGTTTTTCCATTTCATCACTAAATGCCTGCATCATCATCTCTATATCATTCATCCCTTGCATTTGTTGATCCGATTGATCAGATGTTGTTCTGACGACATTAACAACTTCAGTTGCTACTGATTGACTTTGTTTTATCAGCTGATCTAATTGCGAACCCATCTTGCTCAATCGTTCATCGATTAAACCGAATTCATCTTTGCGTGATTTGGATTGGGTAAATGCTAAATCCCCTTCATGGTAATGGCGAATGCGATTCATCACATAAGTCACACCTTGTTTTAAAGTAGCCGCAAAGATAAGTAGTGTGATCAGGGGTACGATAATTAATATGAGTAACGCTCCCATAATGACGGTACTTGATGTTTGTAATGCTGTTTCCATTTCTTGCGAAACGGTCTCACGTTCAGCTTCTAGTTGGGAGACAATCCGACTATTCACATTTTCAATGACTTGTAAATTTCGTGTAATGACAGGCGTCACCCGCATCGCGATTCGGTCTTGTTCATCCCCAACGAAGATCGTTGTGAAATTTTCTTCATAAATACTTCGATAATCTGTCAACGCCGTGTCAAGATTAGTAAAGTAATTATGTAAAGAACTATCACTTGAGATCGTTTGATTTAGTTCATCAAAAATGGTACGCGCATTGCTCAAACTCTCTTCGGCATCTTCTACGACATCTTTACTATAACCAGATGATACGAGTTGATAGTATTTGATACTCGTCGTATTAAGTTCATTTACTAAATTAGAAAAATCTTGTTGGAAACGTGCGGATTGATCTAATGACGCACTTGTCTCCTCTACTCTTGATGCATTAGTAAAGATGAGTCCAGCTGCAATCACACAGATTAAAACGATCAAGGCGATAAGACCATACAACTTGTGGATTAACTTCCGATTACTTACCGATGTTTTTGCATCCGCTTTCATTTCTCGTTGCTTAAAGCGGCTCATCCACTTACTTACTTCAGGTTGATTTTTTTCTTTAGTTCTTCTTTGCTTAAGTATCTTCACTTATTTCACCCCTATGTCTGTAATGAACGCAAAAGCTCATCGTTTGTACAACAAACCTGCGCAAACGATTCCACAGGAGCAGTATAACACTTTTTACAAAAAAAGGCCACAACTTTTTTCCTACACCACACCCCTTCAAAACGAATGCTTTAAGATATGCATTTCATCATTTTTGTAATTTTCTCTCCATTCAATCTTGATTGAAAACGTCTTTATAAATTAATTTAACTAACGCTTAAATTAAGTATAGGCGATAGACGCCCTGTTCACAATATCATAATCTGCTCAGAAATCAGTGGAATCTTACATTGTCACTTTGCCCCATAAGTTAGATTAAAAGCGGGGTAACGACCAATATGGTCATTACCCCGCAATTTATTCTTACACTTATAATTTAAGTGTTTGTTACACATTCTCAAATAGATCAGTAACCGCTCCTTTTGAACTACAACTCACACTATGCGCATATTTACCTAAGACACCACGCTGATAGAGGGGTGGACGTTTCCATAAAGCAAATCTTTCCTTGATTTCCTTTTCATCTACATGAAGCGTTAATTCTTGGGTAACAGAATCGATCGTAATCTCATCATTTTC
The DNA here is from genome assembly GCF_900115465.1 of Halolactibacillus alkaliphilus. GTDB lineage: Bacteria > Bacillota > Bacilli > Bacillales > Amphibacillaceae > Halolactibacillus > Halolactibacillus alkaliphilus. Next base: position 6,424 of record NZ_FOWN01000052.1, read on the forward strand.
TTTTACGACCGCAATCAAACCAAAGTCCATAGCCTCGGGTGCGATATGACCAACAACCAATCCGTGCGTACCACCTGAGAAGCGACCATCTGTAAGTAGAGCGACTTTTTCACCAAGGCCCTTACCTACAAGTATCGCAGAAATAGATAACATCTCCGGCATACCTGGCCCGCCTTTTGGTCCTACCCCACGAATAATCAAACAATCTCCAGAATGAATCTCATTATTCATCACCGCTTCTGTCGCAGCTTTCTCTGACTCAAATACGCGTGCTGGTCCCCTATGACAGGTCACTTTAACACCTGATACTTTTGCTACGGCACCCCGCGGGGCTAAGTTTCCTTTTAAAATAACGAGAGGTCCCGTTTCTCTATACGGATTATCAAACGGTCGAATAATGTCTTGTCCTTCCTTTAAATCTGGGAACTCAGCTAAGTTCTCTTTCACGGTTTTTCCTGTCACTGTTAAACAATCTTCATGCAGATAGCCGTGCTTAAGTAATAATTTCATCACGGCTGGTACACCGCCCACTTTAAATAGATCTTCCATTACATATTTACCACTAGGCTTTAAATCCGCTAAATGCGGGACTTTTTTCTGTAGCCTATCAAAGTCATCCATCGTAATGTCGACATCGAGTGTATTCGCTATCGCTAACAAATGTAAAACAGCGTTGGTTGAGCCACCTAAGGCCATAACAACTGTAATCGCGTTTTCAAACGCGGCCTTTGTCATAATATCTTTCGGGTAAATTTCCCTTTCAAGTAAATGATAGACCGCTTCTCCTGCGCGTGTTACATCTCTATATTTCTCTTTAGATTCAGCGGGGTTTGATGAACTTCCTGGTAAACTCATCCCCATTGCTTCAACGGCACTTGCCATCGTATTCGCTGTATACATCCCACCACAGCTACCAGCCCCTGGACAGGCAGCACATTCGATTCCGTGGAGTTCTTCATCTGACAAGTCGCCATTGTTATGTTTACCGACTCCTTCAAATACAGAGACAATATCTAATTTCTCACCATTTCGATAGCCAGGCGCAATCGTTCCCCCATAAACAAATATGGCAGGCACGTCTGTACGACTAATTGCAATCATGCAACCGGGTATATTTTTATCACAACCACCAATCGCGACATAAGCATCTAAGTTTTCAGCTTGAATAACAGTCTCAATCGAATCTGCGATAACATCACGACTAGGTAGACTATAGCGCATGCCTTGTGTCCCCATGGAAATACCGTCAGAAACAGTGATTGAATTAAAAATCATCCCTGTCGCACCTTTTTTTACAACACCTTCCTTTGCTTTTTCAGCTAAGCGGTTTAAATGTATATTACACGGCGTGACTTCACTCCACGTGCTGGCAATACCTATCATCGGTTGTTTAAAGGACTGATCAGTTAAACCAACCGCCCGCAACATCGCTCGATTAGGGGCACGGGTGGCTTCATCAAAAACATGACTCTTAATACGTAAATCTTTACTCATCACGTTCACTCCATTCCTTTTTCTTTAACTATAACGTGCACTGTTTAAATTTTCAAACTTTTAAGTAAATTTATTCTTTAACACTTTCCGTTGAGTAAAATTAAAAGCAAAACAACCAGATAAAGTACGGATACTCTTGCTTCGGGCGGACCAACTACATATTTTAGTTTTGGTGTTAGTAAAGGGTTAGGAGAGTTACTTTTTTATCGTTTACGACGGATAGGACAGAAGGTAGAAGTGAAATGATTGAAACATTGCTTCATTTAAAACAAGATGATGTTGTTATTCTTTTTAGTTTTAGTCGCCTGATAGCGGAAACACAGGCATTGTTATCAGTGTCTCGCAAAAGAAAACTATCAACCATTGCAATTACTGACCAGGAAGCGTTGGCAATCGAGTAGGAGGTAGGTGATTAATTCACCTACCGACCTCTCACACCACCGTACGTACGGATCCGTATACGGCGGTTCAATAATTTAAGTATCGTTTTAATTTATAGTCAGATCTAAATTGACTTGCTTTCAAGCGAAGGTTTAAATTTCTTAGCCCCCACTTCAATAGTCGCTCATTTGATAGTGCTCGATGAAGGGCAGGTGTTTTTGAATTATTCCAATACCCCTTCCTACTCGCAGCTAATTTAAGTGCTTCGTTATGAGATATTCCGTATTTTCGAAGT
>NZ_FOWN01000051.1 GCF_900115465.1 Halolactibacillus alkaliphilus
TGGATAGGTTATACTTAACTGGACAGATTTCTTAAGGTGAATTAGAATAAACTAATAACCTTAAGGAGGCCATAAATGCCAAGTAAAAGACCAAGAAGAAAGTTCACAGATGAATTCAAAAATCAAATGGTACAGTTATATCTCAATGGTAAGTCCAAATCTGTTATTCTCAAAGAATATGAGCTTACCCCCTCTTCGTTAGATCGATGGATAACGCAACATCAGCAATCGGGTTCTTTCAAAGAGAAAGATAACAGGAGTGATGCTGAAAACGAATTAATCAAGCTTCGCAAAGAAAATGAACATCTGAAAATGGAAAATGATATTTTAAAGCAAGCAGCGCTGATACTAGGACGAAAGTAGAAGTCATCAAAGCAAATACAGACAAATACTCAATATCAGCAATGTGTGCCGTCCTTAACATATCTCGAAGTACGTACTATTATGAAGTAAAATCCAAAGTAGAAGATAAATCTTTAACCCAAGATATCATTAGAATATTCAAAGAAAACAGAAACAATTATGGCACCCGTAAGATCAAAAAAAAACTCAATGACGAAGGCAAAGTCGTTTCAAGACGAAAAATCGGACGAATTATGCGCGAAAACGGTCTCGTTTCAACATATACAATTGCGCAATACAAGCCTCATAAAAAGCCTTCAAATGAAGATTTAACTGCTAACGAAGTCAAACGAGACTTCACAAATAGAGAGCAATTAGAAGTTGTTGTAAGTGATCTGACTTATGTCAGGGTTGCAGGAAAATGGAATTATGTTTGCATATTAATTGACTTGTTTAACCGAGAAATTATTGGTTATAGTGCTGGTCCAAAGAAGGATGCAATGCTCGTTTATCAAGCTTTCTCACGGATAAACGCAAATTTGAACGATATTTCCATATTCCACACAGATCGTGGTAGCGAGTTTAAAAACAATGTAATTGAAGGGTTGATTGAAACGTTTGATATTAAAAGATCTCTGAGTCAAAAAGGGTGTCCATACGACAATGCGGTTGCTGAAGCCACTTTCAAAGTATTTAAAACAGAGTTTTCAAATCGGTATATATTCAAGTCGCTAGATGAACTTAGCATCGAACTAGCAGATTATGTGAATTGGTATAATAACATAAGAATTCACTCAACACTAGGCTACCTGACGCCTGTAGAATTTAAAAGAAATGCCCTTAAGAAAATTGTCTGATTTAGTGTTGACAATCCAATTTTCCAACAGAAAAAGTTAAGTTGATTAAGAAGGACGGTAGCATTTCTGATAACATTGAAGCATTAGTTGAAACTGGGAAAGTATTTATCGAAGACACTTCTGTTTCAATTGAAGAAGAGGATATTATTATAAGAACCCTTCCTAATGGAAATGAAGAGCGATTAGTTGTTTTAGATAGAGGATTCTATCGAGGAATGCATGGAATTCCAGATAACTATCAGGTGAAAGTCGAAAAAGAATCAAAATACAAATCATCATTAAACAGTAGTACGGGGCAGACCTATAACATTAATAATCAAAGCGGCAAAATAAACATACATTCAACTGATCAGTCTATTAACTATACATTAACGGCAAAAGATGAGCAATTATTTAAAACCCTGAAAGATTTGGCCAGAAGCATTGATGATCGAGGTCAATTAGAGGTGACCATTGATGAACTAAGAGATAATATTGGGAAGGAAACTTATGCTGAAAAATACAATAAATTTATTCAGTCAGCCGCTAATCACATGACTGTTTTTGCACCATTTATCCCTATGTTATCAAAATTTCTTTTGAAATAATTATTACATCCAATAGAGGGCGATAAAAATGAATAATGAAATAGTAGAGTTACTTATTATATTGAACAGTGCTGTTAATTGGTTAGAAAAACTTCCATGGAGTACAATTGTTGTAGGAATTGTTGTACCGATTACTTCAGCGTACATCTCATATAACCTTGCAGAAAATTCTATTCGACGAAAGGAAAATAATCGGCTTAATGTATACATTGAGTTTGTGAAGAATGAGCTTAAGAGTAATGCGTTGGAATTTTCTGAATTAGTAAGTTTAAAGAGCGAGAAAGATAGTGTAGAAAAAGAATTAGAGTTTCCGGTGGTTTTTGCTAAAAATTTATTGATTGATGTATTAGACGATTTATATAAAATTAAGACTGACTACTTTCAGTTTCGTTTTGGTGACAAAATATTCGACAAGCCGAATATACTATATATTTTGGGTCAAAAAATTGAAGATGTTAAAAATAAAATAGACGAAGAGCAATTTAAAACATATGATAATGAATTACTTCGCAATGAAAGCTTAGTTACTCTTGCGAAGTTAGAAAAGGAAAAAGAAAATTTGTCGAGAGAATTTCAGAATAATTCAACTAGGACGGTGTATAAGGAGTTTGAAGCTATATATAAAAGGCTTTATGAAACTACCAATAATGAAAAGTTATTAGAAATAGATAAAGATTCATCATCGCTTAAAGCTACTAGGAAAATATATGACCTTCTTGCAAACTTTGCTGAAAACTCAGTTAAAGAAGAAAAGGATGTCATTAACTTATATGATCAGATACCTCTTTTTTCTTTTGATGACGATATTGTTTTAAGCGAGAAATTTGAGCAAGATGAATTCGATTTACACTATAAACATGGGTTTTCAACAAAGCATAGTGATGATGATGTACTTTTTCTTATCTGCGAGAAATATTATAAATTGAAGAGACTAACAAATAAAATTAGTAGCTGTAGATTTGAATGGAGTAATTCAAAGTGGGACAAATATTCAGATGAGCTTGTAATGATAAACAATAAAGAGCTTTATCTTCAGCTAAACGAACTTGTGGATAAGGGACTTAATTTGACTGATGAATTCATTAGTTCTAGTATCCAAGAGAAAGAAAAGGTTATTTTAGAAAGTTTTAATGGATTTATTGAAAACATCAATAGTACTACTGAAAAGTTGGAACAAAAACAGGGGCAAATAATGAAAAATACCTAAGAGGAGTTTTTTGAAAGGAGGCCTGTAACCATTATGGATAAATCAACTTTCACAGGAACCATCATATCAATCCAGCCCAGGATCCGTCTAACCAGATCCTTCGATGAAGCTTCCCATACATACCTTGGTTATGCCATTACCTTGGAGGGAGAACTGGATAACACTAATGCCACCTTCTCCATCGGCATCGGTAAAGCAGCCCATGCTAAACATGAATTCAAAGTGAATGATGTTATCTCAGGAGAGTGTGTATCAGTACCGGATCCTGATATGGAGCCAGTTGAATATTATAAGGTCTCTAAACTTAAACTCATCTCACCTGGTACCACTGGTAGCACTTCATCACCATGGGAACTGGTGCCGCCGGAGCTGGAAGTTTACAGAGAAAGAGGACATCGAAGGCTTGCAGCCAGAACCTATGATAGTAAGTGTAGTAGCTGTATGTGGGGAGCTAGGATGCCTGTTGAGATTATTGTAGATAACTGGAAGCCGAGAGGTCGGAGAAAGTATCGGTTTGAGACGTTCTGTTATGGTCCACTTAATTGTAAGCTGTATAAAGCTGGTCCGAACCGGAAGGTGGAAGGGCGGAACGGGATGGTCTACGTTGAGGAAGATTTGGTATGTCAACATAAAACTGTACAACTTTTTAAGGAGCGGTACTCAGACTAACGCTTCTTAGTATTTTAAACTCTTACATTGATACTGCTAGCTTATTGTCACTTGACTTCGAGCCCCTACTCGCATGCAATCGAGCCCGGCAACCAGATGATGAAAACATCTGGCTCTGCCATAGAGGCTAGCACGCTCGCCTCTCCAAATAAAGTGCACGTCTCTTTATGATGCGGAGTACACCGCTCTGTTTTTCATATATTCAGCGGGCATTTGATAGCCTAGTGAACCGTGTATCCTGATGTTGTTGTACCAATTGACATAATCAAATAAACCAAGGTCTAATGCTTCTTAAGAAGCAAATTGTTCTCCTAAAACAAATTCTGTTTCTAGTGTTTTAAATGCAGCTTCTGCGACGGCATTATCATAAGGTGTGCGGTTATCTTTTTCTTTGAACGACCCTGTTTCTTATGTTTACGGATCCACTTATCAAAAGCAGATGGTGTTAATTCGTATTCTTTAATAATTTCGTTTCTAGGTTTTCCAGCTAGGTACAGTTTGACAACTTGTTCTTTAAGATCTGTTGAGAATGATCGGCTTGCTCTTTTTTCCATGGTTGGTCTCTCCCCCGAGTGATTAGTCCCATAAGTTTAAACGACCTTAACGAAACTGTCTAATTAAGTGTAACTCGTCCACTTTATATCTGGTAAGTGTTTAAATGTATGTTTTAATGTGGTAGAATGATGTTAAGTCATGTAGAGCGCTCCTAACTTATTTGTTTAGTCACTCATAAGTATAGCGCATCAACATGGCTTTTTTAATATCTAACGGTATTATGCATTTCATTTTACAACAGCCCATTTTTAAAAAGGGTAATTATGAAATTGATTTATTTGACTTCACAATTTGAGGCTTAAATAAAGGTAATTCCATATTTCTTGATAAATATTTAGAGAAGAGGTTATTTGAATGAAGCATAAAAAAGTAAAATTATTTCGATGGGTTTTGAGAATATGTGAGAAAGAAAATCTACAGATTGTTATTGGTATGATTTTTTTCACAATTTTATTTGTATATAACAAGAAATATGTATTCAAGTTATCGGATTTATTAGATTTAACGTTAATAGCTTCTTTTGTTTTTTTATATATTATAAAACTGTTAAGTGGCATATTATCTAGTTATCTCAAAAATCAATTAGAAGATCATATGAAGCTAGAAACAGACAGTAATCGTTTAATAAAAAAATATCCCTTAGAAAATGGATTCGTTACTTATAATAATAAAATGTATATATTTAAGGATTATGCTCGTGATAAATCAGGAAGTAATACTTTAAAAAAGAATGGAAAAGATAGCTATGTATATAAATTTCCAGTCGTAATTAATTATGAGAAAAATCATAAAAATATAGTGATTAATGATAAAAAAGATAATTATTACGAACTTAATGAGATAGCCAAAGAGAATTATACAAGTTTATTTAATTCTCACTCAACATCTGATGTATACAATCAAGTTAATGTTAGACTGGATAGATTTGAAGAAATAGAGGATGAATTACATTTGTTCACATCTAGAACCACATTTTACGACTCATTAGTTACAAATAGAGCTATTGACTTTGAATTTCAAAAAGGCATGACATTAAGAAATATGCTAAACCCAGGGCCTTTTATTGTTTCCTTAGATGAATCAAAACTTTCTAATCATTTAGGTTTTAATGTGTTTATTGAGACGCTAGATGGTGATATTATTTTTGTGAAAAGAAGTATGAATGTTTCGATAGGTAAGGGCTCACTAGGTCCAAGTATTGCCGCCTCACTTAAGACAAGATACTGTTTAAATGATGATCTAAGTTTTACGATAGATGGTCTAGAAAAGGCAGTAGAAGAAGAAATAAAAGATGAACTAGGCCTTAACACCAGTAGTATAAAGATATCTTTAAAAGAACACTTGATTGCAATTTATAGAGATATCTTAGAAGGAGGTAAGCCACAGTTTCTGTTTAAAGCAAAAGTCAATTATACGAGTGATGAAGTAAAAGAAAACTTCAAGAAATATTTAAAAGAAAAAAATGATAAATATGATACCATAAAGGATGGTGATAAATTGGTTTTCATAAATACTTCTGATCTTTCCCGGATTTTCATTGCTCCTGATACGATATTTTTTGGAAAGAAAAAGTATTCTTTATTACCTGCGGTTGCTGGAACATTTGCGTATTATATTAGCCATTGGAGGTCAGAGAGTAATGAAAATAATTGAAGAATTTACAAAAAGTAAATTAGAGAGTGGTTCACACTCTGAAGACGGTATTTACTATAATCAACACTTTGTTGTTTTAGTAGACGGGGCTACTTCAAAAGGAAATTTTAAATGGCAAGGAAAAAAGTCAGGTGAAATTGCAAAAAATGTTGTATTAGAGGCCTTTAATGAAATAAAGTACGATATTAAAAAGAATGAATTGATTGAAAAGTTAAATGGAATGTTACGTAAAAAAATGCAAGAAATAAAAATCGAAGAATCGGCTATTTTAGATTGGCTAAGAGTTTCAATAGTAATATACAGTGATTATCACAAGAAAATTTGGAGTTATGGAGATTGTAAGTATATAGTCAATCAAAAATTACTTTCAAAAGAAAAGTTAATTGATACAGAATTAGCTGGAATTAGAAGTGTTGTTAATAGAATTTACGGAGTAGATGTTAAGGAACTTGATATAGGTAGAGAATTTATAAAACCTCTCTTGGTTGAGCAATATAAGTTTGAGAATACTAATCATGAGTTTGGATATCCAGTTTTAAATGGATATGTGAAAAAATTATTGCCTATTATTGAAGTTGACGTAAGTGAAGGTGATGAAATTGTTTTTGCAAGTGATGGGTATTTTAATGTCAAGCCAACTTTGAATTCTAGTGAAAAAACGCTTATGGATGCTTTAAAAGAGGACCCAACTTGTTGTAGTTTAAATAAACAAACAAAAGGTATGATGGCAGGATATTGTAGTTTCGATGACCGCAGTTATATTAGATTTAATATATGAGATTTAAAATTTGAAGTCTGGTAAAATTCCCGCTATTTATGTGGGAATTTATATAACTTTTTAGCGTAAGCGCCAATAGAACGAGTATATACCTTATGTGCCATCCTCCATTTACAATAAAGTTAACTTTATTGGTTGTATAATATTTGGTGTTGGTGAAGGGATTTTTAGTGAGGCAAATATTGCTTACTAAAATAACTCACCAGCACCTTTTTTCTGGTTAAATGTAGAAAACAAGTGAGCTACCCTGTAGAATTAAAGTCGACCAAAACTAATCCTTAGGAGGGAACTCACTTGTCTATATCTCATACTATAAGAATCGCCTTTGATATTCAAGATAAAAATATTATTTTTGCAGAGGATTGTGCCCGCGTGGGCACAATCCTCTGCACATTTCTAGAAGGCACACTCACGTATACCCCGACGCACTGTGATCGTTGCCGCGTTGAAAACGAAGACTATACCATTATTAAAAATGGCACAAAAACGTCGACGATTGTTATTCCAGCTGGGATAACGAAAAAGACGTATCTCAAATTAAGAAAACAGCGCTTCTACTGTAAACATTGTCAGACAACGTTCGTGGCGAAAACATCGCTAGTTAATGAAGGATGTTTCATCTCTAAAGATACGCGCCTTCAAGCTAGGGTAAAATCAGCTGAAGCTCGTTCAGTAAAGGATATTGCACGTGATTGTGCTGTCTCTCCAACAACGGTTCAACGTGAAATTAACAAGGCGAGTCAAGCGCTTCAAACATACAATCGACCGTTTGACTATTGCCAATGATATTTACCAGGCTTGCCAAGTTTATGTCCAGTGATTGCCAACAATTGTACCACTGTTTGCCAAGCTACTTACCACTTAAAAAAACTTCTGTATAATGAAAGGGCATACATCACTTTGATGGTGGTGTATGACATCATTATAGGGAGGTTTTTTTGTGTTTCAGTACAGGAAAGTGCTAGCTATGAAAGCGGAAGGGTTCTCTATCCGAAGTATCAGTTCAGCTACAGGGCATTCCAGACAAAAGATTACGACAGTTTTAGAGGTGGCAAAAGAGAAGGAAGTCGACTTAAAAACTCTTGAAGATGTGTCAGACAAGTGGTTAGAAGAGTTTTTATATCCAGAAAAATCTGAAGAAGAATCAAGTTATCGTGCCATTGATTTTGAGTATATTCACAAGGAACTAGCTAAGAAGAATGTGACACTGAGTCTGCTTCATTATGAATATGAAGCACAATGTCGATCAGAAAAAGCCATTCCTTACTCTTATCGATCTTTTGTACGACATTACAAAAATTATGCCGCACGGCATAAAGCAACAATGCGAATTAAACGAAGACCAGGAGAAATATTAGAAGTCGATTGGGCTGGATCAACGGGTGCTATCTTTGATTGTGATACTGGAGAAGTCGTTGATGTGTATGTTTTTGTCGCTACTTTACCAAGCAGTCAATTATCTTACGTTGAAGGGTTCTTGAGTATGAATATGACTAGCTGGATTAAAGCTCACACGCATGCCTATGATTACTTTGGAGGGGTGACAGAGATCCTCGTTCCAGATAACTTAAAAACAGGTGTACAAGAACATTCACGTAAACAATTGATATTGAATCCAACATACAAAGATATGGCCAATCACTACAATACCATTATTATGCCCGCACGCGTAAAAGCACCTAAAGACAAAGCGAGTGTTGAAGGATCAGTCAGAACTATTTCAACCTGGATTATTGCCTCATTAAGACATTCGCAGTGTTTCTCGCTTGATGAGTGGAATAGTTTAGCTAAACAGAAATTAGAGATGTTTAACGATAGAGCATTTACTAAACGTGAAGGGTCAAGACGATCTGCATTTCTGGCAGAGGAAAAAGGCTTTCTTTCCCCTCTACCGCCCATGCCATATCAAATGTCTGAGTGGTTAACCGCCAAAGTCCAACCAGACTATCACATCTCTGTTAAAAGCCAATTTTATTCGGTACCCTATGAATATATTAGCCAACAAGTTGATGTGAAAGCCACAGATCACCTGATAGAGGTATTCTATAACCATATGCGAATAGCCTCTCATACCAGATTATATGGTAAATATGGACGTCAGTCTACCAATCCTGATCACATGCCTGATGAGCATCGATTATATATTGATCAAACGCCTAAAAACGCTAAAGCTTGGGGAAAAGATATCGGACCTAACACATTAATGGTGGTGGACTATTTCTTTAAACATGCCCAAATAGAAAAGCAAGCCGTCCAGTCGGTATTTACACTCAAAAAAGTTTTGAGAAAATATGCGACCTATGAATTGGAACGTGCTTGTGAAGATGTGTTACGCGCTACGAAGAGACCGACGGTCTCTTTAATTAAAACAATATTAAAAAATAAT
>NZ_FOWN01000057.1 GCF_900115465.1 Halolactibacillus alkaliphilus
AACAGCTTGTCAAAATAGACAAATGGTTCCCCTCTACAAAAACTTGCTCTAACTGTGGTTTTGTAAAAGAAATCAAATTATCAGAGCGCACTTATCGATGTGATTGTGGATTAAACCTTGATAGAGATTATAATTCAGCACTCAATATCAAAAAAGAAGGTATTCACTTATTAGCAAGTGCCTAATGAAAATATAAACTCTTGGAACAAGAGGGTTAGCTTGGTCAATTTCGTCAGCTATCAAAAGTGGCGATTACCCAAGAAGCCCCCACTTCAAGCAACCCGTAAGGGTGGTAAGTGGTGGGAGTAGTTCACTATCACTTGAACAGGATGTGATGAGATGTTTTTGTATGAATTTGATGCGATGAGAGAAGTAATAGATAAGGCGGAGCGCATGTTCGGTTTGTTAAGTGAGATGGAGTGTCGAGAAATGACGGAAGAGGAATGGTTACAACAGTTTTACGATGTTGCGACGTTATATGTTGAAAATGAGTATGCTTTATTAGGTTTAGAAATTTATGTTGAGGGAGATTTAGAGCCTTTCTTTACCGACGCGATTAAACGCTTTGAGGAAGGTGAGCGGTGGTTATTTGATTTGTTTGTGGCGATGCGTGACTATAAAGAGGCGATTGTGCGAACATTACTGCCCTATGTTTACCATTAAATCAGGTTGTGTAAATTTAAGGTTAAACCGTACGGTTTAACTTGACGAACGGTAAAACTGAGAGTAAAATTAAGGGTAATAAAGGGGAGTAGCTCTAACAATAATGTCGTCATTACGAGATCAATGATCTCCGGCATTACTGGCAACGTTCGTTGTAGGCAAGACCTTTACCAATAATACACCGCGGGTGTTTGTTGGTAAGGGTCTTTTTTATGTTTACGAAGGCGATTCTTTGTGAATAGTAAGAAAGAGTATACCAACTCATACCACAGAAGGAGTGGACAGTCATGGCTTATTACCAAAAAAGTCAGGAAGACACGTTAAAAGAACTAAAAGCAAGTATGGAGGGTCTTTCAAAAGAGGAGGTTGTGAGTCGTCTTGAGCGAGATGGCTATAACGAACTAGAACAAGAACAACAAGCTTCTACTTGGAAGCTATTTTTAGATGCTTTTAAAGATGCGATGGTGATTGTGTTATTAATCGCGGCGGCCGTTCAAATGTTGCTTGGTGAATATATTGAAACAATCGTGATTATGCTGGTGCTTATTATCAATGCGGTGATCAGTGTTGTACAAACGAAAAAGGCAGAGAGTTCACTTGATGCGCTAAGGGAAATGTCAGCACCGAGTGCAAAAGTACTGCGCCACGGTGAAAAACAAACGATCCCAGCGCGGGAACTTGTTAAAGGTGACATTGTCTATTTAGAGGCGGGAGACTATATTCCGGCCGATGGTCGGTTACTTGAAACAGGCTCACTGCAAGTGAACGAAGGCATGTTAACGGGTGAATCTCAGGTTGTCACAAAAGCGGTTGATACCATCACAGATGAAGTAGGGTTAGGAGACCGGGTGAATCTTGTCTATTCAAGTTCACTTGTGACAAATGGACGTGCGACATTTGTTGTGACAGAGACCGGAAAAACAACAGAAATCGGAAAAATTGCAAATCTATTAAACACAGCTGAACAAAAACAAACGCCTCTGCAACGTAAGTTAGATGCATTTAGCCGAAAGTTAGGTTTTTGGATTTTTATTTTATCAGGCGCTATTTTCTTAGTACAAGCGCTACGTATTTGGTTAGGTGATGGGCCTGTTGATTTAACGACGGAGCTGCTTCAAGCGTTAATGTTTGCGGTGGCGGTAGCTGTTGCGGCTATTCCTGAAGCCTTACAATCGATTGTGACGATTGTGTTATCTGTTGGTACAAATAAAATGGCGAAACAACATGCGATTATTCGTAAATTACCTGCCGTTGAAACACTTGGCTCAACAAAAGTTATCTGTACAGATAAAACAGGGACTTTAACACAAAATAAAATGACCGTGACCCATCACTTTACTTTCTCAGAAGGCGATGAAACATCGCTTGATGTGCTGAGCGAAGATGAGCGTTTCTTAATTGATACGGCTGTATTGTGTAATGATTCCTATATTGATTCAAAAAACCAAGAAGTCGGTGATCCGACCGAAGTGGCTTTGATTAATTATGCGAACAAAGCAGGTGAGGATTATCAAACGCTACGTGAACGTTATCCACGTCTTAGTGAAGTCCCATTTGATTCTGATCGTAAGTTAATGTCCACGCTGAATGACTATAAAGGGTCAAAGCTGTTATTTATTAAAGGCGGACCAGACGTTATGTTTAATCGCGCGACGAAGATTTTAGAAGCTGGTGAAATCAAGCCACTAACAAATGAACGACGTCGTCAATTAAATACACAAAACGAAGCTTATTCTCGTCAAGCTTTACGTGTCCTTGCGTTTGGTTTTAAAGAAATGCCAGCAACAACGACGGCCATCACTTTTAGTGACGAAGAAGACTTTGTCTTAGTTGGCTTATTGGCTATGATTGACCCACCTCGTGAAGCCGTCTATGCGGCGATTGAACAGACGAAACATGCGGGAATCACAACCGTTATGATTACAGGTGATCATAAGACAACAGCTGAGGCGATCGCAAAAGATATTGGCATCTTTGAAACAGGTGACTTAGCATTAACTGGGACAGAACTCGATCATTTAACTGATGCTGAGTTGGAAGAAAAGTTAGAGCGTATTCGTGTGTATGCGCGTGTGTCACCTGAAAATAAAATCCGTATTGTGAAAGCTTGGCAGAAAAAAGGTAACATTAGTGCGATGACAGGTGACGGTGTGAATGATGCGCCAGCGCTTAAACAGGCGGATATTGGTGTGGCAATGGGAAGTGGAACTGATGTATCTAAGGACGCAGCGGCAATGATTTTAACCGATGACAATTTCGTCTCAATTGTGAATGCCGTTAAAGTAGGTCGAACCGTGTTTGATAATATCAAAAAGGCGATTGCTTATCTCTTTAGTGGTAATTTAGGGGCAATTATTGCGATTTTATTTGCGGTTATTGCTGGTTTTCCAAATCCATTTACGGCCCTGCAGTTACTATTTATTAACTTAGTCAATGATTCACTGCCAGCAATTGCCTTAGGAATGGAAAAATCAGAGCCAGACGTCATGGAACGTGAACCGCGTTCGATTGATGAAGGGATTTTTGCGGGAGATACTTTACGATCAGTCATTACAAGGGGCTCATTTATTGGGATTGCGGTCATTATCTCACACTTAATTGGTCTACAAACATCCGCAGAAATTGGTGTGGCGATGGCGTTTACGACCTTGATTTTATCTCGTACCCTGCAAACCTTTGCGGCGCGCTCAAATAAGCAGACGATTTTCGGTGTGGGTTTTACATCGAATAAGTATGTTTTAGGTGCTGTGTCCTTGTGTCTTGGCCTTTATTTACTGACTATATTACCTGGTCTTCGTTCAATCTTTGCGATTCCACGGTCGTTTGGTTTCATGCACTGGTCGATGGCAGCTGGACTTGCGGTGGCGGCCGTTGTGATGATGGAAATAGTTAAAGTAGTCTATCATAAATTTTTCAAGTAAAGCAGTCTTGTTAATTTCGGTGTTGGTTTATAAAAAAATGATTTAAGTCGCACGATCATAAAACGACCGGGATAATGCTATCATTGTTCCGGTCGTTTTAAGTCTAGAAAAAGAAGATGTCGATGAAGTTGAGCAGGCGTTAAATTAGAGCGATAATTAAGGATGAAATAATTAATAAGGTAAATAGACACGTTTTTAGTAAACGTTTACGTATTTGGTGCATAGGTTGTAAAGATAGTGTTATAATCAAATCAAATTGTCTAGGAATTGGGTGACGAAAATGGAATTGATGAGTCAAGAAATCATTGATGCGATTGAGGATATGGTTTTTATAATGAGGGTGGGTGGCGATGCCACAAGTTTTTTCTACGAACGGGTGAATAAACAAGTGAAAGAAGTCTTAAACTTTACTGAAGATATGATTGGTAAGGCGATAGATGACGTGAATCCTCCAACAAAAGCAACGATTTTGATAAGTCAATATCAACAAGTCGTCACAACAAAAGAACAGGCACGTTATCAAGATGACTATTACATTTCAACCGGTCAAAGAGTGACTGAATCGGTTTTAACACCGATCATAAAAGATGGTCAAGTGACGCATATTGTTGCGGTAACGAGAGATTTAACAATAGAAAAACAAATAGAAGATCAAATGTATATTAGTCAACGGCGATTAGAGCTCTCACGTGAGCGCTATAAAGCGCTATTTAAAGAAAATACAGACCCCATTGCTTATACAAATAATGAAGGGCGTATTATTAAAAAAAATAATGCATTCCAAAAATTAATCAAAACGATTCATCATGAGGACCTTCCAAAGGATATCTTTGAGGTTTTTTATAATTATACAAAGGCATTTAGAACACGTTTTTTCAAGACAGTTAAGGGACTTCCACAGTCAATTGATATACAGCTTGTCACAAAAGATGGTATTGGTATGGAACTTCAAGTGAAGTTTATTCCGATGCACTTAGACGGGGCTGTTCAGGGGATTTACCTCGTTGTGAAGGACTTAACGACAGAAAGCTTCGCAAGAAGCGCACTCTATGAAAGTGAACAACGCTTTAGGTTAATTGCTGAGCATACGTCTGACTTGATTCAAATCTTAAATAAAGACCATGCGTTTGTCTATGTCTCACCGTCACATGAAAAGTTACTTGGATATGAATCACAACAACTCATTGATAAACCGGCTTTAAGTATATTGTCAGAGAAATCAAAAGTGGACATGTATCATCTTTTTAAGATAATGTTAAAAGAACAACAATCGATTAAGAAAGAAGGGAAGATTGTTGATGCCTTTGGTGATGAACATTGGTTTGAGTTACAATTTGAGCCAATATTTGATGACGATCATCAGCACCAAAAAACGATTGTCGTTGCGCGTGATATAAAAGAGCGTAAGCGATATGAGCGGGAACTAAAACAAATGGCTTACCAAGATCCACTTACAGGACTTGCCAATCGTCGAATGTTTCAAATTCGCTTAGAACAAGTGATGAGTTTGTATGAACGCCATCAAGTGCCTTTTGCAGTCTTAATGCTGGATTTGGATGACTTTAAAGGGATCAATGATCAATACGGTCATGAAGTAGGAGACCAAGTGATTGTTGAGATAGGTCAACGGCTTCAAATGGCCTTGCGTGATATGGATACGGTTGCGCGTCTTGGTGGAGATGAGTTTATTGTTTTATTGCCGGAAGTCCAAGATGCGACGAATTTATCACGGATTGTCGACCGAATTGAAGCGAAGTTTAGAGAACCACATGTTGTTAACGGTGCATCGCTCAATGTGGGTGTCAGCATTGGGGTGGTCATGCCTGAAAAATTGCAATGTGAATTAAATAATATCTTGTCTCATGCGGATGAAGCTTTGTATCAAGCAAAACGGCATGGGAAAAATAGAGCTGTCTTTAAAGCCGTATCAACTAAAAAATGAACCTATCGCTAAACGGCAACGTCCTTATATTATGAGGGCGTTGTTTTTAATTAATAATAATACCAAGTAATACAGTACTTCCTTATTATTGATTTTTATACAGGCAGATCTATGTTTAAAAGAGAATAAGACTTCGTAAGAAAATGCTGACAAATAAAAAGCTGAATTAAATACACAACGTGATTGCGTATTGAAAAGTTTTGCTGAGTGCATACATCAATAACTTTATCCGACGGATAAACATAGTGTATAATATAATGTGTTTACATCATTATAATAAAGAAAGGTTGTTTCATTTGAAAAAAGAACGGATTGTTTTTATCGGAGACAGTATTACAGAGTGGGGAAAAACAGATGATTTTCGTGAAATTGGGGACAACTATGTTCGCATGATTCGTGATTATTACGCGACAAGTAAAGGCTATGTGCCAGAGATCATCAATAAAGGAATTGGTGGTAACCGCATCACGGATTTACAAGCGCGCTGGCAAGAAGATGTGATTGACCTGCAACCAGATATTTTGTCCATCTCAATTGGGATCAATGATGTGTGGCGTCAACTGGATGCATCAGATATGGACCAAGTCACGCCAGATGTTTTTGAAGAGATCTACCATACGTTGATTAGACGGACATTAGAAGAAACAAACGCCCAAATTATTTTGATGGATCCAACTGTGATTGAAGAAGATGCTGAATCAAAAGGCAATCAATTACTTAAGCCTTATTTAGAGATTGTTGAAGTGATGAGTAAAACATATCAGTTACCGCGTGTAAAAACACACGAAGCTTTTCTTGACTATATTGAACGTGGGCTTGAATTACCTTTAACAATTGACGGCGTTCATACAACGAGTACGGGTGATACACTTATGGCTAAGACATGGATTGAGACGATTTTAAGTAAGTAAAGAGCGTGAAAAAGATTTAGCTATGTGTTTAGCTGAATCTTAGACAACGTTTATCCTCTTAGTGAAAATAAACCTGATCAGCTGTTAATCGGCTCATCAGGTTGATGTATGTGTCGGTTGTACTCGATAAGTAGAGGGCTTTCTCATAGTTATCGCTTACGTCCGGTAATCATGTTGTAGATAAAGACGATTAAGGCAATGACAAGTAGAATGTGTACTAGGCTACCTGCGACATTAAACATAAGCCCTATTAGCCAAATGATTAATAAAATACTAATAATAGTCCAAAGCATACACGCCACTCCTTTCTTTAGTCTATTGATGGGTGAATGTGCCGTTACTTTAACTTACCCATATAGAAAGCATATAAACAGTTTTTCCAACAAATAGGAATAAAGAATTAGTACTTGCAGAAGTGAAAAAAGGGTGTTATAATTCAACTTATCACTTTAGCTAACGCAGTATTTCGTTTATAAAAACGAAGTGTTGCGTTTTATTTATGTCTTTTTTAACGCACTTCCGAAAGAAGTCTCCCTCTTCAAGCGTGTGAAGGGCGTAGCCCAACGATAAGGGGGAGATGAATGTCGGTTGGGCGACAGCCCAAAGGTTTTTTATTTTGTCTTTTTTCTTATTATGGTGTAATCAGTCTTATTAAGTATAAGGATTGAGATAACAATGAAATTAGACAGTAACAATCATTCAGTATTTTTGATGCATTACCATCTTGTGTTAGTTGTGAAGTATCGAAGAAAAGTAATAGATGATACGATTTCGGATTATGCCAAAGATAAATTTGTGTCATTGAGTGAAAAATATAATATCACATTAGTTGAATGGAACCACGATATTGACCATG
>NZ_FOWN01000048.1 GCF_900115465.1 Halolactibacillus alkaliphilus
CGGAGCAGAAACAAGGTCTACATCATTGGACGCAATGGGCGTATATGATGCGTACCCTGTCTTTTGTTAGAACCCATGTGTTCTACCAGACGGAACGATTCGACCAAAGCAAGTTGTGTTCCTGGAACACACTATTTCCCCAACATGCTTTAACAGATGTTGAGAAAATAGGTTTGCGGCGGTTGGAGAGTAGAAAATCCTATGCTTAGTTGAATGAGCATGGGTTGCCTTTAGGGTGTCCTTATGGAATCCCCTTCCTCAAACATTCGTGAGAATGTTAGGTGGGGGTAGTTCAATGAACGCGATGGCTATACGTATCTTCGAGCTATTTTGTCTGATGAATGGACAATCTAATTTAACAGCAAACGATACAAAAAAACAAAAACACCTTGACTTTACGCCCTTTTAAGAAGAAGATAGCGTTAATCAAGGTGTTTTTCTAAAGCATCAAGCCACGTATTTTTAAATCAAAATCATTTAAAGCTTTAAATTGCAGATCTTTTCTTGTCTTATTTTCAAATGCCACTAAATCAAGCGTTTGAACCTCTTTTAAGTCTGTTTCAATTGTGACAAGTTGCTTGCTTAAATAAGCGTCTGTTTCACCGGCAATCAGCTTCTTTTTATAGCGATTGAATTTGGCATCAAGCGTATCCAACGATTGATACACTCCTTCGACAGAACCATACAACTGAATGAGCGGAAGTGCAGCTTTTTCTCCAACCCCATGCACACCTGGTATATTGTCTCCCTTATCTCCTAGCAATGCTTTGACATCAATCCATTGTGTTGGTGTGATCTCATATTTACTTGTAAACACATGCTCCGTAAACATTAGTTCTTCTCTATTCTTTGCGATGATTTGCGTTGTTTGAGGTGAAAGTAACTGTAGTAAATCGTGATCATTACTATACATATAGCTGTGACCACTTGTTTCTTGTTGCCACTTAACTGTCAGTGCCCCAATCACATCATCTGCTTCATATGGGGGAATCGTCAGTTGAGTAAAGCCCAAGTCAGTCAATAAAAATACGAGCGACTCGTATTGCTGAATCAACGGTTCCGGCAACGCTTGTCGGGTCGCTTTATAGGCTGTATATTCTTTTCTACGTGACGTATCTTCACGTTTAACGTCCCAACAAATAGCGACATGACTCATTTGGTGTTTATCAATTAATTGATATAATTTTTGAATAAACACTCGAACCCCATTGATGTAGAGTCCTTGACTGTTTTTTGGTAACTGATGAGGTTCTTGATTAAATGCCGTAGCAAAATAACCCCGACTTAATAAATTAAACCCATCGATAATTAGTAATTTTTCGTTCATAACGTACTCCTTTAATTGCTGAATTGCCCCTATTATAGCAGAGTTTTATTATTTTTTTAAAAAATGCTGATTTTTTAAAAGTTTTTTTAAAAAAGTATGTTTAACTATCTTTAATTGGGGAATAAATAAGTACAAGGCAAATACATCACATATAAATGATTAAGACCTAATGTTACGAAAGTGTAACAAAAGCTTTTAATCTAACTTATGAGGCCAATACAGAAGGTAATTACGTTGGACTTATAAATATGAGATGTGAGCTGCACAGCCTTGGCGGAAAATTTGCGCAAGAGCTGACGTCAACAACTCGTCAGGAACGTAGCAATTAGGATGAACGTAAGTAGTAGTCTAAGCTATGTAAGTGTAAGTGTAACGTTTTTTCGTAAAAGTGCACGTGACTAACCGTTTAAGACTCGTGGATCGGATGTAGTAAAAAGTTCCGAAAGATCAGTTGTAAGTAGCAAGTAGAAAGACGGTTACAAACTAAGCTTCAAGTACGACGGGTTAGCACGTCAGGAAGTAACAGTTTGGTAAGATGAACAAGTAACAATGTAACGACAAATTTTCCGCACTGTCCCATAAGGGGGACAAAGAAAGGCACGTCACAACTGACGTGTCTTTTCTTTGTCTTTTATTTTATTACGTACACTATATAAATAGCCGCAGAGCATAAAGACTCTGCGGCTATTTGAAATCATCTTTTTATAGACAAATCACCCATTACTTCTTACAAAACTTAACGCGTTTGTTTATTCTTAAAAACGAGTGCTGTTCCCGCAAATAAGACAAGAATTAAACCAAGCATCATTAAGAGATAAATATTTGTTGCGGTACTCGGTAATACCCCCGCATGTTCATTTGATTCGTCATCAGTTGACGGATCACTCGGCGCCATACTCTCACCTATTTGATCCTCATTTATAACATCTGGATCTACTTCCGCGATAAAGTATTCACTGAAATGATTAATGTACACTGTTACTTCACCTGTTTGAGCATTATATGACTCAATTGGGTAGTAAGTGACATTCCCTTCATCATCAATATAGACAAGGGTTAACCAATCTGGATTTGATACGGCTTTTGGATCAATTTTAAATAGGACCTCAATCGGGATATCAAACACGCCATCGACGTATTTGCCGCCAATATATACTTGGAAGTCATAAATATCACTTAAAACCGTGATACCTTTTCCGACTACAAGGTCTTTTTTGTCTCGTTGATCAATTCTAACAATAAGATCTTCATTTGCATCAAGTGCACGTTGTAATACGTTATCCATTGGGAAACGCATAAGCACTTTTTGATCTTCTGTTTCAATTGACAGCTGTGCGTTCTTTGGCAGTTTCTTTAAGACGTCGACTGACACTTTCGCACCCTTACGGTTTACGACTTTAATGACTGTCAAATTCGTTTCTTTGTCTATCTTAATGTCTTCCTCTGTTACTTCTTCAACACCTTCATCACTACCTGGTGGTGTATTATCGCCTTGACCTGGTTTATCGGTATCTACAGGTGGTGTGTTGTCTTCATGATCTGGTGTATCTTCTTGTTCTTCCACACGGATAATGACCGCAGTAAGTGGGTCAATGGTAACAGATGTAGAATCAATCGTGACACCTGTTGGTTGATCAATGGCTTCTATACCAGATGATACCGCATCAACAATGACTGATTCATCGCGATAATCCGTATCAACTGTCAACTGACGCGACACGTCATCGGCGTTAATAAAGACATGATAGCTTTCACCTGTTGAAGCTTTCGCTTCATAAGCAATGACTAAATCTTCCGTTTTAATTTCAGGTGCTTGTATCATTGTCACATTCTCACGCACATCTTCAATCGTTCCTTTTGAGAAAGCGTCTGTTGAACGGCGTAACTGAATGAGACCCGTTGTATAGTCACGCGTTAACGTCTGAATAGGATACAACGTACTGTTTGTTGCTCTTTCCCAATCAATCCGGTTAATAATATCCGTTGAATCATATGAGTCATGGATAAAGTAAGGATATTCAAACGGTGTCCCGTCTTCAGATGTCATAAACGTTGATTTATATGGCGCAACGTCAACTTCATCGATATAGTCTGGATGTCTAAATTGTTTGGTGCGACCGAATTCTTGACCGGCATGAATAAACGGTGTTCCTTGACTCGTTAATACCATTAAGTTACCCATCCGAATACGTTGATGGATTTCTTCTTGATGGTCTTTCGGGTCTTTTTTAATGGATTGCGCAATCACATCATGAAGTGTTAAGTTATCATGGGCTGCGATATAAGGCACAACATCACCTGGGTTAGTCGCTTCAAAGTTGCCCGGGTTAGCAATGATATTATTGAAAATAACATCAATATTACGCGCACCACCTGTTAAGAATCGTGGTTGTCCTTCACTGCCAAAACCACTCTTTAATTCATTTCTAAATTCATCGGAGAATGAACCAACGCTTTCAGTATATTTCATCCAATCTTGGTCGGCTGGTTGAACATTCGGGTATTGATCATCCCCGGCAAATGTTCGCCATCCTTCACCAATCATAATAATATTCGGATTGAGTTTTTTCGCTTCATCGTACGCTATTTGAATCGACTCAGCATCATGGTCTCCCATCATATCAAAGCGGAAACCATCTACTTTATACTCATCAACCCAATACTTAATAGAATCGACAAGTACCCGGCGAGCCATCATATGTGTCGTACCTAAACGGCCGCCACCAAAGCTTGTTTTTGCCTTACCCTCTGTGTCCATGAAGTGATAATAATTTGGCTCTAAATCTTCAAAAATATGCACGCGAGCCGTATGGTTATAGACGACATCTAAGATGACCCCCATGCCTCTTTTGTGAATTTCATCAATCATGTTTTTAAACTCTTCAATTCGCTTCGCTGGGTCACTCGGGTCTTCTGAATACATGCCTGTCAGCGAGAAATAACTGTGTGGGTCATACCCCCAGTTATAGTTATTATCTGTCGATGAGTAATCTAACAAGCGCTCACTCTTATTAAATTCATCACTAAAGAAATAACTCATGACTGGTAATAATTGAATATGTGTGACACCAAGTGATTCAATGTAATCTAACTTCTCAACAAACGCACTAAATGTACCAAATTCATGAGTAAGCTCCTCGGCAATGTTTGGATCACTCGTAAAGTCGCGGACGTGGATCTCATAAATAATCGCATCTTCGCGCTTGTTAAAACCATCAATCTCAGCATAGTCAAGCTTAGGTCCTATCGTTGATACATCAACAATGGCCGCTTTTCCTACCGCATCATCGTTGCCATCACTTGTCCACTGAGCCATTGATCTTGCATATGGATCAAGCGCTAAAACAGAGGTCTCCCCGCGTGTTATTTTAAAGTGATAGAAGTAACCTGTATGATCTTTGATGTTTGTCATTTCTTCAGTTAGCGTGATTTCATAAACACCTTTGTCTTGGCGCGTCATCACGTATTCTCCCGCGACGGTTTCAGGTGTGTCCTTATCATATAAGACAAGTTCAACTTGATCAGCAGATGGCGACCAAACTTTGATCGTTGCTTGACCATTATCCAAGTCAACTAATCCTAGTTCTCCTTCATACCCATATAAATCGTCTGTTAGTTTCCATCCAGCGCGTGCAATAGCTTCGCGTCCTAAGTGACGTACCGTATAAGGTGCCTCATCCGTTTTAAAGTTACCTTTTAACTTTATTGTCTTTGTGGATTGGTCAATGATGATATCTTCAATCATAACGGCGTCACCTCCTTTTGTTTCAACCGTAATTTCTTCTAAAAGTTCCTCTTTCGACCAGTCTCCGATTGCACTGTAGCCAAGTTCAATCGTATCAAGCGCAATCAATTCAGCTTGTAGAAGTCCCTCTTCAATAACAAAGTAGGGGTTCGTATACACCGTTGGGTCATCTTCACGAATAAAGATTTGTGTGTGATGATTCAGTGTATGTGACATGTCACCAGACTGCATATTTGATGTTTTATTGAGGGTTAAGAATCCGATAGAACTCGCATCTTCAACTAGTGGTAAATCGTAATACACCCCGTATTTACCAGGTTTAAAGTCATGTGCTCCGTTTGGCCAACCATCGGTCGGCTCTAAAACATCACCCCATGTCCAAAGGGCCCAACCATCATACGCATCATCTGTCCGGTTGTAGTTTACCCGAAGCTGATTAGCGTTGGTTAACGGCTCATAAGGATAGATGTCAAATGTTTCCGTCACCCATGCCTCATTCATATCAGGACTTAAAAGGTTAACAAACATATCAGACGTTTCATTACCACCACTAACATTGTTAATTAAAAAGCCGAGCTTTTTTGCATTATCAATGACCGGTACATCTAAATAGTGGCCATAAGCTGTTTCAACAGCGTGACTAAAGGATACTGCGCCTAACGGCCAGTTTTCCGACGGGTTTTCAACATCTTCCCAAGTCCAAAGGCCAAGCTCACTAAGACGAGAAGCATCAAGACCACGAAAGTGGAGCCGAAAGAATCCCTCCTCTACAGGTGTTTCTTCTGCAGGCTCATCTATGACGATATCTGTAGAAAGTAACTCACCACCCGACACATGAAGTAATGCTGTTCCTCCATCCGCCGAGGCTGGAATTGTAAATGTGACATAATAATCATCTTCAATCATGGTTGCTTGATACTGTACATTTGAATAATGATCGGTCACTTCTACATTAGCACTTGAAGCTTTTAACGTCACCTCTTGTTGTTCAAGCGTTGGGTTAAAGCCAACATATACGGCATCTTGGTTATATGCCCGTTTAACAACTAATTGGCCTAAATCATTGTCGGCCAAAAGTGTTTCACGCGTCCCTTTACTTAGTACTTTACTGTACGCATTTCTAAACGCTAGTAACGTTTGATAGTGGGCAAGGATTTCGTTTGATTCAACTGCATCCCAATCAAAGTCGTAGCGATTATCGTATTGCGGCCAATTATTTGCGCCTGTTTGGCCAAGCTCTTCACCGTAATAAATGACAGGTTGACCTTTTGCGGTTAACTGTGCACTAACAGCTACTTTATACTTAGCCTCGTCTCCACCTAAGCCATGTAAGAAACCATCTTCATCATGACTCCCTAAGAATTGGCCCAACGTATGCACACTATTTAACGACGCATTACGTAATGTCAACTGTTCATTGGCTTGTTCTAGATTACCGTTTGCTAGTGCTCTGGCGTATGTTTTAAAGCCAAAATCAAGTAGTGAGTCCATTGTACCGTTATAGAAATGGCCCCCATCATCATTGAAGTTTGCTCCCCAATGTTCGCCAATTAAACGAAACGCAGGATCTTGTTTAACAAGTTCATTTTTAAAATGTTGCCACGTCGTCTCTTCAACATGTTTGACTGTGTCAACACGATACGCCTTGATTCGGTTACCTTTTGCTGTCGTTGATTTTTGAATCCAATCCGCTTGCCAACCGACAAGTTGTTCACGCACGTCATGGTCTTCTGTTATAAAGTCAGGAAGTCCTGCAAGTTCTGATTTTAAGTCCCCTGAACCACTCTTTTCACGTAGCATTCCCTCAAATCGGGCAATGTCTTCTGCTGTTGGGTGTCCTTCTGGTTCAGAACCATCTAATGTTGCATTCATACCGTATCCAGCATGGTTTAAGACGACATCTACCATGATATCGATGTCACGTGCAGCCGCTTCATCGATCAATGTGTGGAATTCTTCCATTGTACCTAAATGTGGATTGAGCGCTTCAAAATCTTTCGCCCAATAACCATGATAAGCATAATAGGAACCATTAGAACTTTTCGCTTCCACGTCATGCCCAACATTTTCTACAATCGGTGTAATCCAAATCGTGTTAACGCCTAGTGTATCTAAGTAATCTAAATTTTCAGTAACGCCCTTAAAGTCGCCACCTTGATACGTTCCCCGAGGGTTATCGGCATTCTGATAATCTAAATTATACGGGTTATTGTTTGATGGGTCTCCATCATAGAATCGGTCCGTCAGCATAAAGTAGATGATCGATTCATCCCAGTCACGATCGCCACTCGTTTTCTCAACAACAGTCGCAGAAACGTTCGTGTGATAGGTTCCGCCATTTGCATCAACAACTGTGACAGGGATGTTTTTCTCACCTGGTGAAACTGTATCACTCACCGACAAAGTAACCGTTTGTAAAAACGGGTCGATGTTGAGGGGTTGGTTAATCCCAAGTTCTGATACATCGGCACGAATCGACGCCACCGCAACATCTGAGTTATTATCAATAGATAATTCTAATAGCGCATGTTCATCGTAATGAAACGCTCGACTGACTTCACCTGTAACGGTAATATCTTCTGTGCCCTCTTGTTCGTCAGGTGTCGTTGTTTCAGGTTTAGTCTCTACATAATAAGGATTGTTAAAAGCTTGGTCGATGCCTTCTTTAATAAAGATTTGGTTATACGTTGCGAGTTCATCAAATCGAAAATCGCCCGTCTGCTTACTTCCATCTGCTTTATCTACAATGAGTGAACCAAGACTTTCAGCCTCATTATTTAAAGGTACATCAACAAAATAGCCATAAGGTGAAGTGTTCTCAGATGTAAAGCCGTAAGCATTATGTGGCCAAGCATCTTCCCCATCTAACGAAATTGGCGTGTCTCCCCAGAACCAAAGACCAGGTTCAGCAAAGGCCTTTTCTGTCTCCAAGTAATGCACACGAACAGTTGGTTCGTCAAATGACACCGGCTTTGCGAGGTGCGTGTTGCCATCATTTGTCACATACACATGATCCATATCAGGTGAGATTAAATCAACAGCTAAATCATCTGTTAATTTTGTCTTATCAGCTAGGGCAATTAAAAAGCCAATACTTTTCGCATCGTCCTTTAATGGAATATCAGCAACATGAGTAAATGTCTCATCCGTTATTACCTCAAAAGTTTCTCCAGCCACTGGGAATTCTCCCGATAAGCCGGTCGAGTCACCCCAATGCCATAAGTATAATGTTTCTTCAGGGTCGCCTGTATGTTCATAGAACACACGCAGTGTGTTTTCTTCAATCGTTGTAACATCAGTTTCAGCGAATACACTCGCTGGTAATCCAGAAAAAATTGTACTAAATAATAAGAGCCATACAAAAAACTGTGCCACGATCGGTTGTAGCTTTTGTTTCTTCAACATAATCATCCTTTCAAATTGTGTAGTGATGAAAGCTGTAAAAAAGACACCTTACCTCCTTTTGATATTTTGTGCAAACGATTGCAAAAATGTTGCGAAAAAATTGCACAACATCACGTATGACAGTTATGCAATCGCTTACAATTTTAATTGTACATGTTTACCAACTTCTTGGCAAGTGAAAGTTTACGAATAGTTAAAAAGAAAGACACCGGTTTCAAAACCTGTTATAATAGGACTATATTAGTAGGAGGTGTTGAATATATGTCTTTACTGCAATGGATCATCATAGTATCAACGCTAGCGCTTGCACTAAACGTTGGCCGTTTTTTCTTATCTCAAAGAAGCAATCGTTTGCTTGTCTTTATCTTTTTTTCTTGTAGTTTTCTGTTGTTTCAAGGTTATCAGACAGATGAATATTGGCTATTGATCGCTCTCTATCTCTTTGCCGGTATGTATACATTAGACCTTCCAGGACTTTTCATTGCTATAAGTCTTATCTTCATTCAACACCTTATATATATGCCAATGTCTCTTATTTTTTTTAATTATTTAATTCTCAGCGCTGTGCTCATTTATTTTGCTGGAAAAAGAGCCAATACCTATTTTAATCAATTAAGAGAATGGAAAAAGAAAATGTACCATAATACCAAACAGCTCACTATTTTAAAAGAAATCTCATCAGCCATACAACAGACTGATGAACTTAACCGATTATTACATATTATAGTCACCACGATTACCGCTGGGCACGGTTTAGGATTTAATCGGTGCCTCGTATTTTTGACTGATGGTCAAACAAACCATATGCAAGGCATGATGGGCATTGGCCCCGTCAGAGGTGAAGATGGATTTGATAAGTGGAATGATATCGCCGAGAAAAAATATAAACTCACGGATTTATTGGAACGGATGGACGAAGAACACATTGACCCCGAATTAAATGACTTAGTGTCATCACTAACATTTAAACTAGATCCAAATACACTCTTTCATCAAGCGCTTACTGACGGGAGAGATCGATTAGTCCGGGTAAGAGAAACAACCGATCCCATTCTTCATGAACTAAGTGATTACTTCCATATGCACGAGCTATTAATTGTTCCGATGGTGTACCAAAATGAGAAAATTGGTATTTTAATCATTGATAATCCCGTGACGCATAAAAAAATCACACCAGAAGAAATTGATAACTTGATTCCGCTCGCACTTCAGACAGCCATCTCAATCCATCAACTTGCTCTTTACCAAAATATCAAGGAGATGTCTGAGACAGACGGTTTAACCAAACTGAAAAATCAGCGCAGTTTAAAAGAGGACTTGAAGCGCATATTCTCTGAAAAATCCCCACGCTTTGGAATGGTTATGATTGATATTGATTTCTTCAAACATTACAACGATACTAATGGACACTTGCTTGGAAACGTCGCCCTAGAACAATTGGCTAAACTGTTAAAAAGTCGTATACGAAATATTGACCAAAGCTATCGATTTGGTGGAGAAGAATTTGTGCTTATTTTAATGAATGTCACCGTACGTGAAGCCTACGCTATGGCCGAAGATATTCGTAAACTTGTGGAACAAACCGCTTTTCCAAACGAACAAGCACAACCGACTAACAAACTTACCATCAGTGTTGGTGTATCGCACACAGAATTAATTAACCAACTAACAGAAGAACACGTTTTAAACACTAGCGATGAAGCTTTATACAAAGCAAAAACTACTGGGAAAAATAGAGTCGTACTCTACGATAAGGAGATGATCATGTGATTGATTATATTCTATTCACAGTGCCATTTATCATCCTTTGGCTTACAAGCCGGCGCTGTTATCAATATTCCATCCGATTATTCGCAAAAATAAAGCTTTCAAAGCTAAATCAATCACTTGATAAGCTGTATTACTCATTTGAGCAGGTCGTCTATTTTTATAATCAAACAACACACATCGAAGCTATTAAAACTATGGATAAAAGTCACATTCATTTACGTTTCGAATATCATCCCTTTATTTTTACTGAATTGACAGGTATTTATATTGAACTAAACAACGACAAAACAATCACACTCGCCTACTTACCCATTGATCAATTTATGTTGCCTTATTTAGATCAGAAAATGCAAGAAAAGGCGCTTGATTACACATCATGTAAACGGATTAGTATCGCAAAACTTTACCACCCAGATACTAAAATGAAATTAGTCGATGAAGTTTTTAATCAAATAAGCTTTGGACGTTACAGTTCTTCATAAAGGTCTGTTTATCGAATAAAAAGGGTTCTCTGTCAAATGTGGTGGTACCTAAAACACCACTCATTTGATCAATTATTGTCGAGGTAGTATCCGCCATCCTTGACTTCAATAACGACCATGATGAGTTTTCTTGTGCCGGATGGTTATTTTAATGCCTTTGAGGCACCATCCGCGCCTAAGCTTATCATGGTCGTTTTCTTCTAAGTTCGATTAAGTCGGGACCCCGAACCCAACTTACTCTCACTAAGAAGAAGTCTTGAAGTAAAGGACACGTTGCTTCGCAATGGCTAGAGTGTCTCAGTCATCTCTTTGACCTCTTGGTACCATAAGATTTTCTTACGAAATCTTTG
>NZ_FOWN01000047.1 GCF_900115465.1 Halolactibacillus alkaliphilus
TGGCACAAAGTATCGCTTCCCAATCGTGGAGAATGTTCAGAAATATATTGACATATAAATGCTTGACGTATGGGAAAGCGCTTGTTGTGGTCAACCCTTATAAGACATCGCAAGTTTGTTCTTCATGTGGCGCAGAAACAGGCAAGAAACCATTAAGCGTCAGACACTTTACGTGTCCAACCTGCCACACACTTCATGATAGGGACATTAACGCCAGTAAAAACATAAAAAATATCGGGCTTGGAATGAGCCTTAGTTAATAGCTTAAACCGCTGATATTTGCTTGAAATAGCAGATATCAAGTTCTGAGTGTTCCTAGAAACTCGGTACTTTAGTGCCGATGTAGTTCATGTATCATGTGTAGTATTATCTTTTTCTCGGTGAGAGAAATTGTGCTAAACTAAAGAAAAGCGATTTTAGTGAGGTGGTATGGTGCCGGAAATATCAAAGATAGCGATTCAACAGAAACGTACCGATCGTTATAATGTATTTTTGAAAGATGTACACGGTAAAGAAAGTTATGCTTTTAGTGTGGAGGAAGATACCTTGATTAAAGAACGTTTGAGAAAAGGTATGATAATAGATCAGATAAAAATAAATCAACTTATCCGTTCAGATAACACGAATAAGGCTTTTAATAAAGCGATACATTATCTTGCTCAACGTATGCGTTCAGAGAGAGAAGTAAGGGAGCGGTTAGATAAAGCTGAATATGATTCAGCTCAAATTGACGTAGTAATTGAGCGATTGTATAAAGAAAAATTATTAGACGAGAAAGCTTTCAGTGAGGCGTTTGTATTAACGAAAAAAGAAACGACGATGAAGGGGCCAAAAGTTATTGAAAGAGAGTTAAGGGAGAAAGGTATAAAAGAAGCCGATCGATTATACGGTCTATCTTTTTACACTGAAGAACAAGCGATTGATAAAATAGTTAAGTGGATCAATAAACAGCAATCAAAACAAAAAAAGTTATCACATCAAGCGTTTAAAATGAAGTTAAAACAGCAGTTGATACAAAAAGGTTTTTCCACAGATGCCATTCAAGTTGCAATGGAACAATCTCTTAAGCGTATAGAGGTAGATGAAGAATATCAAGCGTGTCTTTTGCAAGGTGAAAAGATACTTAAGCGTAAGCAACGGAAGTTTACTGGTTATGATTTAATCCAACATGTGAAAATAGGCTTATATCAAAAAGGGTTTCCTACTGATTTGATTGAACGTTTTATAAATGAAAAGGTTAAAACAAGCGATGAAAGCTACTAGCTTACATCGCTTGTTTTTAACTATAGATAGGCTTATTTTTTTGGTTAAGAAGCCTCTTTGCTCAAAAACACTTGAGCATTTTGGGGCGGAGTTTTAAAGAATCAAGTTATGACAGAATAAGTCGTCAACGGCTTCGTAGACATGTTGAACAGTTTTTTTACCGTGTAATTTGACTTTAGGTTCGGCTGAAGACATGACATAACTATGGGGCGTGTAGGCAAGCATGTTGATATCGTTAAATCCATCACCAATTGAGGCCGTTGCTTGCTTTTTGATGCCTGTCTGATTAAGCAGCGCTTCTAGTGCGCGGCGTTTATCTGCGCCTTTTGGGACGATATCTAGACACATGTCAGCGGAAAGAAAAGTAGATACATCGGTGTCGAATAATGAAATGATTTTCTTTTCGAGTGACAATAGCTCGCTCGTCTCCCCAAGTAACATGAATTTTGATGTTGAGAAATCCTGTTCGATTCTGTTTCTTAAGTCTTGTTGATAGATTAGTGGCGTTTTAAATAGTGATTGAAGTGTTTGTGCCATTGGTATTTCTTTCGCGTAATGGATGTTATCAAAGTTTGAAATAAGACAGGGGAAATCAAACGCATGTAAAAAATCAAACAGTTTTAAACTGGTACCTTCTTCAAACACTTGTGAAAACACATTCTCATTATACTTTGAAAAAGTAAATGTACCGTTTTGACTGATTCTATGACCAGTGATGTTTAATTCCTTAAAAACTGCTTGTACTTCACGATCTGATCGTCCAGTCGCAATCGTAATATCTACCCCTTTTTTATTCAATAGTTGGAGTGCTTCTTTATCTTCTTTAGTAATATAGCGGTTGTTTTTTAGTAGTGTTCCGTCTAAATCTGTCACAAACATTGAAATCATGGGCTAAATCCTTTCCTAAGTAATGGAAGTTTAAAAGATACATTATACACGTGCTATATAATGAGTATAACTGAAAGAAAAGAATAAAAGCAAAAGGTTAATTAGAACCTTTTGCTTTTATGTTGGTTTTAACTGCATGAGTTTAAAGGGTTGTCTTAAAACTATTCTTCAATAAGTAACTTATCTTGTAGTTTATCTTCTGAGAAGACCCAGCCAGTGAAAGAGCTTAGAATATCTAAGTTCTCTGAAATATTAACAACAGCAACAAAGGGGTAGTGATCTTTTGCGCGGTATCTTAAATCGATGAATCGGACTTCGGTATAACGGTCGTATTCAGTGATTTCATAACGATAAACGGATGAGAATGATAAAAAGGCAGCAACATTTTTATCTGTCTTAGCTGTTGCGATCAATCGGTTATTTGGTAAAGGTACCCTGTCGAATTTATGAACAATCTGAATGTTACCGTCAATTGCACGAGCCACATAAAAGCTGTCATTTGTCGTGATGGCTAAACGCCAAATGTTCTGATTAATTGTTGGTGAGGCATACACACCTTCTACATCACCATAATAGAGGGTTAATTTTTTTACCATCGCTTTTTTCTGCAGATAACGTTTTATATAGTAAAGAACAAGAATAGCGTAAATACTAAGGAAGACAATGGTTGGGTTTAGGCCTATCCCCCACAAGACAAACCCGATAATATGCGCGGTAAAAATAACGGGATCAAAAGTATTGATAAAACCTAACGCAATCCACCTGTTAGAAAAAGGTCTTAAAGCCTGTGTGCCATAAGCGTTAAATATATCAACGAACACGTGTATAACAACGGCGAGTGCTGTCCATCGATATATAGGGCCATATGATAAGTTTGGTATAGCAAGATAAATTAAAGACGAAATAAACCATCCCCAAAATAGAACGAGAGGAATAGAATGGGTAATTCCGCGGTGATGTCGTAAGTAAACAGCATTACTTTTTAATTTGAGGACTGTATCAAAATCAGGTGCATGTGAGCCAACAATTGTGCCAATCATGACGGCGCTAAATAAAACGGGATTTTCTGCAATTGCAGGGTCGGCCGTTGCAATGCCTCCCAGCGCTATCCCCATTGCAATATGAGTTGCGGTATCCATTTGACTCACTCCTTTAAACTTACGTAAAAATAGACTATAGTTATTAGTAGCCATTTTAATGAGAAATTAAACCTCCTAGGGCATAATTGGGCAATAAAATCAAGCAATACTTATATTAGTCAATAATTTGGAAGGAAGATGATTATGAATAAAAATAAAAGTGAGCATACAAAAGATGATAACTACTTAAAACATGTGTCACAAATTGATCAGGTGAATTTTTTAAATTTTCGACGGTATTTAATTGATTGGTATGAGACCGTCAAGCGGGACTTGCCTTGGAGGAAAAATCAAGACCCCTATAAAGTCTGGGTCTCTGAGATTATGCTTCAACAAACACAAGTGGATACGGTTATTCCATACTTTGATCGCTTTATTAAACAGTTTCCTACCCCAGCGGCACTTGCAAATGCAGAAGAAGATCAAGTACTAAAAGCTTGGGAAGGTTTAGGGTATTATTCCCGAGCAAGAAACTTACATGCGGCGGTTAAAGAAGTAGCGGCTTCATACGGTGGTCAAGTACCAGTTGATAAGGAAGAACTCAAATCTTTAAAGGGAATTGGCCCCTATACTTTAGGAGCGATTATGAGCATAGCCTATAATCAACCCGAACCAGCAGTTGACGGTAACGTGATGCGAGTTTTGTCGCGTGTCTTTATTATCGAAGAGGATATAAAAAAAGTGAAAACACGCCATATATTTGAGGCGCTTGTAAGGCGTTTAATTGATCAAAAGAGACCTTCAGATTTTAATCAAGGTTTAATGGAACTTGGTGCTTTGATTTGTAAACCGACAAAACCACTTTGTGAGGAGTGTCCGCTTCAAAGTATTTGTTTAGCTCACCAGCAAAAAATTGAAACAACGTTACCTGTAAAGTCAAAAGCAAAAAAACAAAAAAAGTTAAACTATTATGTTGCTGTAATTGAGTCACCAGAGGGTAAAATACTAATTGAAAAAAGACCGAGTGAAGGCTTGCTTGCCAACCTCTACCAATTTCCAATGATAGAACAAACAAAGACCGATTGTTCGCTATTGAGTGAGTATTTATCTGCTGAGTATGACACAAATTTAAATCAAGAACAAATGCTTGAACCCGTAAAGCATGTTTTTAGTCATTTGATTTGGTCAATCGATGCTGTTAAATTCATGGCACAAGCAAGTTTTATACCAAAGGAACATCAGCGATGGGTAGATAAAAAAGAACTTGGTGACTTAGCATTTCCTGTGCCACATCAAAAAGTTTTACGACAAATATGACGGTGCTTTATCGTTATATTGATAAAACAAAAGTTAAGGAAGTAATGGTGGATATTACTAAGATTAAAAACTTCTTATCTGGTTAGATTATCAGATAGGGAGGTGAGAGAAGATGACAAATCAAAAAAACGGGCGTACAAATCAAGAAGCAAAAAATAATCAGAGAGAAAAACGTCGTAAAGAAAACTTAGGGATGTTTGATACGGAGTTTGCAAATGAATTTAATATTAAGCATGTTGATGAGAGAAAGAATGAAGAACGTCGCAATAAAGAGCGAGAGAAAAAACAAGGTAAATGTTAATGCACGGGGACTCTTTTGAGTCCTCTACATAGACTGGGAGCATCCGGATGACGAATAATGGCTATTTTCATCGGTATCTGACTGAATATTCGAAGCTTATGATTTCAATTTTACATCAAACTCGTTATAATAAGAGAGAGATGATGAGATTATGAATTAGAGAGGAAGATAGGATGCCTGGCCCAAAAATCGGTCGACCAGTGAAAATCAAAAGTTACAAACATAATGGGCAGTTCCATCGAACTTGGCAAGAAACAACTGTATTAAAAGCAACGAGTACGAAAATAATTGGTGCGAATGATCGTACCCGTGTCGTTGAAAGTAACGGACGCTCGTGGTTAACCCGTGAACCAGCGATTTGTTTTTTTTACACAAAGCATTGGTTTAATGTGATTAGTATGCTTCGTTCAGATGGAATTCATTATTACTGCAATATAAGCTCCCCCTTTGTCTTTGAAAATCAAGCGATAAAATATATCGATTATGATTTGGATGTAAAGGTTTTTCCGGATATGACCTATACATTATTAGATGAAGACGAGTACGAACTACATCGAAAGGAAATGTGTTATCCGGGTGTCATGGATAAAATTCTCTGGGATAGTGTAGAGGAACTAACGAGAATGATTAGACAGCGTAAAGGACCGTTTTCTCATGAAACAATTGAACAACTGTATGAATTATTTTTAACATACAGATAAAAACAAGCGAAGCCAATTAACGGCTTCGCTTGTTTTTATCTTTTTAATGCTTGTCTTTTAAATCGCGTCGTTTTGGAATGATATCTAGCTTCTCATCACCATGAAATTGATCGTAACTATTTAATAAACGTTGAAGATGTGTGAGGTCTTGGTGATAGTTCATTAACATTGATGCAAGCGGCAAGAAAATGAGATAATCCACGTCGTTTTTTTGATATAAATCCAGCAATTGGTCAACAACTTGTGGAATGTTTGATGCATTCAAATGTTGGTATTCTTTATCTCTCCCGCGTTTAATTTTCCTCATAAAGCCAAGCATAATACGTTCGTGAGCATGAATAACGATATCAATTTCCTGAATTAATCGTCGTTGCAAATCAGCAGGCATGAGTTTTGCGCGGTTGTCTACTTTTTGAATAGAGCGTAATACACGAAAGCTACGGTGGGTTGTTTTAATTAATTGACGAAAAACAACGAGTTTCCGGGCGCGTATAGGCTGTCTTCTTTTATTGTAGACGCGTTCTTCAGAGAACAAGGCATATAATTCATCCATACGTCGTAATTCTGTTTCTATGCGCGACATTTCTTTCTTTAATGATGGGTCATCAGATAAATGACGAGTTGTAATCCTTAGCCACTTAAGAATTTCTGTTGTAATCTGGTTAATCTGGTTAAAGAGCGTTGTTTCATAACGTGGTGGAATAAATAATAAATTGACTAAGAAAGCCGAAAAAATCCCCAACATTAATGATGAAAAACGCATCAGACCAAATAAATAAATAGGCATCGTTGTAGTCTCCATAACAGAAATGACAGCGATTAAAGCAATGGACACAGCGCTCTTTTCGATTTTTAAAAATCGACAGAGACTGATGACAAACATAACCGATAAGCCAACAATGACCGGGTTATTACCCAAAAGATAGGCAAAGGTGATAGATGTTGTGACACCGATAAAGTTCGCTTGAAGTTGTTTTAATGTCGTAACATAAGACTGATATATTGATGGCTGAATCGCAAAGACAGCCGCAAATCCTGCAAACACAGTTGATGGAAAACCGATCAATGATGCCGCGTAAAGTGCGATGGCAACAGCCAATCCTGTTTTAAACATACGAGCTCCTAAACGCATCTTATTATGTTGCTCCCTTCTAAAGAGACGTTATTACTATTATATTGCCGGTCTTTTATGTTTGCAAACAAAAAAGGACCTTTTCCGGGGAAAGAGTATTTCTCCATTGAAAAGGCCAAGAACTTTCATGCTTTGAAGGGAAGTCATACAAAATTGACAAAAATAAAGCATGAGTTGAAATATGAAATTTCATAGTAACTATAGCATATTCAGAAAAAATAATCAATTTAAAATTTAATAAATATTCATAATTGTGTATAAAATTTATCTTTAGTCCCTGGTACTAGCATCGACTCATCTTTTTGAAAGCGTAATCAACAGCTTTAAGTGTGTTGTCGATTTCTTTATCGGTATGTGTAATTGTTAAGAACCAAGCTTCATATTTTGATGGCGCCAAATTAATACCTTGTTCTAACATGAGGTGGAAAAATTCGCCGAATTTTTGTGTGTCAGTCGCTGCTGCTTCTGTATAATTTCTCACTTGTTTATTCGTAAAATATACAGTTAAGGCCCCTTTTAAACGATTGACCGTGACGTCCATTTTATAATTGTTAGCAGATGTGATAATCCCATCTTCTAATCGCTTGCCTAAGCGATCCATCTCTTCATAGATCCCCTTTTGTTGGAGTACTTCTAGACAAGCGATACCCGCACGCATCGATAGTGGGTTGCCTGCCATCGTTCCAGCTTGATAAGCCGGCCCTAGTGGTGCTACTTGTTCCATAATATCTACACGACCACCGTAAGCCCCGATGGGTAAGCCGCCTCCAATCACTTTGCCAAGTGCAGTTAAATCTGGCTCAATGTGATAGAGTTGTTGGGCACTGCCATAAGTAAACCGGAAGGCTGTAATCACTTCATCATAGATGACCAGTGAACCATTAGCGTGTGTTAAACGATTTACTTCTTCTAAAAATCCAGGATGAGGTTCAACAATGCCGAAGTTTCCTACAATCGGTTCAACCAGTACACAAGCGACCTCATCACCCCAAACTTTAAGTGCTTCCTTGTATGCCTGAATGTCATTGAAAGGTACGGTAATTACTTCACTTGCTGTTCCTTTTGTCACACCAGCCGAATCAGGATTTCCTAATGTAGAAGGGCCTGAGCCTGCTTGTACGAGAACGATATCGCTATGACCGTGGTAACATCCGGCGAATTTAATAATTTTCTCGCGATTGGTATAGGCGCGAGCGACTCTGATCGTGGTCATAACGGCTTCTGTTCCTGAGTTAACAAATCGGACTTTCTCCAGAGAAGGAATCGCTTCTTTTAACATTTTAGCGAAAGTATTCTCCAATGCTGTCGGGGTACCGAATAACACCCCTTTTTCTGCTTGGTCTTTAATTGCTGCAGTAATATGTGGATGAGCATGCCCTGTGACAATGGGGCCGTATGCTGCTAGATAGTCAATGTATTTGTTGTTATCTTCGTCATAGAAGTAAGGACCTGCTCCGCGTTGCATATAAACAGGCGTGCCGCCTCCTACGCCTTTATACGCGCGCGATGGTGAATTTACGCCGCCAACAATGTGGTGCTGTGCTTCTTCGTGCAATATGTTTGATTGTGTGTTTTCCATTGTAATACCTCCAAGTATCGATTTCGTCCTTCATTATACATTAAAATAACGTATTAGAAAAAACTATAATAATAGGTATGTATTAAGGGGGAGGAGGTTTACTTTTTAAACTAAAGGGTAAGATATCTATTAAAATTAAAGTATATAACGTGATAAAACATGGAGGTGAAGGTGCGTCTGGTATTGGTGTCTAAACATATGCTGAATGTCGTGAGAAGTGATTCGGGTTCTTTAATGAGATAGGGGATTTCCGCTAAGATTTTAAGGTTAAAGGCAATATAATAAGCTTACTTTAGTCGTTCAATTAGATAAAACCTCTCTTTATGCTAATAAAAAAGTATGGAAGTAGATGCATATTGACAATTGATGACGTAATGAAATGTGCGGAAGAGCTGTATTTGATTGAGCAAACCAAAGTAAAATATCAATTAAATTCAGTTAGTAACTAGTGAGCAAATAAGCCGTTTATGTATGAGTTGCATTGTATGTTTCATCAAATAAGGTTTAAAGGATCATTAAATAGGAAAAGGTATAAATAATGATAGATAAAAATAAATGTAAAAAGGAGAGGTTATAGATGGCTGTAACAATTGGGAGTAAAGTACCTAGATTACCAATGATAACAAGTGAGGGGGATGAAATTTCTCTATTAGATTTTAAAGGGAAGAAGTTAGTGTTGTATTTTTATCCGAAAGACGAAACACCAGGTTGTACGAGGGAGGCTTGTGAGTTTCGAGATTTACATGATGAGTTTGAAAAAATAGGTGCAGAAGTTGTAGGGGTAAGCCCAGATTCAAAAGAAAGCCATGAAAAGTTTAAAGAAAAACTTGATTTGGCTTTTAATTTACTTGTCGATGAAAAACACCATTTGGCTGAAGAGTTTGGTGTGTGGGTGCTAAAAGAAAAGAATGATATGACATACCATGGTAATGAACGTTCGACTTTCATTATTGATGAAGAAGGCATCATCCAAAAAGAATTTCGAGGTGTGTCAGTTCCTGGGCATGCCGCAGAGATTTTAGCCGAAATTAAAAAGATGTAAATTTTAACCGCTAGCATAAAACAGCTAGCGGTATATTTTTGACAAGTCTCAAATAATCTAATATCTTAAAAGAATAAGCAGTACAATAAGTAAGGTTCTCTTCACTGTAATATAGGGTATGTATTTAATGAAGTGATGTTTAATGAAAAAAGAAATGGTCTAAAAAACGAATCAACGAGGTGAAGTTTATGCGAGTGATATCGACAACGCGTTTAACGAATGAATTAGAAAAAGGATTAATAGAAGCGCATCCCAGTGTGACGTTTCAATTTGAGTCTTCAATTACGGAAGTGACTAATATAGAAGAAGCGGATATCCTTATGACTTACGGAGAAGATTTATCAGTGTCATTTTTAGAAAGCGCGGAGCGTTTAAAGTGGATTATGGTGTTGTCTGCAGGTGTAGATGAGATGCCGCTTGATTGGATTAGAGCACATGATATTGTTGTGACAAATGCGAAAGGGATACATAAACATCCGATGAGCGAGTATGCGATGGCGATGTTGTTAGGGCATTACCGAGAGATGTTTACTTTTTATGAACAACAAAAAGCGAAACTTTGGAATCAGAAAGTAAAAACGCGAGAAATCAATCACCGAAAAATGACAATCATTGGTGCTGGTGCAATTGGTGAAGAATTAGCGCGTCTTGCGCAAGCATTCTATATTGAAACAACCGCTGTCACCAAATCAGGTGGAACACGCCCGTTCTTTAATAACTGCGTTACTATGAAAGAGGTAGATTCAGCTTTAAAGCAAGCTGATTTTGTTATTTCTATCTTGCCAAGCACAAAGGAGACGCGTCCTTTTTACTGTGCAGATCATTTCAAGTTAATGAAAAATTCAGCTGTCTTTTTGAATATGGGTCGTGGTGATGTCGTGGATCCTGATGTCTTAATGGATGCGCTTGACCAAGGAGAGATTAGTCATGCTATATTGGATGTTTCGCCTGAAGAGCCACTTCCTGAAGACCATCCTTTATGGTCACATGGAAAAGTAACGTTAACACCACATATTTCAGGAAAGTCAGCACATTACTTGCCGAGAGCAATTGAAATATTTAAAGAAAATCTTATCAGTTATTTAGAAGATCAATCTTTACCTGTTAATAAAATAAATCTTAGTAGGGGGTATTAACATGCGCATTTACACACGCTCAGGCGATTTTGGTGAAACGTCCCTTGTCTCTGGTGAACGCGTGAAGAAAAATCATTTAAGAGTTGAGGCTTACGGGACAGTCGATGAGGCGAATGCGGTGATTGGTTACGCAATATCAACTGTAGATCAAGGATTAACGTGGTCGCTATCTGATCGGAAGTTAGTTCTTAATGCAATGGATGATATACAGGCGATGCTGTTTTATGTTGGTTCTGAGTTATCTACACCGACTGGTAAGGAAGTCCCTTGGCCAATTACACAGTCCGCAGTTGACCGTTTAGAACAACGCATTGATATATTTGATGATAAAGTGCCGCCGCTTAAACAGTTTATTTTACCGTCAGGACATCCAACAGCTGCATCGTTTCACCATGCGCGAACGATAGTAAGGCGTGCTGAGAGATTAGCGGTCGCGTTAAAAGATGAGATTAATCCGCTAGTAATCGTATATCTTAACCGTTTAAGTGATTTGTTATTTGTTGCCGCGAGGTTTGTTAACACGTTTAGTGCGTTCGAAGAAAAAGTATTCGTTTATAAAGAAGATCAATGAGTCATCTGCAAATAACTGATGGGACTATTTAAATAGCTGGTTATCCAGCTATTTTTATTTGACAAAATACCTCGTTTCTTAGTAAACTAATTATAAAGATTACAATGTGATAATTGTAGTTAAGCAATAACAACAATTAACTGTTATTTATTCTCAGTTAATCTGTGCATAATATACAATCGATTATTTATTAATGAAAGAGAGGTGGATGGTTATGCATGAACATCATGATCACGAACACACACATGATGAAATAAAAGAAGCGGTAGAACGTTTAAAATCGTCAGGCGTTCGGATCACGCCTCAGCGACATGCGGTACTTGAATATTTGATTGAAGCAGAAATACATCCGACAGCAGATGATATTTATAAAGCGCTCGAAGGGAAATTTCCAAACATGAGTGTTGCAACGGTTTATAATAACTTACGTGTTTTTAAAGATATTGGCCTTGTAAAAGAACTCACTTATGGTGATGCTTCGAGTCGATTTGACTATAATACGACAAAGCATTACCACGTGATATGTGAGTCGTGTGGTAAAATTGTTGATTTTCATTATCCTAGCCTTGACGAAGTAGAAGCTTTGGCAGAAACGGTTACAGGTTTTCAAGTGAGTCATCACCGTATGGAGATCTATGGAGTATGTCCTGACTGTAAGGTCAAACATTAAGAAGCAGTTTTTAAACAATTATTAAAGAACGCTTTTACTACGGTTATAAGTTCTTGTCTTAAAGTCTCTTGCAATTTCGAGTAAGAGGCTTTTTTTTGTTTTTACAGCATCTGTAAATGAAGGAAAAGAGAAGGTGTATGTCGAATTTATATACTTAGAGAGGAGCAATAAATATGTTTGGTGAGTTAAGGAGTTTATATCAAGAGTACACGAGTCATCAAGAGACATTAAGCGTCGTTCAAGTAGATAAGAAAAATAACCAAAGTCCTGAAACGGATGGATTTGACTGTATCCTGTTAATTGTAAAGAGAGGTAACGAAAAGATGTGGCAAGTAAAACATTATCAAATTGCTGATAAAATAATTGCGCTGCATATCGTATCTGATCAGCAATTAATAGACTGGATTGAATTCTCTACTTATAGACGGATTATCCAGTGGGTTAATGAAGGGAAAGTACTATTTGATCGTAATGAGTATTTGTCTACCTTCAAACAAGAATTGGATCGATTTCCAACAGAGCAAAGAGAGTTAAAGCTTACACAAGAGTATGCAAAGAGTATTCGGACGTTTAAAGAAGCTGTGCAGCTATATGAAAGACAAGAAGCGTTAGATTGTTTTAATAAAGTTTTGCGTACATTACATAGTATTGGCCGACTAAGTGTTATTGAAGAAGGTTTTTATCCAGAGTTAACAGGATGGCAACAGATTAAACGTCTAGATGCTGGTACTTATAAACTTTATGAAGAGTTAGTTACGAGTGATGAACCGGTAAAAGAGCGCGTTGAACTTATGTTGTTGGCGATGGATTTTACTATTTCTAATAAAATAACGATAGGCAGTCGTCATTTGTTTAATATTATGGGTGGTGACGTTTGGAAAATATCAGAACTAAAAGAAAAAATCAAAGTATTTGATTATCATTTAGATCTTACAATACTGATTCAGTACTTAGTAGAAAAAAAGTACATCGTCATAAAAGGAGAAGAAACGAAGAATTCAAATATTATCCATAGGTACTATCAGGTGAATTCACTGATTGTGAATAAGTGAAAAAGCCTGTTCTCAAAGGTTTTATTGACGGTACGTTGAGTATAGATTAAAAAATTACAATTTATGCTTGACGATTTTAAGTTAAGCATGCTATAGTTATAAACGTTGCTTCGGCAATAAGATAAATTGATTGACACATTAAATAGTATTGTGTTATATTATGAAAGTTGCGCTCGTAAATTTCTGGCGCATAAACAAAACAACTTTTTCAAAAAAAGTTGTTGACAATGACAAGCTAAACGTTATATAATATTGCTTGTCGCCGAAAGAACAGCGACTTATAATTGACCATTGAAAACTGAATAACACACACAGTAAGTTAAGAAATAAAGTAAGACAAGCTAGTGCTTGAAACCAGAGTAAAGTATTACTCATCAATTTTATTGAGAGTTTGATCTTGGCTCAGGACGAACGCTGGCGGCGTGCCTAATACATGCAAGTCGAGCGCAGGAAACTAAGTAGATCCCTTCGGGGTGATACTTTGTGGAATGAGCGGCGGACGGGTGAGTAACACGTGGGCAACCTACCTATAAGACTGGGATAACTCATGGAAACAGGAGCTAATACCGGATAACCGGTGCGTTCGCATGAACGCAC
>NZ_FOWN01000039.1 GCF_900115465.1 Halolactibacillus alkaliphilus
AAACGCTGGAAACATGTGAGAACGAGGTATAGAAAACTTCGAAAATACGGAATATCTCATAACGAAGCACTTAAATTAGCTGCGAGTAGGAAGGGGTATTGGAATAATTCAAAAACACCTGCCCTTCATCGAGCACTATCAAATGAGCGACTATTGAAGTGGGGGCTAAGAAATTTAAACCTTCGCTTGAAAGCAAGTCAATTTAGATCTGACTATAAATTAAAACGATACTTAAATTATTGAACCGCCGTATACGGATCCGTACGTACGGTGGTGTGAGAGGTCGGTAGGTGAATTAATCACCTACCTCCTACTCGATTATTTTTGACAGTTTTTAACGCATCAGACACCGCTTTAGATAAGTCGAAAATCCCCGCTAATCTATTGATATTGATGACTGGAAAATTGTATGAAATTATGCTTCTTTTTGATTGTTTCATGCTATACTGAGTATAGAGTCGCCATTATTTTCAGATGTGGAAGTCTAGGTTGAAAAAATGTAACTTTTTTCTTATCATGTGAGTCTAAGTAGTATGAAAGGAGGCAATATATGAAAGACACACGTACTATTTATTTATTATTTTTATCGACTGGAACGCTATTATCAAAAGCAATTGATTTATATACGAAAACGGATTTAAATCATGTATCGATTGCCTTCGATGAAGGTTTAAGTGAGGTATATAGCTTTGGACGTAAGCGGCCATACAACCCGTTTATTGGTGGATTTGTCCGCGAAGCAGTAACAGAGCCCTTCTTTAATCAATCTATGTGCGCCGTATATAAAATAGAGATTTCTAAAGAGCAGTATGTGGCACTCAGACAACACTTACAAATGATAGAGTCGATGCAGCACTTATACCGTTATAATTTTATTGGTTTGTTTGGCTTTATTGTAAATAAGGAAATCAAGCGTACACATGCTTACTTTTGTTCTCAGTTTGTTGCGACGATGCTGCAGGCAATTGACGTTTATCCGAAAGATAAACAAGCAGGTTTAACGCGACCGGATGATTTAAGAATGTGGCCGGAACTTGATCTTATTTATATGGGAACACTTCAAAATTATTTAAATTTAGATGAGAAAAAAAGCCGGCTTCGGTTACCAATTCGATCATTTTTCCGCATGAGTTAATTTTTTGTTTCAGCCATTATATTTATAATTTTTTTTAAAAAAATCATATAAAAACACGTCTACTTGACAGGAAGCAGTTCACTTCACTTCGCTAAAATAGTAGGCGTGTTTTTATATTTGTCTATAGAATCGCTCACTCACTGGGAGTAATATTTGCGGTACTGCCTGAGGGAACATTAAAGGTGAATACAATCACGTCTGTTGATAAATCGAGAGATTCAACCTTAAAACGAATATTACTCTCAACTTCGATTGACGTGACCGCAATGTAAATTTGTTCATTCTCAGAATCGAAGTATAACCAATCAGGTGTTTCTACTTGACGGTTAATATAGTGTAAAATACGTCCGCGTGGGAGATTAAGTAATCCGAGTGATAGTTCATTCATTTTTAAAACAAGGTCGCCATTCTCCATGACCACCGGGTCCATGGTGACATTTAGCGGAATAGGAACGCCAAAGGCAAATAATTCACCTATCAATTTAACATTGTCATCTACGATGACATCAAAATTTGCTTGGTCTGTTTTTAAAACATCATCAATATAGGTGTTAATCAGCTCGTTTAAGTCCTGTTTTGTTGTTTCAACTTTAAAACGTGCGCCCCGCTCTTCAATATAACTTGATTCAGGTAGCTGATCTGAAGTAGGAGGTGTCATAAGTAAGAAGGTGAAAAAACTCACGATGAGTATAATATTAAACATGATTAATAAAATAAAGCGTCGCTGCCACTTTGTCATGTCTTTAAGCGTCTTTAT
Source organism: Halolactibacillus alkaliphilus (assembly GCF_900115465.1). GTDB lineage: Bacteria > Bacillota > Bacilli > Bacillales > Amphibacillaceae > Halolactibacillus > Halolactibacillus alkaliphilus. The sequence continues at coordinate 1,893 of NZ_FOWN01000039.1, forward strand.
GAAACTTTTTTTCACTATCATCAGTCCATTCTTAAAACGTGCTTATTATGAGTCGCTAGAGGACGTATCGTCAGTTGTATGACTCGTCAGTGTTTCAATCTCCTCACGGAGATGGTTATAGACACGTGCGCCCATTAAAGTGTAGCCAGTGTTATTAGGGTGGAAATTATCATCAGCTAGGAGCGCAATGTCTTTTAAAGAAAATAAATCATACAAATCAATATGCTGCCCGTTTGGATAAGACTCAATCACCTGCTTGCCAGAATTATTCCAACGCATTAAAATCTCATCGAGTGCAACAACATCATCAAAGTAGCCTAAAAAAGGATTAAAGAACCCGAGTAAATAAATCTCCGCATCGGCATTATATGATTTAATTGTATCAAATATCTCAATTAACCGCTCATTATAGGCTACTTCTTCTGCGTTAAATACATCCAGATTTAAATTTAATGCGTTATTTCTTACCACCTGCATTAAATCATTCGCGCCAATCGTCACTAAAATAATGTCTGCACCTTCAACCGATTTGATGAGGTCATTTTCTTCTTTTAAACGGGTGAGTAATTGATCTGTTCTATTACCCCGTTTTCCAAAGTTATCGACTTGAACACGGATGTTTTGTTGGTCGAAATAGTGTCTCAATACCCCTATATACCCTTCGTTATTCGCTTCATCTCCAACCCCTTGAGTGAGTGAATCGCCTAGAGCAGCTATTTTAATATCCGTTCGAGTAAATATTTGTAACGTTTGTTCAACGGCTGTTTTTAAGTCCATAGATAAATCTGAGGCAGTTGACTGAACTTCTTCATCTTTCTGGTCGACTTGTTCAATGACTGTTCCAATATCCTCATTCTCAGGTGAGATTGAGGTGGTATCGTATATTGGTAGAGGCCTAAAAATAAAGAAGCTAACCCCTGCGATTATGAGTAAACTAATCAATGCGATTATGAAACGTTTCTTTCGGTGATAGCTCATCAGACATCCATCCTAACATATAATGTGTTATTAGCTAATATTCCCTTTTTATGTTTTTTCAAACAAGGGTGTGACTACTATTATAGTAGTCAAATACATCGGATTCAATAACCAAACACGTAAAGAAGATAAAAAAACTGAAGTGTCATAAAGACACTTCAGCATATGAAAGGGAGTCGAAATATATTAGGGTAAGTGTTAAAAAACATTAGTCGTGCTTTGGATTTAAACGAATCTTATTAGCACTGCCGAATAAGCAAGCGCCTTCTACAACGATTTGACCATTCTTTTCTGCTTGGTCTTTTAATGATTGATAGTCTTCCCGTGTCTTAAACCAAATGATTTTAGCTTCTTTAGGTATGTGATCAAGTTGCGCTGGTTCAGTGATAAACAGAATGTCAATGATATCGGATTTTTCTTCGAATGTTTTATACGTAAAGCCGAGTTTTTTAATCTTTCTAAGGCAACCATGTTTAGTTGGGTCGCCGACCACCACGATTTCTTTTGGACGCAGCCCTTCTTCACGGGCAAATGGTGAGTGAAGTGCCCAGTAAATAGCATCTTCAACTGTAGGCTTAAGGGTAGGTTCTGTATTTGTTGCTTTGGCAATCGCTTGATCTAAGTCTTTAATAATGTCTTCATACGTTTCAAGTCCGATTGATAGACGAATCAATTGCTCAGAGACACCGGCAGTTACTAACGCCTCTTTTGATAATTGTTGATGGGTCGTTGAGGCCGGATGAATAATCAGTGAGCGTGCATCGCCGACATTGGCGACATGGTAAAATAATGTCACATGATCAATAACTTTTCTACCTGTTTCGCGGTCCCCCTTAACACCAAAAGTGATAACTGAGCCGTAATAATCGATTAAATATTTATTCGCTAATGCATGACCTGGGTGGTCAGGATGGCCTGGATAGTTTACCCACTCCACTTGCGGGTGATGAGCCAAATAGTTTGCTACACGCGTTGTATTCTCATGGTAACGCTTGATGCGCAGGCTTAGCGTTTCTAAGCCTTGAAGTAAATTAAAGGCATTTTGTGGACTGAGTGATGGGCCTAAATCACGCAATAATTGCACGCGTAGCTTAATCGCAAAAGCAGCTGGTCCAGCGTCAATACCAAAGCGAATTCCATGATAAGATGCATCTGGTTCGGTAAATCCTTTAAATCGAACATTATTCCAGTTGAAACGGCCCCCATCTATAATCACCCCACCCATAGTTGTGCCGTGACCACCAATCCACTTAGTTGCTGAGTGAATCACAATATCAGCTCCAAATGTTAAAGGTTTGGCACCGTAAGGGGTGGCAAACGTGTTGTCGATAATTAAAGGCACGTCATAGCTATGGGCAATATCACTTACAGCTTCAATATCAAAGACATGCAGTGACGGATTCGTAATCGTTTCTGCGAAAATGGCTTTTGTTTTGACGGTGATCGCTTGTTCAAAGTTTTTAGGGTCTGTGCCATCAACAAAAATAACATGAATACCATACTTAGGTAATGTTTGTGAGAATAAATTATACGTTCCACCGTATAGGTTACTGTCAGCAATGATCTCATCGCCAGCTTCAGCAATATTTAAAATCGCTAACGTAATAGCAGACATGCCCGATGCGACACCGACTGCTGCGACACCGTCTTCTAATGCAGCCATTCGTTGTTCAAAAGCATCTACTGTTGGGTTCATAATGCGTGAATAAATGTTCCCGAGTTCTTTTAAAGCAAAAAGATTTTGTGCATGTGCTGTATCTTTAAATGAGAACGCAGTGGTCTGATAAATGGGTACTGCGACAGCACCAGTGGCAGGGTCTGTTTGTTGGCCGGCATGAATTAATTGTGTTTCTGGTCCATCTGTGTGGAATGGGAAATGACTCATGAATAACGCCTCCTTAAATTTGCGAAAAAGTAGAATGTCTAAAAAACAATTGAAGCTTAGTGGCTCATAATAAAGACAAAAAGCCCACTTCTTTACGAAAAAGAAGAGGGCTTTAAACGCACATGGTCCTCCTCTTATCTCTCAGATATCACATCTGTAGGATTTAGCACCTTTCTGCATAAGCAGGGGTTGCTGGGCGTCGCAGGGCCTATTCCCTCAGCCTCTCGTAATAAGAGTTTTAAGTTGTTAGTATGGATTATAGTGAACTTCTGTACGTTCGTCAAGTGATTTGTGAGAATTTTTTAAATTTTTCATCAGTTTAAGTGTGAAAAGGCATCTAAAGATTAATAAGCATCGATATCCGTAGGTGCCTCTTCTGATGATTTCCCTCTGATTTCAATCATCAATCTATGAGGGAGACAAATAGAGGTCTGACCAGGACGCGTTATCCAACCGGTTTTAACGGCGACTTGGTCGGGGGAATTATCTTCTTTTACGCGAATACGTGTGCCATCGACTTCAATAATATTATATTGTCCATCCTTCGGGTAATACGTTATTAGCTGATGAGGTGTGTCCTCACTTAATATAAATTCATCGACAACGTCACCATCAATCGATACATAAGCCACGAGTTGATCTGTCGGTGATTGGGCGTAAGTGTAATGGAAGATCATTAACGGCGAAAATGAGGCGATGACGAGCAAGACGATGACGAACCAATCACCGACATTGATAATGTCTTTAAAAGCTATGGGTTTAGTGCTCATGCGAGAACTCCTCCTCAATTGTTTCTAGTGCTGATGCTATGACTTGATGCATGTCATAGTATTTATATGTCGCAAGCCTACCACCAAAGAGCACGTCTTTTTCCTTGCTCGCTATAGCTTTATACTTTAAATAAAGAGCCGTGTTTCTCTGGTCGTTAATAGGGTAATAAGGTTCATCGCCTTTCGCCCACTCTGTTGGGTACTCTTTTGTAATGATTGTTTCAGATTGTGTGCCGAAATTAAAATGTTTATGTTCGATAATACGTGTATAAGGTGTTTCTGAATCAGTGTAATTCACAACTGCGTTGCCTTGATAGTTATCGGTTGCGTGCTTTTCTGTTTCAAAGCGCAGACTACGGTAATCTAACACTCCGTATTGGTATGAAAAGTATTGGTCAATCATTCCGGTGAAAAGCGTTTTTTTTGCTTGGCGCATAAAATGTGTTTTATCATCAAAGAAATCAACCCCAAGTTTAACCGTACTCTTGGCTAACATTTGCTCGATAATTGCGGTATACCCATGTGTGGGTATGCCTTGAAACCGATCATTGAAATAATTGTTGTCATAAGTGAATCTAACAGGTAGGCGTTTAATAATAAAGGCTGGTAAGTCTGTTGCCTTACGTCCCCATTGTTTTTCTGTATAGCCCTTAATGAGTTTTTGGTAGATGTCTGTCCCGACAAGTGAGATAGCTTGTTCTTCTAAATTTTTTGCCTCAGCTACACCAGCATGTTGTCTTTGGGAAGCAATTTTTTGCTTCGCTTCGTCAGGTGTGGTAACTCCCCAGAGTTGATGAAATGTGTTCATGTTGAAAGGTAAATTGTATATCTCACCCTTATAATTTGCGATAGGACTATTGGTATAACGATTAAATGTGGTGAATTGCTGCATATAATTCCAAATCTTTTCGCTGTTTGTGTGGAAAATATGTGCACCATATTTATGCACATCAATACCAGCTTGTTTTTCAGTATAAATATTGCCTCCGATATGGTCGCGTTTATCGATCACAAGGCACGTTTTTCCGCGCTTGGTTGCTTCGTAACTAAAGACAGCACCAAATAGTCCGGCACCGACAATTAAATAATCATACATGAGAATGCTCCTTTTATATTTAAGTAATGAAGTAAGTTAGTTGAGTAAATGCGTTGAAAAATAAAAAAGGCTATACGAAACACGCTTATAACAGATTGTGTTGTAACTTTAGCGTATATGGTGTAAATTATCACCTAACGACATCACATTGTAAAGCAAAGGAAGTCGCATGTAAATATTAAACAACAGTAAAAAGATTTTTCTTGAGTGAAAAGGAAGTGAGAAAACATGATTAAAATAGCGATTGTAGAAGATGAGGCACTCTATCATGAACAATTAGAAGCGTTTTTAACGCGATTCCAAAATGAAAAAGAACAGCCGTTAGAATGGTCAGTGTATACAGATGGTGATCAATTTATCACCCATTATACGTCACAATTCGATATTATTCTGTTAGATATACAAATGCCACTCATGGATGGTATGACCGTAGCCGAAGAAATCCGGAGAATTGATCAACAAGTAGTGATTATTTTCATCACGAATATGACCCAATACGCGATTAAAGGTTATGCAGTAGATGCATTAGATTATGTCCTTAAGCCAATTAGTTATTTTCAATTTAAGGAGCGGCTTCAAAAAGCGATGGATCGTTTAGAACAAAAAGCAAGTCGTTTTATCACATTGAAAATAAAGGGTGGCGTTGTTCGGCTAGAGTTAAATGATATTTATTATATCGAAAGTCGCGGTCACCAATTGATTTTCTACACAAAAGAGGGAGATGTTGAGACGTCGGGTGCGATTAAACACTATGAGAATGATTTTAAAGAAGAGGGATTTTATCGTGTTCATAAAGGGTATATTGTCAACTTGCATTATGTACAAGGGATTAATGATTCCTTTGTTGTGATGAAGTCGATGGAATTACCCATTGGCAGAACAAAGAAAAAAGGTTTTTTAGAAGCTCTTACGAAGTACTGGGGAGAGCGATCAATATGACCGATGTCTTTCCTGAAATCCCAAGATTATTTACGGCTTTATCGGAATGGCTGGCGTGTTTAGTCTACATTAGTTTATTACGCAAAAAATATAGTGGATTTAAACTAGTTGTGTTGATGTCGATGGCTTTAATTATTCAATCGAGTTTTCTAATATCCACCGGTAGCTTACCTATTTATTTTTGGATCCCAAGTATGTTATTAGCTGTTTTCATGATGGGTGTGTTAATTTATGTTGCTACAGAGGTGTCTTATTATGAAGCGGGTTATTTTGTTGTTAAAGCGTTTGTTGCCGCAGAATTAGTCGCTTCTTTTCAGTGGCAACTCCACTTTTATCTATTAAGAAACCAATCGACATACTCTTTCAGTGGTTTGTTATTGTTGATAATTACCTACGGAGTCGTCTATTTTATTATTTGGTATTTAGAGAAACAACATATTCCAAAGGATGGACTATTAGGGATTAAACCGCGTGAATTTTGGTCAAGTGCGACCATCGGTGTGGCGATCTTCTTTATTAGTAACTTAAGCTTTGTGTCAGTAAGAACGCCGTTTAGTGGCCAGTATACGACAGAGATTTTAAACATCCGTACCCTTGTTGATTTTGGAGGATTCGCTATTTTATTTGCCTACCATGTCCAGTTGAATGAATTAAGAGTTAGGCATGAGCTAGAAGCGATGCAAAATATCTTCAAGTATCAATACACTCAGTATCAACAGTCAAAAGAAAGTATTGATCTTATTAACTTCAAATACCATGATTTAAAACACCAATTAATTGCCTTAAAAGCAGAGACAGACCCAGCTAAACGAGAAGCTTTTATCGATGAGATGCAAGATGAGATAAAGATGTTTGAAGCTCAACATAAAACAGGGCATCACGTTCTTGATACACTCCTTACCATGAAACATTTGACGTGCTTAAAAAACAACATCACGTTGACAGCTGTGGCGGACGGACAGTTACTAAATGGAATGGATGTAAAAGATATTGTCACGATTTTTGGAAATGCTTTAGATAACGCAATTGAATATGAGCGTAAAGTAAAGGATAACGACAAACGTTTGATTCATGTCTTACTTAAAAAACAGCATCAGTTTACGATTATTCAAATTGAAAATTACTTTGAAGGTCAGTTGCATTATCAAGATGGTTTACCATCAACAACGAAGAAGAATAAATACATCCATGGTTATGGGATTAAAAGTATTAGACATACCGCTGAGAAGTACGGAGGTACGGTGCAAATTAGTGAGAAGAATCAATGGTTTAAAATGATCATCCTTCTACCACATGTAAGGTGAAAAAAAGGCTATTCAATGGCGAATAGTCTTTTTTTGTATCGATGTGGAGGTCGTTTATGTAAAATATCATGACGTTTATGAAAAAAGAAAAGCGCTTACTTAAAATCGTGTTAAATTATAACCATCATGTTGAACATGCTTTAGTGTTAAGGTGTAAAAATGGCAGGTGAAAATACGAGATATAAAAAGAGGGAATGCAGATGAAACATAAACAGTTAGTTGAACAAATGACACTCGAAGAAAAGGCAGCGTTGATGTCAGGAAAGAACTTCTGGGAAACAGAAAGTATTGAACGCTTAGGTATTGACGGTATTTTTCTTGCTGATGGCCCGCATGGGATTAGAAAGCAAGCAGCCGCCGCGGATCATTTAGGATTAAATGAAAGCGTTCCAGCCACATGTTTCCCCACAGCCGCAACGGTCGCTAACAGTTGGGATGTATCACTTGGTGAAAAAATAGGTGAGCATCTTGGAAGAGAAGCACACGAACAGGGAGTTCATGTTTTACTTGGTCCTGGTATCAATATGAAACGAAACCCACTCTGTGGGCGTAATTTTGAATACTTTAGTGAAGACCCTTATCAAGCCGGAAAATTAGCTGCGGCTTACATTCGCGGAATTCAGTCTCAAGGTGTCTCAGCTTGTGTGAAACACTTTGCGGTCAATAATCAAGAAGAACGCCGAATGTCTATTGATACGATTGTTGATGAGCGCACACTACGTGAAATTTATTTAACAGCCTTTGAAATCGCTATCAAAGAGGGTGATGTGAAGACGGTCATGTCATCTTACAATAAGTTAAACGGTGAATACACCAATGAACACATGCATTTGATGCAAGAGATTTTACGTGAGGAGTTTGGCTTTGATGGTGTCGTTGTGACTGACTGGGGTGGTAGTAATGACCGCGTGAAAGGCTTAATTGCTGGAAACGAGCTTGAAATGCCAACAGCTAATGGTGAGACTGTCCAAGATATTATTGAAGCAGTAAGAACAGGCGTTATTGATGAAACCATCTTAGACGTTGCCGTCGACCGACTCTTAGAGTTAATGTTAACAACAAACGACGCGCTAGCTAAAAATCAAGCACCGATTGATGTGAAAGGACATCACGCCTTCGCTGAGAAAGTAGCAGAAGAGTCTATCGTCTTATTAAAAAATGAGGACAATATTTTGCCATTAAAGAAATCGGATAAACTCGTGATTATTGGTGACTTTGCCAAGAGTCCACGATATCAAGGGGCTGGTTCATCGGTCGTTAATCCAACCGAACTTGATACACCTTTGGAAGCGGTTAAACGATGGGATTTAAATCTTGTTGGTTACGCACCAGGTTTTAATCGCTACGGGAAAAAAGATCAAAAGAAATTTAAAGAAGCGCAGCAACTAGCTAAAGAAGCTGATGTGGTTTTACTCTATCTAGGTCTTGATGAGGTAACAGAAGCTGAAGGCCTTGATCGTAGTGATATGAGGATCCCTAAGAATCAACGTGATTTAGTCCAAGCAATAAAGGCTGTTAATTCGAACATTGTGGTGGTACTTTCTTGTGGCTCAGCTGTTGAATTACCGTTTGTTGATGACGTGAAAGGTCTTGTCCACGGGTATTTAAGTGGTCAGGCCGGGGCAAAAGCGATGCTGAATATCTTAACGGGAAAAACAAACCCGTCAGGTAAATTATCAGAGTCATACCCCGTTCGATACGAAGATACACCAACCTACCACTACTTCCCTGGTAAAGAAGTGAGTGTGGAATACCGAGAAGGTCCATTTATCGGTTATCGTTACTACGATACAGCGGACATTAACGTTAGGTTCCCTTATGGTTATGGGTTAAGCTATACGACCTTTAATTATGAAGAGGTATCCGTTACAGACACAGGTGTTACTGTCAAAGTAACGAATACGGGTGATGTTGCAGGAAAAGAAGTTGTCCAGCTCTACGTTGGAAAAGCGTCAAGTCAGATTTTTAGACCAACTAAAGAACTCAAAGGGTTTATAAAAGTCCATTTATTCCCGAATGAAACAAAAGAAGTAGCGATTCCTTTTGATGACTATACGTTTAGATACTTTAACGTCAGCTCGAATAAGTGGGAAAAAGAAGCGGGCACGTATCAACTCATGATTGCGTCATCAAGTGAAGATGTTCAGTTAATGACATCGATACAAATTGAAGGATCAGTCAATGCACATCCGTATGATGAAACAGTGTTAGCGCCTTATTACATAGGCAACATTCGCGAGATTAGCGATGCGGCATTTGAAGCCTTGATTGAAAGACCGATTCCAAAATCAACGTGGGACAGAACACAACCATTAGGCTATAATGACACGATTAGTCAGTGTCGCTATGCGAAAGGCTGGATGGGCCGGTTGAGCTACCGTCTGGTGACTTTTGCACATACCTTCCTTTGGAAGATTGGTAAGCGTGAGACGGCGAACTTAATTATGATGTCGGTGTATCATATGCCGTTTCGTGGTTATGCCAGAATGACGGGTGGTGCGATAAATATGCCCATGGTTGACGGGATGTTAACGGCGGTTAATGGTCAGTTCTTTAAAGGAATCAAAGAAGTGATTAAAGGTCGAAGACAACTTAAAAAGATGAAGTAAATCTAAAATGAAGTAATAGCTAATAAAATTCGGCTTAATTACTTTACATATATATCTAAGGAGGCTTCACAGAAATGGAAAAGAAAAAAATGAGCAAGAAAAAGTTTAGAACGTTATGGAGTACGATATTATCGGTGTTAGTTATTATTGTCATTGGTGCTAATATTGCTCTTAATTATTATTCTGATGTTATAACAGCATATTTTGATGAGTTAGACATTACAAGTCCAGAAGCAGTCGCGGTGAGAGAAGAGTCTAAGGAAGTCGCTGAAAAAATAGCTGATGAAGGTATTATTCTATTACAAAATCAAGATGATGCACTACCTTTAGAGACGGGCGCAAAAGTTAATGTATTTGGTTGGAGCTTTACTAATCCAATCTACGGTGGAACAGGTTCAGGTGGAACAGATGCCTCAACCGCTATTACACCATTAGATGGATTTAAAAATGCTGGTATCGAAGTGAATCAAGAATTGTATGATGATTATGTTGCCACAGGGATTGAAAGACCGCTTGTATTAATGGATGGACAAGACTGGTCTGTGCCAGAACCTGTCGCAAGTGACTTTTATACTGAAGATAGAATTAATCAAGCAAAAGAATATTCTGATACAGCGGTCATCTTTATTTCTCGTTCTGGTGGAGAAGGTGCAGACTTACCTGACGTCCTTGATGGTCCTGATACTTTTGATCCTAATGCGGGAATGTTTGGCGCAGGACAAAAATTCGGTAACGAAGACGATTTAGATCCAAATAAACATTATTTAGAATTAAGTAATAGAGAGAAAGATATGGTTGAAGTTGTTACAGCAAACTTTGATAATATAATTGTTGTTGTGAACAGTGCTAATACGTTTGAATTAGAGTGGGTAAGAGATTATGAACAAGTAAAAAGTGTCATAAATATTGCCGGACCAGGACAAAGTGGTTTCGGTTCATTAGGAAAGGTTCTTGCAGGAACGATTAATCCTTCAGGTCGTACGGTTGATATTTATGCTACAGACTTATTTGATGCACCAGCAGCGAAGAATGTTGGTGATTTTAGATATGTTGTTGAAAACGCAGATGGTAGTCTTTCGCAAGCATACGATCAAGAAAACGTCCCACTGACGTATATCAATTATGCAGAAGGTATTTATGTGGGTTACCGTTATTATGAAACAGCAGCAACCGAAGGTGCCATTAACTATGAAGAAAAGGTTATGTATCCATTTGGACATGGATTAAGCTACACGACTTTCGAACAAGAAGTTGTGTCTGGTTCACTCGTATGGGATGACTCAGAAGTGAAAGTCGATGTTGAAGTAACGAATACTGGCGAAATGGCCGGAAAAGATGTTGTTCAACTCTACTATTCAGCTCCTTACACAGGCAATATTGAAAAATCAGTTGTTGACCTCGGCGCATTCGTTAAGACAGACGTGATTGAACCAGGTGAATCACAAGTTGTGACCTTATCATTTAAAGTAGACGACATGGCTTCATATGATTCAAACAAAGTATACAGCGACAATGGGTCATATGTTTTAGAATCTGGCGAGTATGACTTAATGTTAATGCGTAACTCACATGAAAAAATTGCGGATGTAAGTTCGCAAACTTTAAGTGAAAAAGTTTTTAATCAAACAGCTCGTGAAACAGATTATCAAGTTGCAACCAATCAATTTGATGAAGATGTTACAGGAGAAGGCAGCATTCAAACATATTTGTCTAGAGAAAATGGATTTGAAAATATTGATGACGTAAATCAAAACGAAGTATTTGAAATTACGACAGAAGAAGGCGAAGTCATTGAAGTAAAAGGTACGCTAATAGATAATTCGTTTATTAGCATGGTCAATGATATTCGTTATAATATTACTGAGAATACACATGAAAAAGCACCGACAACCGGCGAAGACAATGGGTTGACATTGGATGAGTTTATTGGTGTTGATTATGAAGATGAACGTTGGGAAGAACTTTTAAATCAATTGTCAGTCGATGATATGGAAAAACTCGTTATAAATGGTGGCTATAAAACAGTCGAGTTAGAATCTATAGAAAAGCCAGGAACAGTAGATTATGATGGGCCAGCGGGTATTAGTTCATTTGTTTCGGCTACCGGAGCATCAGGGATTCCATTCCCTTCACAAGTGATGGTCGCTTCAACATGGAACCTTGTGCTTGCGGAAGAAATGGGACAAGCCATTGGAGCCGAGGCGGAAGTGTATGGTGTAACAGGATGGTATGCACCTGGTATTAACCTTCACCGTACAGGCTTTGCCGGACGTAACTTTGAATATTATTCTGAAGATCCATTGCTTTCAGGTAAAATGGCGGCAAGTGCGATTAAAGGGTATCAAGATAATGGCGGCGTTGTTTACATGAAACACTTTGCGCTCAATGACCAAGAAAAAAACCGTCAATTAGGGGTCTTAACGTGGAGTAATGAACAAGCTATTCGTGAAATTTATTTAGAACCATTTGAGCTTGCTGTAAAAGAAGGTGGCGCTATGGGAGTCATGTCTGCCTTTAACAGTATCGGAACGACATGGGCCGGTGCCAGCAGTGGGTTGTTAAATGAAGTATTACGCAATGAGTGGGGCTTTAAAGGGACAGTCATTACTGATATGTACATCATTAATGACACACCTTATATGAGTGCACAGCAAGCTATTAGAAATGGGAATGATTTATTACTTACGGGTGTTGCACCATATGGTGTGCCTGAGTTTGATGCCACAGGTATTGACACACAGTGGGCCCTAAGAGATGCTTCTAAAAATATTCTTTACACAACAGCAAATAGTCGCGCAATGGATGCTGGTATGAGTGATGATACACCGCAATGGGTGACAATTTCTATCTATGTCAATATAATTATTAGCTTAGCCATTGTATTAGCTTTTTACTTTGTATTTAAAAACAGTAAAAAACGTGATGTTGCTTAATTTTATTCACTAACTTTATTTCTAGCTCATTTAGCGGTACTCAATGGAGTGCCGCTAAAAAATTAGTCGAATTATCGGTCACCATACGAGGCATTGCCAATGTAAATAAGTGTGTGTGCTAAAAGTGAAAGACAGGGATGCAAGTGGTAATAAAAAATACTAGACTTTTACAACAAAGGAGCAGTAAAATGAGTTCTGACTATATTAAAAAAGAGAAAGAAGCAGCAAAACCACTTCAGTTTTGGACGAATTTTAAAGACAAACACCCAAATGCCGCGCAATTTCTTGTGTTTTTTTTATTAAGTAATGGCGTGACGGTTTTACAGATTGTATTAATGCCGGTGTTAAGAAGTTGGTTTGCGGATACCGCCTTAATTTTTACCGATTTTCAAATCTGGCAAGTAGGCCAGAGTGTGGATGGAAGTGCCTATTATATTTTTGACTACCCAGCGGGTGCGTTAGCTGACGGTGGCGGTGGTGGATTAGCTTACTTTTTAGCGGTTCAAATTAGCATTGCGGTGGCACAGATTATTAACTTCTTTGCTCAGCGAAATATTACCTTTAAATCGAATACGAATCCATGGATGGCGGCGTTTTGGTATGTGATTGCGTATATTTTAATCACAATCGGCGCAGCCGCAGCCCAAGGGTTTTATAAGGCACCGATTTATGATTTATTCATGGATACGTGGGGCTTAGGGCAAACAGGCGAGACGCTTGCTGATATTATTACGATGGTGATTAATGCGGCGATTTCATTCTGGGTCTTCTATCCAATCTTTAAAATTATCTTTAAACAAGTACCTGAAGAAACAAAAGAAAGATAAGGTTGTGATTGTATGAAACTATTATCTATTATTATTCCTTGCTACAACTCGGAAAGTTATATGCACTACGCGATTGAATCACTTGTGGTAGGTGGAGAAGATGTTGAGATTCTGCTCATTAACGATGGTTCAACTGATGAAACAGAAGCGATTGCGAATCACTATGCAGAAAAGTACCCAAAGATTGTGACGGCGATCCATCAAGCAAACGGCGGACATGGAGAGGCGATTAACACCGGTCTTAAGCATGCCAAAGGTCTTTATTTTAAAGTCGTCGATAGTGATGACTGGGTCGATACCAGAGCTTACCTCAAAGTACTCGACACGCTGAAGACATTCTCTGGAACGACTGGCACGATTGATTTACTGATAAGTAATTTTGTTTATGAGAAACAAGGAAGTAAATACCGTAAAGTCATGCGCTATGACAACGTGTTGCCAAAAGATACAGTGTTTTCATGGGATGACGTTAAACCGTTTAAAAAAGGACAATTCATGATGATGCATGCCATGATTTACCGGACAAATCTCTTGCGAGAAGCGCATCTTTCGTTGCCAAAGCATACGTTTTATGTTGATAATCTTTATGTTTATACACCTTTACCTTATGCGACACGGTTATTTTATCTGGATGTTGACTTCTACCGATATTTTATTGGTAGAAGTGATCAATCAGTCAATGAAAGTGTGATGATTCGCCGGATTGATCAACAGCTTAAAGTGAATCATTTGATGTTAGAGGCGATTGATTTAGATACGATACACCATGAACGGTTACGCGATTACATGTTGAAACACTTAGAAATTGTCACGGTAATTTCCGCTATATTATTGATTAAATCAGGCACGAAAGAAAACTTACGGAAAAAGCGTGAACTTATGCGTTATGTGAAACAAGAAAATGTTGAGCTATACGTCAACCTTAAATATGGATTGATGGGCAGGTTGATTAATCTACCGGGTAAAGTCGGACGAATGATTAGTGTCATGGCTTATAAGATCTCGCAGAAAGTGATCGGGTTTAACTAATTTTAATAACTATAAAGCAGAAAAATAGGCAACAGTGGAAGCCTTCACTGTTGCCTATTTCTTATCGCTTAATCTGTGCGCCATGCCTCATGACGTTAAGTACATCTTGTTCTGTGACTAAATTAGCGTCACCCGCAATATAATGTTTTAAGACGGATGCTTGTGTCGCAAATGTGACCGTTTTTTCTGGACCGAAATGTGAAAGGAGACCGTGTAAAATCCCGGAAGCAAAGGCGTCACCTCCACCGACCCGGTCGACAATCGGATCAATCGTATAAGTCATTGAAGAGTAGAGCTTCTCGTTCATATAAAGGTAACCGGTTAAATCATTCTTTGTTGCAGATGGACTAACACGTGTTGTTGCATAAATACTTGCAATGTTAGGGTAGTCGGCAGTTAAACGTTGGTAACTATTTAAAAGATGACGTTCATGTGATGCATCCGTCTCTAAATCTTTATAATCAAGTAAATGCGTCATATCCCAGGGGCTTAAAGAAGCGTATGTGACATAGGGCAAGGCTTCTTTAAAGAAAATTTTTGCGGCTTCTTTTGACCATAATGTTTGTCTGAAATTAAAATCAAGGCTTACAGGTATTTGTTTTATTTTTGCCAGCTTCATGATTAAAAGTGTCAGCTGTTTCAAAGATGAAGATAGAGCGGGCGTAATTCCCGATAAATGAATAAGGTCATAGCCATCGATCAGTGTCTCTAAATTTAACATATTTTCTGTCAGTTCCGAAAAAGCAGAACCTTCACGATCATAAATCACCTCAGAGGCGCGCTGGCCAACACCAACATCTAAAAAGTAACTCCCTACTTTCTTGCCACCAGACAAAATATAATCCGTATTCACACCAAGTCCTCGCAAATAACGTGTCATACCTAATGTGAGTGCATGATCAGGTAAGCGTGTCACAAAGGTCGTGTCATGTCCGAAAATCGCTAGTGATATGGCGGTGTTTGCTTCAGCACCACCGTAATTTAAATCTAACTGTTTAGCCGTAGATAAACGTGTCCCTGTGGGTGTTGAAAGTCTTAAAAGAATTTCGCCTAAGGTCAATACTTTTGCCATGGTTATATATGCTCCTTTATATGCAGTGTTATGCATGTAGTTGTTTTCATGTATACTAGTATCTTATTATAAAAAATCTAATAAATCAACAGCGAAGTCTAGCGATGGAGTCGAGTCGATCATTTAGAGGTAATTATTTTTTTGGACTATTTATGACGATTTACGGGTATAAAAGAGTTATGATCTAAACAAACGTATGTCTAGCGTAAAAGGCCTAAGTTCATCTTGGGCTAGGGATGACTTTTCACATGAAATTCTAAAGCGCTGTCTTAAAGAGTGCATAAGTTCAAAGGGTTATGCTATATTATGGATATGAAAGAAAGAGGTGAGGAAATGACGATCCCAACATTTTTACTAGGGGCCTTATTAATTTTTAATATTGTATTGGCTTTTACGATTGTTTTCTTAGAGCGCAAGAATCCTACATCCACATGGGCGTGGTTACTCGTATTAACCTTCATCCCAGTCGCGGGTTTTATTCTCTATTTGATTTTTGGTCGTAAAATAAGTAATACGAAATTATTCATATGGGATAATAAAAGTAAACTAGGTGTGAAAAAAGCAGCAAATAATCAACTGCAACTGCTGGAGGAGAATTCTTTCCCAATTCAAAAAGGTTACCGTCATCATAAAGATTTATTTTACCTACACTTACGTAACAATGATGCGATTTTAACTCAGCATAATGATGTGAAAATATTCAGTGATGGAAAAGAAAAGTTTGACCAACTTTTATTTGATATTAGGCATGCGAAACATCACGTTCATTTAGTATATTACATCGTTCGTAGTGATGAGCTTGGTTGGAAGATTGCGGATGCATTAATTGACCGGGCTAAAAAAGGCTTGGAAGTCCGTTTTCTATATGACGACATGGGCGCAAGGCGATTAAGTAGAAAATACATTAAAGCATTAAAAGATGCCGGTGTTCATGTGGAATCCTTCTTTCCATCGATTATCCCGAAGTTAAACTTTAAAATTAATCACCGAAATCATCGCAAACTCGCGATTATCGATGGACGTATTGGTTATATTGGTGGGTTTAATATTGGGGATGAATATCTAGGGAAGTCTCGTAAATTTGGTTACTGGCGTGATACGCACTTACGGGTTGTTGGTGAAGCGGTTCGAAATATGCAAACGCGGTTTATCCTAGACTGGAATCAAGCATCAAAAGACCAAGTTTTACAGTATGACCCTGTCTATTATACTGCAACACCAAAAGGTAATGTCGGGATGCAAATTGTCTCAAGTGGACCAGATAATGATTGGGAACAAATTAAATACGGGTATATCAAGATGATCATGGAAGCAGAAGAATATGTCTATATTCAAACGCCTTACTTTATCCCTGATGAGTCGCTTGCGGATGCGGTAAGAATTGCGTCACTTTCAGGAATTGATGTCCGGATCATGATTCCAAATAAACCGGATCATCCGTTTGTTTACTGGGCGACATACTCGTATGTAGGGAATATGCTTGAAGCAGGCGCAAAAATTCACATTTATGAAAATGGTTTTCTTCATGCGAAGACGATTGTGGTTGATGGGAAACTATCAAGTGTCGGCACAGCCAACATTGATGTGCGAAGTTTCCGCCTTAACTTTGAAGTAAACGCCTTTATGTATAGTGAACAAGTCGCACGTACACTCTTAAAACAATATGAACGAGATATGAAAGAATGCTATACGTTATCTCTTGATGATTACAACAAACGTTCCACGTGGATTCGCTTTAAAGAGTCTGTCGCTAGGTTAATTTCGCCAATCTTATAAGGCGTATTTCTATAACATAAATAGCTAAAACAGTTAAAAAAACATGGCCGTGTAGAAATTAGGCTGTGTTTTTTCTTGTTTACACAGATGCGGTTATACTATACTTGAGAGTAGAGTCACATTTAAAGGAGAATACTATGGAAATTCTATCAGCACATCAGTTATATAAAGCCTTTGGAGAGAAAGTATTACTAAGCGACGTCAGTTTCTCAATTGAAACCGGTGAACGCATCGGTTTGGTTGGTGTAAACGGCACCGGAAAGTCGACATTCCTTAAAATCATCAGTGAAAAAGAAGAGACAGACCAAGGGGAATTAAAACACCCGAAAGATTTTACTGTGAGCTATCTTGCTCAAGAAGCCGAATTAACAGAAGACCTGACGGTCTTAGATGAAATCTATATGGGCGAATTACCAATTATTCAAACATTACGTCACTATGAACAAGCACGCATAGCTTTGGAACAAGAGCCGATGAGTGAATCAAAATTAAAACAATTTCAACTTGCCCAAGAGAAAATGGATACGGAAAATGCTTGGGATCATGAAACGCAAGCGAAAACCATCCTTTCAAAACTTGGCATTACCGATTATTATCAAAATATTCACGCCCTTTCAGGAGGTCAAAAAAAGCGGGTCGCCCTAGCAAAAGCGTTAATTCAACCTGCAGACTTGTTAATATTAGATGAACCAACCAACCACTTAGATCATGATTCGATTGAGTGGCTAGAACAATATTTACCGGGCTATAAGGGAGCATTAATCATCGTGACTCACGACCGTTATTTCTTAAATCGGGTGACGAATCGGATTTATGAACTCGATAAAGGTCAGATGTATCGCTATGTCGGAAACTATGAAACGTATTTAGAGAAAAAAGCGGAACGTCTTGCGCTCGCCGAACAAAGTAAACAAAAACACCAAAACATTTTAAAGAAAGAAATCGCTTGGTTAAAAGCGGGCGTTAAAGCACGGACAACGAAACAAAAAGCACGTATTGACCGCGTTCACGAAATGAAAAAACAAACATTTGAAAAGAGACAACGCGAAGTGGACTTAAACTTACGTGGGACACGTCTTGGTGATGACGTTTTCGAACTTATAGACGTACAAAAAAGTTTCGATGAAAAACCGCTATTTCAATCGTTTAGCTTTTTAATTAAGCCTAATGACCGCATTGGTATTGTCGGTAAGAATGGGAGTGGTAAATCAACATTACTCAATATGTTGGCTGGGCGAATGGTACCGGATGCAGGTGAGATTCATGTCGGTGAAACAGTCAAGATTGGCTACTATACGCAAGATCATTCAGAGATGGATGAAGATTTAAAAATCATTGAGTATATTCGAAAAACCGCTGACGTGATTCATACGAAAGATGATCAAGTAATTACCGCTGAACAAATGCTGGAACGTTTCCTCTTTAATCGCGGTGACCAACAGACCTTTATCCGCCGTCTTTCTGGTGGAGAAAAACGCCGGTTATATTTATTACATGTATTGATGCAGGAACCAAATGTGTTACTCCTTGATGAGCCGACCAACGATTTAGACACGGAAACGCTCGCGATCTTAGAAAACTATTTAGATGAGTTCCCTGGCGTTGTGATCAGCGTGTCGCACGACCGTTACTTTTTAGACCGCACGGCAGATCAATTATTTGTCTTTACTGATGATGGTATCATCGATACGTTTTACGGGGACTATAGTGACTACTTAGCAGAACGAAAAGAAGATTTAAAGGAACAGAAAGAGAATGAAAAAGAGGTCACTGGACCGGTTAAGAAGAAAAAGAAACTCTCATACCATGAACAAAAAGAGTGGGAAACAATTGAGGATGAGATTGGTTTGTTAGAAGAGCAAATTGAAGAGAAAAAACAAGCGGTCATTGATGCGGGGAGTGACAGTGAGAAAGTACGCATCGCATATGATAATCAGCTCACACTAGAAGCGGCCTTAGAAGAGAAGATGATACGATGGGAAGAGCTATCATTACTTGTTGAGTCGTTAGAACATTAAATTATTTCAACTATCGAAATAGTTTGTGTATAATAGATAGGTAGAATTATAGACTATATTTGGAGGGAAAACATGATGGCAGAACAACAAATGTTAGAAAAATACGCGGAACTTGCGTTAAAAAAAGGCGTAAACTTAAAAGAAAGTCAAGTATTAATGATCAACTCATCGATTGAAGGCGTTGATTTCACCCGTATTCTTGTAAGAAAAGCATATGAATTAGGAGCAAAAGACGTCGTAATTAATTGGCAAGATGATGAGATCACGTTACAACGCTACTTACATGCGACAGAAGAGGCACTTACAACAGTACCACAGTGGCTTGTGGATAAGTATTTATATTATGCTGAAGATGATGTGGCTCTACTTTCTGTGCGCTCGACGAATCCCGACCTACTAAAAGATGTTGACCCAGAGCGAATTGCTAAAGCGACAAAAGCGAATGCGGAATCAATGAAAGCATTTCGTAAGTATACGATGAATGATAAGATTGCTTGGTCGATTATTTCGATTCCAACGAATGACTGGGCAATGAAAATCTTCCCAGGAAAAGATGCTGAAACAGCGAAAGAATTATTGTGGGAACAAATATTTAATATTGTGCGCGTGAACGAAGAAGACCCAGTTAAGGCATGGGATGAGCACAATGCAACACTTAAAGCTGCGCACAAAATTTTAAATGATAAGAAATATACAGCATTAACATTTACCGCGCCAGGCACGGACATTACTTTTGGCTTGCCTAAAGGACATATTTGGAAAGGTGGCGGTGCTTATACAGAGGAAGGGCGTCACTTCAACCCGAATATGCCTACAGAAGAAGTCTTTACGATGCCAGATAAATATCATGTAGATGGTGTTGTCTCGAGCACAAAGCCACTTGTTTATGGTGGGAATATGATTGATAACTTTAAATTGACGTTTAAAGACGGAAAAGTCGTCGATTTTGAAGCAAAAACGGGTTATGAGACGTTAAAACATTTACTCGATACGGATGAAGGTGCGAAGCGATTAGGTGAGATTGCATTAGTCCCTCATCGTTCACCTATCTCACAGTCAGGTCTGATTTTCTATAACACATTATATGATGAGAATGCCTCTTGTCACATTGCTTTAGGGAAGGCTTACCCAACAAATATAGAGGGTGGCGCTAACATGTCAGATGAAGAGTTAGATGCGCATGGCGTAAACGATAGCCTAACGCATGTTGATTTCATGATTGGTTCGGCCGAGCTTAATATTGATGGCGTACTTGAAAACGGTGAAACAGAAGCTGTTTTCCGTCAAGGGGAATGGGTTCTTCCTGGTATGACAAAATAATCATTGATTTATAAAGAGCGGATCTTCTAAAAGATCCGCTTTTTTATTTGTTGTGCGCCCGGCATGGGTAGTAACTTGGTGGTGAAAGTCCATTACAGACTTGGCAGTAGGAACTGTTAGCGAATGACAAGGGTGTCTTCCGTGAGGGAGAATCTGAAGGAAGTCGGACGCAAACACTTGCACTGACGAACAGAAACTTCATACTAAGGCTCGGTGAAATGGATAAGTCTACAACACAAGATGAAGTCCAATACTGCCCGAAATTTCATTGAGTAAATGAAGCAGTGACATGAGTGGAAAGTGACTACTCTTACCCGGGGAGATCTCTATCTTTATTCCAAACGTTCGTAGTGATATGAAACGGAAGGTAGAGAAGTCAGCAGACGTCATAGTAGCAACG
>NZ_FOWN01000018.1 GCF_900115465.1 Halolactibacillus alkaliphilus
TCAACTAATGTGATATTATATTTTTCACTCAATGACACAAATTTATCTTTGGCATAATCCGAAATCGTATCATCTATTACTTTTCTTCGATACTTCACAACTAACACAAGATGGTAATGCATCAAAAATACTGAATGATTGTTACTGTCTAATTTCATTGTTATCTCAATCCTTATACTTAATAAGACTGATTACACCATAATAAGAAAAAAGACAAAATAAAAAACCTTTGGGCTGTCGCCCAACCGACATTCATCTCCCCCTTATCGTTGGGCTACGCCCTTCACACGCTTGAAGAGGGAGACTTCTTTCGGAAGTGCGTTAAATAACCGTACTATCTATATTTTACTATATTTTTCATTTTATCTATACAACTTTTTTTCATATTTCATTCAACATTGCATCAGATACATGCCATTATCCGTTACAGCAATTCACCCAAGGTTTATTTTAGAACAAGACGGGAAAAGTTAATAAGACAAAATTTAGTAAGCATTGTTGTAAAAACTCACATGAGAGGGAAGAATAAAATGAAAAAGCTATCGATTGTTCTATGTTTTCATGAAGATGCTGGTCAAGTAAATAAAGAGACAATAAGAGAACTAACTCATCTAATACAAAAAAAGGCGCATATGCTCACGTTATTAAACTTAAAAGATAAAACAAAAGAAACTATTATGAATGAACTTAGTCGCGTCGATTTAGTGATTGCTTACGGTGGTGATGGGACGGTCCATCACGTTTTACAATATGTGTTACAATGTGACAAACAACCGATGTATGCGATTATTCCAGGTGGGACGGCCAATGATTTTGCCCGTGCATTACATATGCCACTCCAACCGGTTAAAGCCATCGAATCGATACTTAAGCTTAAGACAACAGTCGTTGATGTCGGGCAATATGATGACCGTTATTTTTTAAACTTTTTTGGTGTGGGACTTGTGACAGATACAAAACAAGCTGTTAGTGTAGCTGATACGAAAGCAACGCTTGGTAGATTCAGTTATTACTTAAGTAGTTTACAGTCACTTCAATCGCCAGAGACGTTTCAATTAACACTGACGTCAGACACAAAAAATTATCAAGGCAACGCAATAATGGTCATGGTCGGAAATGGTCAGTACACCGGCGGTGTGCGCGCCTTTTTTAATCAAGCAAATGTGAATGATGGCAAATTTGACGTCCTCATTATTAAAGAAATCTCTGCACAATCATTACTTGAGATGATCAAAACTAATATCACGCCTAACACCGAAAGCTTAGAAGGGATTGACTATTTTCATGCGACTGAGTTAACTATTGAGACGACACCAAACAAACCGATTGACTGTGATGGAGAAGACGGTGGCGAAACACCCGCAAAGCTCTTTATTCAAAAACACGCGTTAACTATGATTACAGGCGAAAAGTCAGAAGGATAACTTTTAACTCCGCGCATAATAACGAAAAGAGCTACGCATCACGCGTAGCTCCCTTTTTGTTTCTTTAGCTTTTTTTAGCATATAAAGCTAACAGATGTATGTGATCAAATGTATTCAATAAACTTACAGTTCAAAGTGTTTAATGATCTCTTTTAAGTTGTCAACCAACCCTGTCAATTCTTTTGCGCCATCTGAAATGTTTTGCATCGAACCGTTCATCTCTTCAACTGAGGCACTCGTTTCTTCAACACCCGCAGCTGATTCCTCAGAGATCGAGGCCACTTCTTCAACAGCAGATAAAAGGCGGGCTGTTTCAGTTGACACGTGGTTAAGTGATGAGACAATTTGGTTAATGCTCTTAGCTGTACTATCGACCGCTTGGTTGATTTGATTAAAGGTAGCATTGGTTTGATTAATCTGATCTGTCCCTGTTTTAACTACCTTATACCCCTCATTTAAATCCACATTTACTTGACTTGAAGCTGATTGAATGGTATCAACTGTTCCAGTAATCTCTTTAACCGATGACGCGACTTGTTCAGCGAGTTTTCTTACTTCATTGGCAACCACACTAAAGCCTTTACCATGTTCACCGGCACGCGCAGCTTCAATCGATGCATTGAGCGCTAGGAGATTCGTTTGTTCGGCAATGTCTTCGATGACACCGACCATTTTGGTAATGCTTGTCGCATGTGTATTAAGCTCTTCCACACGCGTAACTGAACCCTTGATGACACGATCAATGTCACGCATCGCATCGACAGATGCTTTCATCAGCGCTTGTCCTTCATTTGTTAAAGATAAGACATGACTTGTTTCGTCATTCGCTTTTTGTCCTTGATTTAATGCTTCAGTCATCTCGCTGTTTAAAACATGCATGCCTTCAGACAATTCTGAGGCATGGGTCGCTTGCGACTCAGACCCATCAGCGAGCTCACCCATTGTTAGCGCAATCTGATCAGCGCCGTTACTCACTTCGACTGCTGACTGTGATAATTCATCACTGTGGCGATCGACCGTTGTTGAAACTTCATTTAGCTGATGAATTAAGACCGTCATTTGGAGTGTCAATTCATTGGTTGCTTCCATTAACTGAGCTGATTCATCACGTAGGCGTACTTCAAACGGCTCATGATTGAGCTTTCCTTGACTTAACGCATGCATACGCTTTGTTACTTTTTGAAGTGGCTTGGTAATTGAGTTCGCCACTAGATAAGCAATCACAACAGCTACTGAAATAATCAGTATAATAGCTATACCCGAAGAGATAATCATCATGTCACCCATTGACAAGACATCTTCTCCTATTTGTTCAATGGCCTCTTCCCGTTCTCTTGCGAGTGCTTTAAAGCCATCTACGAGTTGACTTGCGATAGGGTTGACTTGGTTTTGTAAAAATAACTGTGCTTGGGGCACATTACCCGCATCTACCATCTCAAACACTTGATCTGTCCGCATCCCCCACTCAACTTTTAAATCGATGAGTTTCTTTAGCTCTTCTGAATCACTCAGTGCTAACGCGCGTTCTTCTAAAGCAATCGCCTCTTCAAGTCCTTGTTCGAATGCTTCACGATACGTATCGTTTTCGTAAAGTAAGTAAGACTCTAATAAACTCGTCCGCTCTAACATATTAAGTGCCAGTTGTTCATCAACGACTAAAATAGGCAATTCTTTTTCAATCATGTTTTCTACTTGCCGATCACTAAAAACCATCATCATAATCATAAAGCTACTTAAGATGACACTAAGACCTACTACTGTTAGAAAACCAATTAAAATCTTCGCTTTTAAACTTTTTAATCCGCGTTGTTTCAACGTTCACCACTCCTTCAGCTTGATGTATACCCCTTACATCGTCATAATTTAATCAAAAATCCCCCCCGAGTTTTTCAAAATCTACGAGGCGCTTTGTTAATTATATCGACCGCTTTCACATTTTTTCAACCAGTTGTCCAACAACTTATTAAAAACTTCGGTTACTTTTACGCACACACTTTAAACAATCCGTGCCATCGGGACTTATATTTTAAAAACACACCCTTAAAAAAACAAAAATAGAGCACACAACAAGACGTCATGTGCTACACATTATGCTTTTATATCAATCATTTGTCCTAAATCAGGATGAGGGACAACAGCTGTTTCAAGCATGTCTGTCATGGACTCAGAACTCATTTCAGCCATTTCCATTGTCTTTGACATTAATTGAATGGCCATGTCGCTTTTTACTTGTTGTTGTGACATCAGAATAGACATTTTAGCGATATCGATAAAGCAGCGCTCCTTTCTTAAACAAACCTAATTAAATTTACGTGGCTTAAGCATTTGAAATATTTTCTAATATGAGTATATCATAGAATTTCTACTGCGTTAAGAGTTGTAAGATACTTTGAGGCTGTTGCATGCTTTGTGCTAACATCATTTGTGCCGCTTGATTTAAGATATTATGTTTTACAAACAGCATCATCTCTTTTGCCATATCAGCGTCACGAATCCGCGACTCCGCACTGGTTAAATTAAATGCCTGATTATCGAGGTTGCTGATTGTATGACCTAATCGATTTTCCATTGCGCCTAGCCGTGAGCGTTCACGCGAAACAGATTCAATGGCTTTGTCTAGCACCGTCAATGTATCATTTGCGTCATCATGACTTTTCACACTTAAATCATTTACACCTAGCCCTTCACTTGTCATGTCATTGATGGACAAACTTATCGTTTGACCACTATTGGCACCAACTTGTAGCTTTTTATCTTTAAATGTACCGTCAAGTAATGACTGTGTATTAAATCCAGTCCGCTTACCAATGTCATTCAATCCTTTACTGAGTTCGTCGAACTCAGTTTGGATTTTCTCACGATCTGACGTTGTCAACGTATCGTTAGCTGCTTGAACAGTGAGTTCCCGCATGCGCTGCAAAATAGCATGTGTTTCATTTAAGCCACCTTCAGCCGTTTGGATCAGAGAAATACCATCTTGTGCATTACGTGAAGCTTGATTAAGCCCACGGATTTGCGCACGCATACGTTCAGAAATAGCTAAGCCAGCCGCATCATCTTTCGCGCTGTTAATTCGCTTACCTGAAGATAAGCGCATCATCGCATTCATCATCTGGTTCTGATGTAAACCCATTTGTCGATATGAAAATAATGCCATCGTATTTGTGCCTATGCGCATGGTTCCTCTGCCCCTTCCATAGAATATCATCCCGTAATAATTATATCGACTTATTCTTATAGAAAATAAAGAAGAATGTTTGAAATCATACCATGCTAATTAAGAAAATGCCATATTCTTTTACAAATCTGTATTTAACTTAATATTTTGTGTGCGAATTTTTAATAATAGTTCGGCAAAATCAAAGTCCATTTGATCATCTATATCTATTGAGTTCTCTTTGTTTATGACCAATGCAAAACTTTTATTATTATAAATATCATTCGATTTCAAAAGATGATCGATTCTCACTATATATATAGCGCCGTTGATACGATAGTAAGTAGAAATATTTTGCCTTGGTATTCCTACAATATCTGGTCTTATGAAATTTTCCATGGAAAGATCCTCTGGTAAAGTGTTCGCCCATAGCGGAGAATGATCCATTTCACATACACCCACAACAAAATTCGCGCTCTTTTCCTTCATCACTTTATATCCTTCAAAAATATTATTCGAAGTTCTAAGCGGTGACGTTGGTTGTAACAAAGCAACTGTATCAAACTCACTTCCTAAATTCTTATATCCTTCAATGACTTCTTTGACTACATCCCACGAAGAAGCAGTGTCAGTTGATAGTTCATTACTTCTCAAGAAAGGTACACTAGCTCCACATGTTCTCGCAATATTTGCATAATCCCTAGAATCGGTTGAAACCATTATTTCATCGAACATACTTGACTTTACTGCGGCTTCAATGGTATAAGCCAACAAAGGTTTGCCATTTAATAATTTAATATTCTTATCTTTAAGCCCTTTAGATCCTGATCGCGCTGGTATGATTGCAAGATTTCTCATTGCTCTACCACACAATCATAAAACTTTTTTTTAAGGTCTATTTTATTATTAATCACACAATCTTTTATTACTTCAACTACTTTATTGGACGTATCCCCATTTCCATAGGGATTAACCGTTTTCTTGGTTTCGTGTGCAAACTTATCACTTAATGCCAAACCCAAGGCTTGATGTATGCTTAACTGGGTAGGTTCACAGTTAATGACACTACTTGCCTGCATTCTTCCCTTTTGTCGGTCTCCTATGTTTACTGTAGGAATACTAAAGCTTGGGGCTTCTACTAATCCACTTGAGGAATTCCCTATAACCATCCTACAATACTTGAGTGCGCTTAGATAGCGTTTCATGCCAAGTGATGCATATGCGAAAATGTTATCATTATCTTTAGCATATCTATCAATAAATTGGTTTATAATCCGGCCTTCAGCATCTGCATTTGCTTTAGTGAAGATAAAATCTAAATTATTATATTTTTTACAGACTTCGAGAAGCGATTCAATTTGCTTCTCAGAGCTGTTCTCTTCAAGTGTTACTGGATGGAATGTAACCACCGCATATGGCTTTGATAAACTGATATTAAGTTCATTTTCTAATTCTTCTTTTTGTAGCAATTTTTCATTTAAGATATTTTCAATACCAATGGCTCCGACGTTGTATACACGCTCTGGATTCTCACCTAATTGAATAACCCTATTTCGGTATTCATTTGTACTTGTAAAATGAAGGTAACTCAGTTTTGTTATCGCATGACGAATAGACTCATCAATGGCACCTTCTGTGGTTTCTCCACCATAGAGATGAGCTATAGGAATTCTCTGATTCATAGCTGTAGTTGCTACAGCTAGCGTTTCATATCGGTCACCAAGAACTATCAACAAATCGGGATTTAACTTCTCAAAATAATCAGCAAAGCTAATCATCGCAAGACCCATTGATTTAGAAATAGAAGATGGTGTATCTGAGCTTAAAAGAATATCAATTTTCTTATCAATAGCAAAACCATCCCTTTCAATTTCTTGATACGTCAAACCGAATTCAGGTGATAAATGTGCGCCAGTAGCTACAACTCTGACATCGAATTCCTTAACTTTATTTAGTTTTAAGATAATCGGTTTTAACAATCCATATTCAGCCCTTGTAGCTGTCAATATACTGATTAATTTTTTCATAGCTCTATCAACTCGTCTTCTTCAAAATCTCTTAAAGCACACTTCCCTATGACATCAAACCATCTCATAGGACTTATACCAGTACCTGGCCTTTTCACTGTAAGGTTATTTTCTGTAAAAATTTCACTCGCTTTAATGTCTTTACTTGCAATAATACTCTTACGAGCAACTGCCATGTTCTTCTTCTCTGATTCCGCTGGCTGTTTGATTCTATTACCTAATGCAGATTCAATATTCCTAATTGAATCAACCATAGCCTTAAGCTCGTCCGGTTCTAAACTTGCTTTATGATCAGGTCCCTCCATATTTCTATCCAAGGTAAAATGTTTCTCTATAACCCTAGCACCTAATGCAACAGCCGCAATAGGTACTTCAATTCCTTCAGTATGGTCTGAGTAACCCACCTGTAAATCAAATTCATTTTTAATAGTAAGCATCGCATTCAAGTTCACATCATTAAAAGGAGTAGGATATTCAGTTGTGCAATGAAGCACTGTAATTTTATTGGTTCCGTTGTCCTTTAGTGCATTGATTGCATTTCTTATGTCTTCCATTGTGCTCATACCGGTGGAAAGTATCACTGGTTTATTTAGTTTAGCAATCTTGATTAGATAAGGTAAGTTGGTAATATCTCCTGATGGAATTTTCCACGTGCCCATTTCTAAACTATCCAAAAAATCTATGCTATCAAAGTCAAAAGCAGTGGACATAAATTCAATATCTTTGCTTTTACAGTATTCATTCAGTTCTATAAACTCATCAAAGGAGAGTTCCAGCTTCTTAAGCATATCCTGTTGGGATTCTTTAGGCTCAGTTTGCTGCTTTTGATACTCAGCTTTTACTGCATTTTTTGAAACTATATTCTTCGAAACAAAAGTTTGAAACTTTACGCAATCAGCCCCTGCATCTTTAGCAACATTGACTAATTTCTTTGCCAGATCCAAACTTCCATTATGATTTACACCAGCTTCAGCAATAACGAATACACTCATTGTTTCTTCACCCCCCTGCATGGATTTCCGTAAGCTATCGTATTTGAATCAATATTTTGCAAGACGACACTTCCCATACCGATAATTGAATTTGACCCTATGTGAATTTGTTGTTTAACCGTAGCGTTTGATCCGATGTGAGAATGCTCTCCAACTACGACTTCTCCACCTAAAACAGCTCCTGGAGCAATGTGAGAAAAAGCACCTATCTGACAGTCGTGTTCCACAACAGATCCTGAATTTATGATGGCTCCTTTTTGAATTAGGGATCCAGCATTAATAGTACTCTGTTTCCCTATAAACACACCTTGTTTAATTTCTGCATGTGTACTCACTTTAGCTGAATTATCAATGATAACAGGGATCTCGTAACCAATTTCACTAAGAAGATTAAAGAGTTTTATACGGAGCATTGGGTTTCCGATACTTCCAAGTGTGACAAAAGCATACAGGTAACCATCTTTAAATAAAGCTGGTAAATCATCATCACATCCCACTACAGGAACACCCATCACTGAATTACCAACAGTTTCTTCTTTGTCGACAATTCCGATTTCTACATATTTATTTATTTCAAGAAGACTATCCAATACCGATTTGCAATGGCCACCGCCACCAATTAAAAGTATTTTTTTATCCATCCCTCTCTAACCTTCTTCGCATTTCTTCCATTTCATCAATTTGACCCATGTCCATCCAACTTTTCTCGCCTATTGGATAAATACCGATTTTCTCACCCTCAGCTTTATATTGTTCAATGATATCCGGAAAGCCAATAGATTTACCTTCCTCTAGCTCTTCAATAATCTTAGGCTCTACAATATACATTCCTGTATTTGTGAAAAAAGATAGTTCCGGTTTTTCCTTCATGCTTTCTATTTCACCTGTTTCACTAATTTCAATGACTCCATAAGGAATTTTAATATTTTTTAGTGAACAAACCATCGTGATTAGATTATTTTCTTGCTTATGGTAGTTATATATTTTTTCATAATCTTCTTCAATTAAAATATCGCAATTAGATAAAACAAATGTTGAATGCATTTTGCCTTTTAATAAGCTAAGTCCACCTCCTGTTCCTAGTGGTTCTTTTTCATCAGCATAATGAATTTCGTAGTTTCTCTCAATTTCGTTAAAGTAAGCTTTAATCATATTCTTTTTATGATTAACAACTAAATAGAATTCATCACTTCCTTGCCTATAGAAGCGATTAATTATATGTTCTACAATCGGGATTTCACCAATAGGAATAAGTGGCTTAGGAAGTATTTTAGTGTATGGATATAGACGAGTACCGAGTCCACCGGCCATTATGATAACAGGCACCTTTAAATGTTTTTTCATTTCAATATCTTCATCATTCCGAAGGACTATTGAGAGAATTTGTTTTTCTTTAGAAACAATAGGTACGGCTTCAATAGAATGCTTTTTCAAAAACTCTTTTGCTCTAGTTTTATTTTTCTCTGTTAAATATTTCGGGTTATAATTTGCAATTTCTTTTACTTTCACATCTAGATGACCTTTTTTTAATATCCACCGACGAATATCTCCGTCAGTAATTGCTGCAACAAAAAGATTTTCCTTCACAACAAAAAGAACTTTTTTCGCTACTTCATCTAATTGTTGCATCGCTTCTATCATCGTTTTCTCTTCATCGATTAAAAAATCATTAACATCCATACCTCTACACCTCCACTAATACTTCTTTCTATTTTCGGTGTTGTAGACATTCAACAACATATTGTACGTCTTCTTTAGATAGATTTGAACTACAAGGTATATTGATCATGTTTTCTAAATATATTTGTGCTTTCTCAATTTTATATATTTGATTAGCTCTATATGGTGTTTGCTCACTAATTAATCCCCATATCGGTCGAGATTGAATACATTTAGAAGATAGATAAGAAATGAGCTGATCTCTTTTTAACTTATACTCTTTATCTATACTCAAAGCATAAAACCAATAATTTGGTCTGGTATGTTCATTAAAATCTAAGATTCTTAGACCATGAATACTTTCAATTTCTGATTTGTATCGCTCATAATTAGTTTTCTTTGTTTCTATAAATCCTTCTAATTGTTCAAGTTGTGCCAATCCTAGCGCGGCTTGGAGATTTGTCATACGATAATTATAGCCAATGTCGTCATGTATATAATATAAGTCATTACTTTTAGCTTGTGTTGTTAAATGCTTGGCTTTCTTTAGTAGTTCTTCATTGTTCGATACAATCATTCCACCACCGCCAGTGGTCATGATTTTGTTTCCATTAAAGGAATAGACACCAATATCACCAATAGTCCCTGCATGCTTGTCTTTGTATTTCCCTGCGGTATAATAAGTTCCCAAAGCTTCTGTCGCATCTTCAACTACTTTTAGGTTATATTCATCAGCAATCGACATGATTTTTTCCATGTCTGCCATGTTTCCGAAAACATGCACGACAATAATTGCCTTGATATGTTTTTTAGATGTTTTATTGATGAGCTTGCTATTAATATAGTCACATTCTGTTTCGCAAAAAGCTCTTACTTTATCTGCATCTATATTAAGTGTATCATCACAGTCCATGAAAATTGGTTCTGCGCCTATATATTTAACAGGATTAACCGCCGCAATAAAGGTAAGGGTAGGAACAATGATTTCATCTTCGCTAGTCACTTCCAAAACTCTTAAAGCAATGTGCAAGCCTGAAGTTCCATTTTGACAAGAAACAGCACCACGGGCTCCTGTATATTTCGCAACGTTATCTTCAAACTCACTAATATATGGACCGGCTGTTGATACCCACTCCGTTTCAATTGCACGCGTGACATATTCTAGTTCTTTACCTTTGAGATTAGGAACAGATAGAGGTATATATTTTTCAGACATTAACTTTCACCTCTATTTCTTATCCAAATATCTTCTATTAACTCCCTTATTTCACCTTCACTTTTTTGCTTAACAACTAATTTAGGACTCTCTCCAAATACCATACTGTTATTTGGAATATTTTGATCTTTGATAGTTGTTCCAGTTGATATTATCACGTTATCACCAATGTTACAGTTTCCTAATATCGTTGAATTCGAATACATAATTACGTTTCGTCCTAGAGTTGGATATTTCTTTTTATTACCACCAACTGTACAATTTCGGTAAATAAATAGACCATCATTATATTTAGCTCTTCCAAGAATACTCCAAACAGGATGCTCGACTCCCAAATAGTTAGGTAATTCAATTTCATAAAAGCAGTCCACAGAATGCAAAATCTTGTTTAGATAATATATTTTTGAAGCAAGTTCAGTATCATTACTTTTTTTGAAGATGGTATTTGCTAAATAATAAAGATATATTGAATATTGTCCTGAATGAAAAACAGATAGATTTAAGTCTTCTTTGTAATATTTATTGTTATTCTTCTCAAAGCACTTTAATGTTCTATCTAAGGAGTCTTTTACATACGGTGTTACGTCATGATTGCTTATTAGTATGTTTTTTAATTGTTGGTTAGTAAAATATGAAATATCTCTCTCAATCATGCTTTTCACCCTCCTCACGACTATATATTGTAAATACCTGTCTTGTAATGTTCTAAATTATATTTCAAAAAATCGATTGTCTCTGCCAGCCCTTGATCAAATGAATAGCTTGGTTCCCAATTCGTCAGTCTTTTTATTTTCTCGTTTGACCCCAGAAGTCTATTAACTTCACTTTTTTCAGGTCTAAGCCTCCGATCATCACATATAATACTTGCATTTGGATTAATCTTCCTTATCAATTCTTCAGCAAGTTGACCGATGGATATTTCTTGCTGAGTTGCGATATTAATTTCTTCACCAATTGTATTCTGGGCTCTGGCAATTTCAATAAATCCTCTAACGGTATCTTTCACGTAATTAAAGTCTCTTGTTGGTGTTAATGATCCAAGTTTTATTTCTTCTATACCGGCAAGTAGTTGTGTAATAATTGTAGGAATAACCGCCCTCGAAGATTGTCGAGGGCCATAAGTGTTAAATGGACGAACAATTGAAATTGGCATATTATAGCTCCGATAGAATGATTCAGCTAATCGGTCAGCCCCGATTTTTGTTGCTGAATAAGGTGACTGTCCTTGAAACGGATGTTTTTCATCAATAGGAACATACTGTGCTGTGCCATACACTTCTGATGTGGAAGTAATTAATACTCTAGAAGTTTCTAAATCTTTAGCTGCTTGCAGCACATTAAGTGTTCCTTTGATATTGGTATCGACATATGTATCGGGGGAATGATAACTAAACGGTATAGCGATGAGCGCTGCAAGATGAAAAACCTCATCTATACCTTTCATAGATTCCCTCACACCATTAGGATCTCTCACATCTCCAGTAAAAACTTCTACCTCATTCATGATATCTTTAGATATGCTATCTAACCATCCCCATGAATTAAAAGAATTATAATAAGCGAAAGCTTTTACTTTATGGCCTTGATTTACTAATTCTTCAGTTAGATGACTACCAATAAAACCATCTGCTCCTGTAACTAATACCGTGCTCATTTAATCACGCTCCATTCATATTAAATTTAACCTTCAGTTTTTCTAGCATGAAGACATAATTTTACTACCAAAAACTTAACTATTCCATTTTATAAAATCCTCTCCTTGATTTTAAATGAATGGGTTTTTATTCTAAAATTACCAGTATTTGAATATCGGTGGATCAAATATAAATAACTCAACTTTCGCAGTCCAAAAACGACTACAAAACTTAGTGATTCTAAGTGCATTGGCTAGTTAAATACTCATGTTGCTTTTTTAAAAAATATAAAAAACACCACTCCTGTTTGGTATAATTGAGTTAACCAAAACACAATAACATACAGAAGAGGTGTCTCCTATATGATAACTAATAACGACCTAAATAAGCAACTACCAAATGAATTAAATGTAATTTTTAAAGAACTCAAAGTTTTACATCACCTGAGAAATGCCGGCATTACGAAAGCACTTGGTTTTTCTAGCGGGTATTTATTTCAGCTTATTTTTAGTCTCATATTCAGAAATAAGAACTGGTTTAGAACACTTTAAAGCAAGAAATCTCACGATTTCCCCGCAAAGGATGCCGTTTATCGCTTTATGAATCACTCAACATTCAATTGGCGTAAGTTCCTACTTAACCTAAGTAGTTATACCATTGGTAAAGTAACCAAGTTAACCAACGACCAAAGGTTCTCATTCTGGATGACTCATCTTATCATAGAAATCGAAGTAAATCTGTTGAATTACTGGCGCGTTGCTTTGATCATGCTTCTCAGAAGATGAGATACTACAAAGGTTTTCGTTTACTTACGCTTGGTTGGTCCGACGGAGCAACCTTTATCCCTGTAGATTTCTCTCTACTAAGTTCAAAAAAAGCCAAATTAATGGTATCTCATCTAACATTGATAAGAGAAGTTTAGGGTATAAAAGACGCGTGAACGCTTTACAAACAGCACCTGAACAAATTCCTGACATGATTCATCGCGCCTTATCTTCTGGTATTGACGCATCCTATGTTTTGATGGATTCTTGGTTTACAACACCACCGCTAGTTAAGAATATTCAGGAACAAGGGCTTGATGTGATTGGCATGGTCAAAAATCTAAAACAACGCTATCTTCATGGTGACCAGCGCGTGAGTTTAAAAGAACTTTATACTCTAGCTACACCAACTGAAGGTAAAAAGAATATCATCCCTTCCATTCATACAACCCAGTCTAATGGTGTTGATATTAAGGTTGTCTTTGTGCGGAATCGAAATAAGAGAAGCGAATGGCTCGCTATTCTAAGCACAGACTGTTCGCTTAGCGATGAAGAAATCATTCGCATTTACGGTATGCGTTGGGATATAGAAGTCTTCTTTAAAACAACGAAATCTTTACTGAAACTCCAGAAGGAGTTTCAAAGTCGTTCATATGATGCGTTAATCAGTCATACAACCATTGTATTTACTCGATATATCACCCTTTCATGGCAAAATCGCTGCCATAATGATGATCGAACACTAGGTGGTATCTTTTATGAATTAAGTGACGAAATTAATGAACTTGATTGGGCTCATGCATTATATCAGCTCTTCGAGCTTCTTGAAGATACTCTTAAACAAACAAATAATAAAATACAAAATATTATCAAAAGTCAACTCCAACAATGGTTTGATGCCTTACCTAGTTATATCAAGGCCTATCTGCCGATTTTGGGGTGCGAAAGTTGAGTAAATAAAAAAAGAAAAAACTTGAATTATAAAGGCAAATGAGTAAACTTATTTAATATAAAAGTAATTCTCTATATGTGAAAATACAAATATAGGTAAGCCTTTATTATATAATTTTATTTGTAAATTCTTTATTTTAATTTCACACTCGAATATACTTTTAATCATTAACTCTTTTTCTTTCTTGATCGCAAATTTAAACATTTGAATAAAATCCGCATTTAATCCGTGAGTACTAGAGTTAACGATAATATTATCTATATTTTCTTCCGTTATTTTAATTATCTCTGAATTGATAAAACTATTTATAAAGGTTTCTTTCTCACTAAAATCTACCAGAGTATCATTGGTACCTTGAAAACATAAAATTTGTGTGTGTATCTTCGTATCGTGCTTTATATTACGTAAATCTAATATTTCTGCGTCCATCAAAATATTCCTTAATAAATAATTAAATGATAGATTAAAAGTTATATTGTTACGTTGAAATATTAAATATCTAACCTGCTTAATATATTCAGGTTTAATCCAGGATGAATTATCTATAATATAACTGAATAAATTAGGCATCAGCATATTAGATAAATGAAGTAAATAAGCACCGTGAGAATGGCCGTACCCTATTAATCTATTTTGATTAAAAAGATAATTATTATCTCTTAATATTATCTTAACTGATTCAACCGCAGTAATTAAATCTATCGCTTGCAAAAATCCCATATCGTTAAAGTTATCTATGTGTTCATTTAAAACAGCGACCCCAGGTACAGTACCTTTATAATATTGGATGAAAGATTCGAGACTACTTTCACCTCTTAACACTTCATTCTTCTGAGTATCTGTTAGACTCCTTAAAATAACATCTTGATTAATTGTTATCTTATCAGCGTCTTGCATGAATTCACTACCAAAATAATCGCATTGTATAACAACAAGATTATACTCATTAGCAAAGCTATCTCTCATCTTTTTATAGATATTGGAATTAATTGAAGCTCCAAACCCTGGAACTAACAAAAGTAGTCCTGTCTCATCATTCATGTTATTTTCATCTAGAGAAAATGTAATCTTTAATTTTCTACCTAAAGAATTATTATATATGTTTTGATGTGCCGGAACGTCAAATGAATGTGAAGTTATCATAAGTTTCTCCTAAATATATTTTACGTGTTAGAGTATAGAAACGAATATTTACGTTACATACGTTCATCTCTATAATCAATTCATAATCCATAAAAACTAAATTATCGCTTCTTTTTTTGCTACTTCAACTAATTTATTGGAAGCTTTTTGAAGAATGTCGAGGTAGTGCTTAAACATCTGAACAATATCTTTTTTCTTATCCAAGGTATCTTCTTTTTTTGCTGTTTTATTTATTTTCTGTATTAATAAATCATGTTCTACACGTATCACTTGGACAATAAATTGTTTAAAGAAATCGTTCTTTTCAAACCTAGTCAATTCATCGTCAATCTTTGTGAATAACTTCTCTAACTTCTTTTTTCCAGTTTCATTTTTAATTTTATCAAAGGTGTATTCTAATCTACTTTTTCCCTCTATATAACTTTCATACGATAATAAAAGTTCTTTCTTTTTCTCTTCTTGTTTTGATAAATCATATGAAGCTAAATTAGATGGCCAAGTTTTTTTATCAATTGACTTTCGTAAGTGCTCTTTAATAATTTTTTCAATTGTTTTAAACGGAATACCTTTTATATCTGCGCCACCCTTGGTTGTATTATAATACTCGCCCTTAAAGTGTTCCGCAAAAAGCTCCAATGATTTCCTCATCATATTAAAACTCATTGTAGTCTTGATATTATTACCATAAACATCTTTAACGTCTTCTGCCCGACTTACTTCTTGTTCTGTCAATTCCGAATCAATAAAATTATATTCAACACCTTTTGCGTAACGACGATTATATAAATACCCTAGGTTTTGGCCCGCGAAAATCACAGGTGACATACCTAATTTATTGACAATTTGAAAAGTCATAACAGCAATCGATGGAGAATCCAATATTAACTCATCTACATTGACTTGATCACCTAGTAATAAGCGCGACGTATAATCTTGCGAAGTAATAAAATGATATTTGGGTCCCCGATAATTATCTAGCAATTGATAACCCACACTTGATCCAAACACTAAAGGAATGCTATCCATATTGTTGTTAATCATTTTCTCGAAAACTAAGTGGTTCTTTTCTCCTGGGTCAAAGCTAAATACCGCATCAGGTAAAATATTATATTCTACTAACGTATTAATCGCAGAACCAA
This sequence comes from Halolactibacillus alkaliphilus, assembly GCF_900115465.1. Lineage (GTDB taxonomy): Bacteria > Bacillota > Bacilli > Bacillales > Amphibacillaceae > Halolactibacillus > Halolactibacillus alkaliphilus. The sequence goes on from NZ_FOWN01000018.1 coordinate 16,108, forward strand.
CAGAAAAGATATAACCTAAGCAGTTCTCTTTAATATAGCGCAGTGATTCAATATCATCAGATAGAGATGGGCCGGCAGAAACTATCATAACTGGCTTATCCTTGAAAATTCGCTTAAAATCATCATCTAATATATTAGGTGTGTTTATAACACGCTTGTGGTTCTTTATACTATTTTCTATCCAATTGAATTGAAAACGGTAATTTGTCGCAAGCATAGATCTATGTTGTCTAATTTTGTTTTTTGATTCCGAAAGAAATTCACTCAATAATTTGCTAAATAACTGTTTATATGTAGGTAAAATAACGATTTCTATTTTTGTTGTCGACTCTTTATAAATCTGATTTACCATTTGTGTAATTGAGTACATTTCTCCTACAAAAAGATGTACAACATTTTTATTAAACACATCTTCCAATTGTATCAAATCTGACGTGACATTAAATATCTCTAGAGATGGTTCAATAATAGAATAACTATTTTGTTGATACTGTTTAGTAAATTGGGATACGTGATAACCTAATCCTAAGCCAAAGAATACAACATGAGAATCGGAATTAAAATCTTCTGTTAATTCCTTTTTCAGAATTTGTTGTGCTTCTCTTTCAGGATTATAACTACTATGAATAAATAATTCTCTATCATCTAACTTAACCTTTAATGTATCTTGGTTATTTCTAGTTTCCAAAACTTCCACAATCATAGTCTCTTTATTACTGTTGGTAAGAAGCGTCCGAACTTCCGGGAAATAGCTTTGTAGATAGCGACTATTACTAGTTTTCAATTGAATCACCTTTCTTGCGAGTTACCACATCATTTACTTTTTTCTGAAGAGCTTCAAAAATCGGAACGATTTCAAAACTTAACAAATCAAAAATTAACGTCGCATCTTTTGATTCTAACGCATCTAATAGTTGTGGTAAGATATTTATTAGACATTTTTGTTCCTCTTTAACTGTATGAAAAGCCACACTATCTAAAGCATTAAGCGATTCTGAGAACTGCATGATGGCCTGTATTCCATCAGTTAAGTCCACCATATTAGTCCAGAATGATTCTGACATTTCTCCGTAATTCTCACTCACCATCAACTCAAGGGTCGGAACCGCTCTGTCTAAATATAATTTTAGAGAGTTAAGAATATCATTTGTTAACTCCTCAACTGATGCCATCTCTAATTCAATGAGTTTAATATCATGAAGATACTGATTAATATAGTTTTCATGATCATTATATACTTCATGTCCATCTATAATTAAATGACTGAAAACTAAATCCTCATTTTCACTTAACTGATTCATCTTTTCAACTATAAACTGAAAAACTTTAGTCTCTTCTACATTAATTATTTCTTCACTTACTTTAACAATAATCATTCCAACACCTCTTATAAATATATTATTAACTATTATTTTATCATAGATTACACTTATGTATTGTTCATTTAATTAAATAAAGGCCCTAGCCTATTGGCTAAGACCTTTATTATTTTCTCAATTATTTTATTAATAATTAACCTAATAATTGAAGAACTGATTGCGGTTGTTGATTCGCTTGAGCTAACATACTTTGCGATGCTTGTGATAGAATGTTTGCTTTTGTCATTTCCATCATCTCTTTCGCCATATCAACGTCACGAATACGTGATTCTGCAGCTGATAGGTTTTCAGAAGAGTTATCTAAGTTAGCAATCGTATGCTCTAAACGGTTTTGATTAGCACCTAATTTCGAACGCTCGGCTGATACAGTTTCTATAGCATCATTAATTGTTTTAATTGCTGCTGTTGCTAAATCGTGTGTCATTATACCAGAAGCAGAGGCAGCATCAGGATCAGTAACAACTAATCCACTAATTCCAATTCCTGAAGATGTCATCGATTTTATTTCTAATGCAATACTCTGACCTGAGTTAGCACCAATCTGAAGTTTCACACTACCAGTTCCAGAAAGTGAACCATTAAGTAGTTTTTTCTGGTTGAATTCTGTATTATTCGCAATACGATCAATTTCATCAATCAATTCATTCATTTCTTTTTGTAGCTCTGAACGGTCTACTCCTTCGTTCGTATCATTCGCAGATTGAACAGCTAGTTCACGCATACGTTGTAAAATAGAGTGTGTTTCGTTTAGTGCGCCTTCTGCTGTTTGAATTAATGAAACGCCATCTGCAGCGTTACGACTAGCTTGATCTAAACCACGGATTTGACCACGCATTTTCTCTGAAATTGCAAGACCTGCCGCATCGTCACCTGCACGGTTGATACGAAGACCTGAAGATAATTTCTCCATTGATTTCTGCATGTTACCTTGGTTAATGCCCATTTGACGGTGTGTGTTTAAAGCTGGAATATTATTGTTAATAATCATGTTTGTTTCCTCCTTGAATTTGTTTGTTCCACATCCATGTGGCTTATTATAGCGATAAGGACATTTTGCGGCCGCTTAATCAGACTTTATCACCTACAATATTATTATCGGAGTTACTATTAGATTGTTTAGTCAAAATTTAAAAAAAATGTTTCAATTTAAAAATCTTTTTATATTAATTTTCTTTGATGCAGCATTATTTTCTTTTTTAATCGCCTCATATACTTCATAACGATTCACATCAATATCTTTTGGTGCATTAATTCCTATCTTAACTTGATCACCTTCAATTGAAAGTATCTCTATTTCAATATTGTCACTAATGATTATCTTTTGTTTTGATTTACGTGAAAGGACTAACATTTATTTCTCCCCCTTAACATTAGAGGAGTTAAATATTTTTTCCTTTGTACTGTAATTTGATTGGTGCATAATATATTGTTTTCCTAAACGTGAATGACGATTGACAACGATCGGTGCTTGTAAATTTGCCGTACTATTAGTTAAATGGTCTTTTAATGTCACGATTGATAGAATTAAAACTTCTTCTTCAGACTTAATGCTTAATTGCTCTAAAATCTGATCGTTTAAATCCACTCTATATTCTTTCTTGAAGTCAAATGGAAAGACAACAATAAAGGCTAACGCCTCTGTGTTGATAGACTGCAGTACTTGAAAGGCTAACGGTTCATCAAAACTTAATAAAACAAATTCTTTTTCGTCTAAAAAACCAGGTAAACCTTGTTCAAAAGAAATCACTTCTTTACTATCAATCTCTACTTCTCCAAAATAACTCGTATTTATCTTCATTTTCTCACCTCTTATTTAGTAGATCTTTACATTTATTTTCACAAATATAATTAAACAAATATTTCTGTCCCACCATTTATAAATGGGGTATTGTAAAAATCAATCTCGATGTAGTTTTTTTGTTGAAGGTAGACATCAACGTTACCACGTTGATATGATTGCGAGACCGGTGTTTGTTTAGTATTAATGATGGGTTTATTCGCTTGATTGTTTACTTCTACTTCTGCTGGTTGATAGTCAATTTTAACAGATCCATATGATGGGATAAACCCTATATTAAACGACCTTACTTGCCTTGGTGCATTTTGTTTGGCAATTAGTTTTAGTGGATCGCCACCATTTTCTATTTTCATCATCATGTCACCTTGACGCCGTCGTCTCCTGGAACCTTCTTGCACTTTTTGTAAACCTTCATTCGCCTCTCTTCTTATCGCTTCGCCTATTGGATATTGCCCTAAGTCTGCGAAGGCTTGTGATTGGTCAATGGTTAATTTACCAGGTTTAGTATTAATATTAATGTTTGCGTTCGGTTGTTGAATCTCAATCTCTGCAGGTCCTTGTTTTATATCTACTGTCGCATCATTTGATTCAATACCAATGCGGGCAAACTGTTGATTTATTCGTAATTGTGGAATATTCATCATGTTTCTTCCTTCCGTCCACAAATGTGATAAAAAGCCTTACCATAGGTAAGGCTCTATTTATTATCTTAGAAAGTCAAGTAACGTTGGCTGAATCACGCGTGAACCTGCGCTAAGTGCCGCGCGGTGAATCGCTTCTTGTGACGTTAAATTCATAATCACTTCTGCAATATCGGCGTCTTCATTTTTTGACATCATGTCACGCGCTGAAATGCGTTGACCTTCTAAACGTGATTCTATCAACTCCACCCGGTTCATTCTTGCGCCTAAATCGGCTCGCTCACTGACGGTGTTATCAATATGCTTATCAACAATGGTAATAAACCGGTCAAAGTCACTATCAGGGACGTCTGACTTTAACGCATCTGATAGAGCTTTAATGTCATCAAACAGCTCTTGACTGTATACATTGGTCGGATTAACATTCGCTTGAAGTCTTGTCCCTGAGGTCACTTCAAGTTCAACCGCTTGATAGTCGCCTGGGGCTAAATTAACAACAGGGTTCCCGTCATCATCTAACGTAACTGGTTTGAGTAACTCACCGTCTTTATTGACACCTGTTGTTTGAGTCCCGTTAAAAATATACTTATTGTTGACTTTTGTGTTGGCGGCTTCAACGAGCTGGAGTTGAAGCTGATCAACTTCTTTCGCAATCGCCTCGCGTTGATTTTGTTCATACGTGCCATTCGCCGCTTGTACTGTCAAATCACGTAAACGATTAAGAATTTGCGTCGTTTCGTCTAACGTATCATCAGACGTCTCCATCCACGTATGCATCTCCGTAATATTACGCTGGAACTGTTCCACGTTACCTACTTCTGTACGGTAACGCATCCCCTTCATCGCAATGACCGGATCGTCCGACGGACGATTAATCTTTTTCCCAGTCGTTAATTGATCCATATATTTATTCATTGACGTATAGCTTTTTGATAAGTTACGCAACATGTTGTTTGACAACATACTTTGTGTGACTCGCATTTACCTCACTACCTTCCTACTAGTCCCATACCATTAATGATACGGTCTAATACTTCGTCTACCGCTGTCATCGTTCTCGCGGCAGCATTGTATGCATGTTGGAATTTAATTAAATTCGTCATTTCTTCATCTAAGGACACCGCACTAACTGAATCCCGATTATTAGAGACTTGTTGACGAAGTACGCCGGCGTTAGCTTCCATGCGGTAAGCTTCCTGGGCAATAACCCCGAGCTCTCCAATCATACCTTCAAAGTAACTTTTTACTGATGTTTTATTTCCTAAAGAAGCAATATGTTCTGTGTAACTTCCCGCAAGTTTAACGGCATTTAAACCGTCACCACTCGCATTAGCCGCAGAACTTGCGGCGATTAAGTCTTTATTATTTAAGATTTGTTGATTGACAGATAAACCAAGCGACGGTCTACTTGCGTCAGGATCAATCACAAAGAAATCCTCAATACCCACATTCCCATCAATATCAAATCCTTCAGCATGCGTCGCATTAAATTTCTCCACAAAAGCAATCATCAGCTTATCTACATCCGCCAACATATCAATGTAGACCCCTTTTTCTACCGGATTACCATCTGCATCGACTGCGCCTGTTTCAAATCCCTGCATTTCCATTAAGCCTTTTAGCTGACCAGTTGAGAGGAAGTCCCCTGCGTTGATTGTTTCACTGGCGTTCGCTTCTACTTCTGCCAGGGTCACATCCCCTGTAATGCTTGTTGGGTTATAAAAATGAAAGGCTTTCACATTATTATTATCATTGAGTTCTGTGTACATATGGTTAACTTCGTAGTTATTCCCGTCAACTAACGTCACTGTCTCATCACCTGAGCGTAAAATAACGGTGGCTTTCCCCATCGCAATCGGACTCGGCATCCCCGAACTCTTTTCATACTTCACCTGAATATCAGCAATCGATGATAATTGATCAAGTAACCGGTCGCGTTCATCATATAAATCATTGGCGACGTGACCGTGTGGTTCTATTTCACCAATTTGACGATTCAGTTGATTAATTTGATCAACCAGAGAATTAAACTCTATTTGTTTGACGTTCATCTCATTACGTAAATCCTCCCGGACAGACTCAAGTGAACTTGATGTGTAATGAAACGTATCAGCTAGCGCTTCCGCACGTTGGGCAACGACAGACCGCGCGCCTGAGTCTTCTGGGTTAACCGATAAATCTTGAAGGGCGTTCCAAAATTGATCAAAAATATGCGACAGTCCAACTTCAGATGGTTCATTTAAAATCGCTTCCATTTGTTTTGCGGCTTCTGCTTTTTGACGGTAATACATCGTCTTCCCATTTTCTTTTCGGTACTGCACGTCTAAAAATTGTTCGCGAATCCGCTCGATTGATCCCGCCTGAACACCGCCACCGACGCGGTCATTTAACCCACCTGGTTCACGGCTTGACGTGATGCCACTTAACGCTTCAAAGTTGACCCGCTGACGCGTATAACCGACTGTATTGGCGTTTGATATATTATGAGAGGTAGTATACATAGCTGACTGCTGGGCACTAAGTGCTCGCTTGGCCATTTCTAACCCGTGAAAAGTTGATGACATCTCATTTCCTCCTAAGCTTTTGAATCAAACACTGACCGTTTGGCTTTCGGGTCCTCTGCGATTTTTTTTGTGCCGTAAGTCATCGACTCGACACTTGGCTCCATTAAATCCAATTGGAGCTGGACAAATTGCAAGGATTGTTTCAGTAATTGACGATTCAAATCTTCTTGTTGTTTAATATGAAGCACAGCTTCAAGTAAAGCCGTTGCTTTTTCTTCTAATCGCTGTTGATCTTTTTCTAGGGGTAATCGCGCGATGATGTCTGTCACCGAAGCGTCTTCTTGTAAGTTCAAAAAGACCGCCAGGTCTTTCGCCGCTTTTAACCGCACTTTTTCTAATTGTTCTAACGCTTGGATATGTTTTTGTTCCATCTTGATTAAGTCATTAAACGCTTCTAATTCATTTTGTTTAAGTTTCTCAGACTTTTGAACAGCCATCGACAACAGACTTTCATGTACTGTGATCAAGTCTGACATCGCTTTTAGTAACGGTTGTAATAACAATCTGACAGCCCTCCGCTTCATCTAGCATCTTTATGTATTGATTGTACCAAGTATGCCTAATCTTTGTCACCAAAAACAAGGTCACGACACAAAAAAGCTAAGGTACACGTGTACCTTACACTTTTTTATCATCTAAAGAACTGACGCATTTTTGATGCGACGTGGTCGGTATCGACGTGATACGTCCCTGTTTCTACTTGATGTTTAATCTGGTTCACTTTGTCAATCCGTTCTTTATGGACCGGCTTTGATGCTTGCATTTCTTTGGCGGCCGATGAAATTTCGACTTTATCTTGTCTTATCTGTTTCTCTTGTTTCATTGCCGCTTGTTTTTGTTGTTGGTTCTGATATGGATTATTGTTTATCATACGATTAAGATGAATCTTCACAACAACGTCCCCCTTTCCTTACGATGATTTATCTGTTTGTCTATTGATGTTATTTGTCAGTAGCCCATGTCTTCAGCTGTTTATGACAATTGACGCTCTAAATAAGACGATGCACTACTAGTTGTATCGGTCACATCGGTCACATGTTTAGAAACGACGTCTATTTTTTCCTTTATCTACCGCCACATACGTTTGATTCGCTTTTTCCTTCTCTTTTTCTTGATTTAATTTCTTTACTTGTTCAATGTCGTGTTGATACTTTAACTCACCCGTTAACTCATTCGAACAACTTTGACATAGTTTGCCTTCGACAATCTCACTACCACACCGGTCACACGGATACGCTAAGTTAGGAAATTGCGTAGTCCGTAATCGCTTTTCCTTCACAAATTTAATGATAAGATCCTCTTTAACACCGGTCGCTTCGACAATCTCAGGAATCGTCGCTTGGCGATTGGCTCGTTTTTTCATAAAGTTATACACGATCTCAAATTGTTTTTCTTCTTCCTTATAACACGCCTCACATATTTCACGTGTTGTTTGGACAAATAAGTTACCGCAACGAGAACAGTTTGCTAAGTCAGCCATGCTTTCACCTCATTCATTTCTTTACCTCTACATACTTTTAAACTTATTTCATTTAATTACTGTATATTTAACCTTATCTGTCACAGATTAAACGGATACTACTGTTATATGTTTGACTTAATCTTATTATCGGCAGGTCGCGATCAAAGTTAAATAAGACTATCGTGCCAATGTGAAACTATAAATCGCCTCAATTCCTGCTTCAGCTAGGACATTTGCGGCATGATGAAGGGTCGTGCCAGTCGTATAAACGTCATCAATGAGGACAACCGGACCTGTTGGTAAGGGCAGGTGCGGATCAAGATAAAACGGGTTGGGCGTCTGAAGCCGTTGTTTCCGGTTTTTCTTTGCTTGTTTTTCTTGATGGTGGCGCTTTAGCCCGAAAAACACAGGGCGCGGAATCATCGCAGAGATAATCGTGGCTTGATTAAACAACCGTTCTTCCATTCGCTCATCTGAGACAGGAATCGGGATAAGGGTCAGGTGTTTGACTGTTTTAAACTGGTTGAAAAAAGCTTGGCGGACAGGCTTCGTTAAGGATGACAAGGCATGGTAGTGGTGGCGATATTTACAGATGATAAGCATGTCTTTCATTGCCGCGTCATAACAGTAGACGCTCCGGTTATACAAAAGGGCGGGTTGGTTTCTTTTCGCGCAGTCAGAACACGTCTTAGTTTTGGCCTGTGGCCTGTGGCACCTCTTGCAGTATGCGCCTGTAATTTTTGTTAAGTGAGGCCGACAGGCCGCGCAGTACTGAGCTGTTACCGGTTGGAAAAGTGTGTGCCAACTCACGGCTTGTTCGATTGACTTAAAGCACAAAAGACAGCGCATCACTTCGCTCCTAACTGATTCATTCGTTTGATTGAGCGAATCGCTGATTTTATCGCTTTTGTATAGCCTTCATGAAAGAAGTAAACTGTCCCTGCCGGATCACTCTTACTTCGCCCTGCGCGTCCCGCAATTTGGACAAGCGCCGCTTCATCAAACACATCATGATCTGCCTTTAGCACATAGACATCGACAGAAGGAAAAGTAACACCGCGCTCTAATATCGTGGTAGTCACTAATATATCAATTGCTTTGTGTCTAAAATGCTTTACGCGAAGCGACCGATCGGATTCTGTCGCATGGACAGCTTCAACATTTAATGACTTAAACTTTTCTCTTAAAATAGGTAACAGTTGTTCTGCCTGTTTAATCGTTGCGACAAATAACAACAATTGCCGGCCACTCTGCCGTTGTTCGCTGATTGCCTTATAGACATTAGACGGTAAGGGGGATCTTTTAAATGAGGTAAACTGGGCTTGCGGAACTGGTAACGGCTGACCGTGATAACGCACCGGCACAAAGCACGTCGGTAGTTTTTGTTTTAAGAGTGACTTTCTCGGGGTAGCTGTTAAATAAATCACTGTTCCTGTATCTTTAAGCGCACGTTGGGACTGTTTAATCAAATTCGGATCATTATGATAAGGGAAGGCATCGACTTCGTCAATGATTAAGACATCAAACGCTTCTTTGTAGCGAATCAATTGGTGTGTTGTACAGAGCGTCAAGATAGAAGTCAGCCGGTTATCATCACTTCCGCCATACTGACAAATGAGTGGCACGCGGGTAAATACCGCTTTAAAACGTGGCAATAACTCTTTAATGACGTCCTGACGCGGGGTCGTTAAAGCGACACGCTTCCCTGTTTCTAATGCATGCTGTATGCCGTGAAACAACATTTCTGTCTTACCAGCCCCACAGACCGCATGTACGAGTAATTGACTCTTAGTCGTATCAATCGCTTTTATGATTGCTTGACTCGCCTTTAGTTGATGGGAGGTGAGTGTGGACGTAAAGGTAAACCCCGTAGCTACGGGCTTTGTTTCTCTGTCTGTTACACGTAGATGAAACAGTGACTGGCAACTTGCCAGGCGACCGTATTTCAAGCAGGCGAGGCAATAGATGCACGTTTTCTGACACTTTCCGCAAGGAAAGGATGAAAAAAGTGTTGGGTCTTGATTCAAACAACGCTGACACGTATAAAAACCCCAACGACCGGTGATGGCCGTCATCGTTGTTACTGAAACATGCTCATCTGTCATATCTAACTGTTTTAACCGTTTCGTTAATTGGTTGTGATCCAACAACAAACCGTCAACGTAGCGAAGGGGTTGAGCGAAGGGATGTTTTTGTTTTTTATCTTTACTTTCTGTATTGATTGATCGATGAACGGGTGACATGCTTTAGCCTCACTCCTTTTATAACTGATTTTAACGAAAAAAGCCTCTAGACAACATGAACATTGTCTAAAGACTTTATGTGTTAATGATATTTTTCTTGTTATTAATAGCTGTTTTTTCACTTTTTTAAGTTGGCACGCATAATCACACGTCAGTCGCGCTTCATATTTATTTATGACACACGGACTAAAAACCCTTCTCGTCGTTATAGTTTATACCAACCGAGTCCAATCGACCCTTCTCCTAAGTGTGTACCAATAACCGGTCCAAAGTAACTAAGCGTCAGTTCGACATTTGTGTAACGGTCTTTTAATTCACGCATCAGTTGTTCAGCGACAAGTGGACAATTCGCATGAATGACGGTGGCACGAAGGGGCACACCTGTTGATGCATCTTCATCAATCAATTCAATTAAGCGTTTAAACGCCTTTTTCTGCGTCCTGATTTTTTCAAACGGAACAATTTTCGTTTCCGCAAAATGCAGAATCGGTTTCACTTGTAAAACACTACCGACAAGTGCTTGTGCCCCGTTTAAACGCCCCCCGCGGTGTAAGTGATTTAAATCATCCACCACAAAGTAAGCACGAAGAGATTGTTTTACTGTGTTTAATTTCTCTAAGATTTCTGTAGCTTGTACGCCTTTTTGCGCAAGCTTCGCTGCTTCTAACACATAAAAACCTTGTGCCATACAGCTTACTTCAGAGTCAAAAGCATACGTCTTGATGCCCTCTACCATCGACCCTGCCGCTTGCATCGATTGATACGTTCCACTAATGCCACTTGATAAGTGAATGGAGACGACTTCGTCGTGGTCTTCCTTTAACTGTTCTAATAAGTCGACCATCAATCCAATCGCTGGCTGCGACGTTTTCGGTAACGATTTTTCTTCTCTTACTAAGTCATAAAATTCACTCGCTGTTAGATCCACTTCTTCTTGGTAAGACTGACCGTCAATCGTGACGGTCAGTGGCACCATATGTATGTGATACTCTTCTCTAATTTCTTTAGGGATATAAGCGGTACTATCGGTAATTATTGCTACTGTCATATTATCTAACCTCTCTAATCACTAGCTATGCTATTATTTTTGTTCTTCAATAAGTCATAAGTCAACGGCTGGCCTAACACGTCACATGTCTAAACAAAATGATAAAATCAACACGTCACAACAGACACTTTCTTTATTCTATCATGATACGTCACAGATCACACGTTTAATGACATCTCTCTCTCTATTTTAACGTTTTTTACTATAAATAGAAACCCTAAAACACAGCTTAGCGTTTGAAACCACCAAAAGAAAACCAAAATGAAAACCACAGGTCATCGCCCTAAAGGACATGGTCCTATGTTAGACAATTACCTGTGGTTCATATACGTTGTTTGACAATAAGGCAAGCGCCTCAAGATAAGCAGAAGAAACTACAATACTTTTATAACACTTCTACCCAACCATTTTTGATCGCTGTGACAACGGCTTGTGTTCGGTCATTAACATTCATTTTCTGCAAAATATTGCTGACGTGATTCTTCACTGTTTTTTCACTGATGAAGAGCGCTTCAGAGATCCCACGGTTACTCTTACCGTCCGCTAAGAGTTGTAACACTTCACACTCACGACGTGTGAGTAGGTGAAGTGGCTTACGGTATTCGACTTGTTGGAAGCCTTTATGTTCTTCTTCACTCATTCGTTTAAATTCTTTCACTAAGTTGTGCGTCACTTTCGGGTGTAAATAAGCCCCGCCATCAGAGACAATTTTAATCGCATTGACGAGTGACTCTGAATCCATATCTTTTAATAAGTACCCTTGGGCACCTGATTTTAAGGCATGTGTCACATAGTTTTCATCATCGTGAATGGATAAGATAATCACTTTTAACTCAGGGTATTTTTCTACAAGCTCTTTTGTCGCCTCGACACCGTTCATACGTTCCATATTAATATCCATTAAGACAACATCTGGTTTATACACTGCGACTAAGCTCATCGCATTCTCACCATCGCCACCTTCAGCTACAACTTCAAAATCATCTTCAAAATCTAAAATACGGCGAATGCCTTCTCTAAATAATACGTGATCATCAATTAATACGATTTTTGTACTCATGTTTTTGTCCTCCTAATATTTAACGTACTTCTATACATAGATTGTTCGTTTTTAGTCTTTTATGTGCTATTTCTGTTTAACACAACTTCCGACTTACTTACTGATTTTATTGACAAAGACGTGATGTAAAGGACACATCAACTTATATGTCGAATAAACAGTTGGAAAAGTTTCATCCAATTATACTAACAACACACTTATTATACTAAAAAACTTGGAAAATACCTATACCTAAAGTACGTTTTAATTAAATTTTAATGAAAATGACTTACGATGTTAAAGGAATATTAATAAAAACATGCGTCCCTTTTCCTGGTTTGGACGTTAATTCAAGTTTTCCATCCAACATATCTACCCGTTCTCGCATACCAATCAGTCCGAAGGACTGACTTTTTCGTTCAGTTAATGTAAAGCCCTTTCCGTCATCTCTAACGGAGACATTGACTCGGTTGTTCGAGACAATAAGTTTTACATCAATCTCACTTGCCTGTGCGTGTTTGATCGCATTTTGAACAGCTTCTTGTGTTAGGCGGAAAATCGCGACTTCATACTTTTCCTTTAATCGTTCCTGACTGGACTGTTCCTGAAAATGAATCGCTATGTTATGGTAGTCACTTAACGTTTGTAAATATTTTCTTATTGTTGGCACAAGACCTAAGTCGTCAAGGGCCATTGGACGCAGATCATAAATAATCCGCCTCACTTCATACAACGATTGACGAACCATCTTGCGCATCGACTGAATTTCTACAAGCGCTTCTTCTGGGCTGCGCTCCCGATACGTCCGGTCGACAAGGTCGGCTCGAATTAAGACATTCGCAAGCATTTGTGCCGGTCCGTCATGAATTTCTCTTGAAATACGACGTCGTTCTTCTTCTTGCGCTTCAATAATTTTCAGTCCAAACATTTGCTTTTCTTTCGCATCTTCAAGAATGGAGGAGATTTCTTTGAAATCATCAGTTAAATAATTAAGTACAACAGACACTTTTCCAACGAGTGATTCTGCGCGTTCAATCGTCTCTTCAAGCACCCGAAGTCGGCGCTCTATTTCATCGCGCTCCTTCCTTAATGATTGTTCCCTTTCTTGCTTCATTCGATACTCAACCTGTAAATTATGCGCTTCTTCATAGACGTGTTGAATTTCTTTCTCTGAATACATACTAAAGTTCTCACTCACCGTCGCAAGGCGCTGTCTGGCGACACGCTCTTTTCTTTCAAGTAAGTCACTATCAGTAATAATCCCATCAATTTCCTCGCGTAACTGCGCAATCTTTTCAGTGAGTGTCTCGTATTCATCACGCGCATGTTCTGTTATGTTATAGATTTCGTCTTTACTATGATGAACAGCATCAACCATCTCATCTATAATATCGTCCAATCCTTTTAAATCTGTTGCGTTTTTTTCTTTTATTTGGTTTTTTTTATGTGTATGTTGAATTTCTCTCATGATTAAGCTCCTTGTACTACCTTATATACATTAAATGTTTTTTAATATTATGCGTTGTTCTTTTTCTTGTTCGGACATTAATCCGCTATTGTCATATTGTATCACGTTACCACAACACCAGCTATTGATATCCATTGACACGACAAAAATACTCGTCGTCTATCTAGAATTATCAGACTTTCTACTAACAATGATTGCCTTATAATGTTGCTATTAAACCTATATACTTGAAGTAATTAAATAATAAGGGGGCCCCATATGCACGAGCGTTTAATGCAGAGCGTCGATTGGGTCAGCAAACTTGCCCTGCTCAATCTATTGTGGTTGTTATTTACGACACTCGGACTGTTCGTCTTTGGTTTTTTTCCAGCGACAGTCGCGATGTTTGCGACCATACGCTCGTTTTTTAGAGAAGACATTTCACTGCCACTCATGCCAACATTTTGGCAGCACTTCAAAGAAAACTTCGTTAGAAGTATTGGTTATGGTCTATTAACCTCACTCATTACCTTGTTAGGCATTATTGACATCATTTATATTCAGGAAATAGCGGCACTCCAATCACTCATCCTCCACATGCCGATTTACTTATTTTTAATATTTTCCTGTTTAACATTGCTTTATCTTTTTCCTGTCTTCGTTCATTACGATTGGCCTTTTTTTCAAACGATTAAACAAGCCTTTCTGATTATGTTGATTCACCCGATTCAAACATTAATTATGGTTGTCTCAGTGGGTTTAAGTCTTTATTTAATGACCTATATGCCAGGCATTTTCTTTTTCTTTGGCGGTTCTTTTACTGCTTTACTCATTTCTTCTATCACCTTGCACATCTTTGAAACAATAGAAGAACGGATAAAAATGAGGCACGCATCACGTAACAGTTGATGTGTGCTTTGTTTTGTTCGTATCACTTTTTCGTTAAGTAATTATAAACTGACATCAGGAAGTTAAAATATCGAGAGAGAGAGAAAGAGAGAGAGAAAGAAACAGAAAAAACCCCAGTCGAAAGACTGAGGTGAGGTGAAATGAAAAAAACAATCCGTGATTAGCCTTTCACAGAGCCCGCGGCAATCCCTTCAACGATTCGGTTACTTAAGAAGATGAAGGCGATTAAAATAGGGATAATACTGATGATCAATGTCGCCCCAATCGCTCCCCAGTCTGTTAAGTACTGACCGATAAAGTTCTGAATACCAACGGTTAATGTTTTATACTTATCTGATGAAATGAATGTATTCACAAAGACAAATTCATTCCAATTGTAAATCATGTTGATAATGATTGTCGTCGATAACACCGGTTTGGTCATCGGTAAAATAATTTGGAAGAAAATACGATGAATAGAACAGCCGTCCATCACCGCCGCTTCTTCAATTTCACGTGGCAACGTGCGGTAAAAGCCCATTAAAATCATAATGGTTAGAGGCATATTGTACGCCACATATGCTAAGATAATCGACAGTGGATTATCAATTAAATTGAGTTCACGGTAAAACTGAAATAGTGGGACAAGTGTTGAATGAATGGGAATCATATAACCAATCATAAATAACAATAATACAGTCCCACTCAGTTTCCACTTCATGCGTGTAATCGCAAACGTCACAAAGCTTGCTAAAATCACGGTGAGGATCACACTTGTTGCGGTAATTAAAACACTGTTAAAGAAATACTGACTAATATTTCCGTCAACCCATACCCGGGCGTAGTTTTCAAACAACCAATTTTCAGGTAAGGCAAATGGTGAGCGTCCGAAAATCTCCGAATTCCCTTTCAACGAGAAGAAGAAGAGCCAGACGAGCGGGTATATTTGAAAGACAGCGATTAGGCCTAGTACAAGGTATAGCAAGGCCATACCAATCTTCTTTGATGGTTTCTTTTCGTGTGTTGCCATTGTCTAAAAGCCCCCTTCTTAATATTGTAAGTTATCGTTTTTCGATGCTGTAATTTTTTGAATAATGAATGTTGTCGTTAACGCAAGCAACAACAACATAAAACCAATTGCACTTCCGTAACCGAAGTTATTAATGCCAAAAGCTTGTTTATACATGTAGGAGGCAATGACCTCACTCGAACCATTTGGTCCGCCGCCTGTCATGACATATATAAGGTCAAAGTACTTCAATGAACCAACAATGGCTAAGACAATGGTCGTTTTAATAACCCCTGAAATAAGCGGTAGTTTTATTTTATACGCAATTTGTAGCGGGGTTGCACCATCAATTTCTGCCGCTTCTATTAATGAGCTTGGAATACCTTTTAAAGCGGCACTGTAGATAATGATGTAAAAACCAGCATATTGCCAAACAATCGCAATAAAGATCGCTATCAAGACCGTTTCGCGTTGCGCAAGCCACGCTGGAGGTGATTCCACCCCAAGTGTTTTAAGTAAACTGTTTAACATCCCGTTATTAGGATCATAAATCTTAATCCATAACTGTGCAATCGCCACAGATGAGAGTAACATCGGAATAAGGTATATTTTTCTTAGCGTTTCTCTCCCTTTAATTTTAGCCGCAAGGACTAAAGAGACCGCAAGGTAAACAATTAAAGCGGCTGATGAGAAAAAGGCTAAGAAAAATGAATTCCGAGCACTGTACCAAAACGTCGCATCTGATAGTAATTTAATATAGTTTTCTAAACCGATAAAGGTCATCGGACCAATACCGTTCCAATCCATCAAGCCGTAATAACCTGTTAAAATAATTGGAATGTAAACAAGCCCTGCGAGTAGAATGAGTGATGGTAAGACGTATAAGGCAATTACTTTTTTATTTGACATCACTTTATCCATTGTAACAACTCCCTTCGCTTAAACATAATGTGTGAATAAACTTCTTGTTGTATTACCTCTTGGTGGTCGTTTTCTAACGTTTCTAAAAAAACGCATCAGACATATCTTTTAAGTCGGATATAGATCTACTTCGTATTGGTGAAAGACTAAGAGGTCCCGTATCGTATCCCTTAGCCTTTCATAGCCATGACTTTTTTAGACCACGCTGTGAGTATTATTCTTGACGTAAAGCTTTTTCATGGTTTTCAGCAAACTGAAGTGGCGTGACTTCGCCCATGAACAGAGCTTGAATCATATTTAAGTGGACATCAGCCGCCGCTGCAGACATTTGTACATCAGCATAAAGCGTTAAGTTAGATGCTTCACCTAAATCGTTTAAGATATCAATGTACATTTGTGGTAAGTCAAGTGTTGATGTATCAACAGCTGTTGCTGGAATAACGCCCGCGTTTTGAACAGACATTTCTCCCCAACGCTCCACAAAATAGGACACAAATGCTTTCGCTTCATCTTTAACGTCAGAGTTTTCGGCAACGAAAAGTCCAACACCTGGGCCACCAACGTAACTATTGATATCACCAGCACCACCTTCAACCGTCGGGAACTTAAAGTAACCGATAGAATCTCTGAATTCTTGCGGGTTATCTTCGTTTGTTGTCCATTCTGGTAAGTCCCACGTTGCCATTAAATACATCGCTGCTTGTTCATTGATAAAGTAACCTTTCGCTTCATCATTTCCTAAGCCATTGGTACCATTAATAAAACCATCCATCTCAACTAAGTTTTGAATTTCTTCCGCTGCTTGAACTAAGGCATCATCTGTAAAACTAATCTCGCCACTAATCGCATCGGTAATAATTGTCGGTCCACCAATACGGTCAGCTAAGTACATGTACCACATGGACCCCGTCCACGCATCACGATTACCTAAAGTAATTGGAGTAATCCCTGCGTCTTTTAATGTGCCAATCGCTGTTTTTAATTCATCTAGTGTTGTTGGTACTTCTACACCGTGCGCATCAAAAATAGCTTTATTGTAGTACACCGGTGTGATATTCAGCTCCAGTGGTAAACCATATGTTGCACCATCTACCGCATAAGCTTCTGTCGTACCCGGTACGAAGCTATCTGAGATAATATCTGTTAAATCGGCAAACATGTTGCCGCTTACATACGGATCTAAGAAACCGCCACCCCACGTCATCCCAACATCAGGTAGGTCATTACTTGAACCAAGGACACTTAATTTTTCTTTGTACTGTTCGTTTCCTAAGATCTCCATCTGAACAGTGACACCAGGATTTTCTGTCTCAAACTCATCAACAATCGTTTGAACAATCATGTTGTGTTGTTTAGAGCTACCTTCTGGCCATAGGTGCATAAAGTCAATGACAACCTCTTCACCCGTTGAATCCCCTTCACTAGACTGACTCGTATCGTCACCACACGCAACAAGCGCCAATAGCGTCAATAAAAGTGCTGCTAACATAAGTATTCTTTTCTTCAACATTTTCTTACCCCCTAAGGAATTTGGTTTGTCTTACAGTTATTAATTTATCATGATGCTTTCCTTTGTGTAAGGGCGTAGGTTTTAGTGAAAAGTCCACTATTTATAGAAAGCGTTTACATACTTTTCCGGTAGGCCCCTGGGGTCGTTTGTTCATATTCTCTAAACACTTTATTAAAATATTTTGGTGTCTGATACCCTACAGCTTCAGCAATCTCGGTCACATTTAAATCGGTTGTTAAAAGCAACCGTTTAGCTTGTTGAATTCTCACACGCGTTAAGTATTCAACAAATGATATGTTAAGCTCTTCTTTAAATAGCGTACTTAAATAACTCGGATTAAGATGAACGACCTGCGCTACAATTTTCAACGTAAAGGCGTCACTGTAATGCTGATCAATGTAGTCTAGCGCCTCTTTAATTGAGCGACTATAGCGATACTTCTCTTCATTTAACCTAACAAGTGACACGTCCACATACTGTTCCATCAACTGTTGCTTCACCTGCTTTTCTTGTGCCCCGAGTGCTTTTTCAACCGTGTTGATTAACTCCTCTTTACTGACCGGTTTCACAATGTAGTCAACCACGCTTAACCTGAGCGCTTCTTTTGCATAATTAAAGTCTGAGTAGGCACTTACAATGATCACCGCAGGTTCAGTCGCTTGTTTTTTTAGCGCATCAACAAGTTCTAACCCCGTCATTTCTCGCATTTCAATGTCGGTAATGACTAAATGGACAGGATGCGATAAGATATATGCCTGTGCGTCCATCGCATTTTCAAAACAAACCAGTGTATACGCCCCTTCAAAGTGTCGCGTTAATGTCCGTTTAATCCCCTCTCTAGCATGTGGTTCATCATCTACAATCACAATTGTTTTTTCTTGCATCATCTTTCTCTCCTTTGCTCTTTGTCTATTGGCTTAATTGGGCACCTAAAGCGAATCGTTGTTCCTTCATTCACACGTGAATCAATCGTGAAGCTCTCACTGTACTTCGGACCATAATAAAGCTCTAGGCGATGCCGAATATTTGATAACGCCATACCGGTCCCATTTGTTTTCAGTTCGAAGCCTTTTAAAATAGACGCTCTTACGTCACTTAGACGACTAGGTGTCATGCCTTGACCATTGTCTTTAATCGTGATGACGATCTCCTCTGCTTTTTGCTTCACAAATAAACAGACCTCTCCTTGTTCACTTTTGTTCGCAAGACCATGCATGACTGCGTTTTCGATAAATGGTTGAATCATCAATTTAGGTAGAGCTACCGACAACACAGATGGATCAATCCGTGTATGTAAACGAAAGCGTTCACCAAAGCGCATCTGCATGACGCGCATATAGTCATGTAGGTGGCGGACTTCTTCTTCTACCGTGACCCAGTCATCTCCTGCTGTTTTTTGAATGGTGTAACGAAACAGGTTTGACATGCTCATCACCATTTGGGCAAGTGGCTCTTCGCCTTTTTCATCTAGCGACCAATAAAGCGCATTTAATGTGTTAAATAAGAAATGCGGGTGTATTTGTGCTTGTAAGGCTTTTAATTCGGTTTGACTTTTTACGAGCTCTTTTTCATAGACCATTTTAATTAAATAGTTCGTTTCCTCTACCAATTGATTATACGTACTATTAAGCTGATTTATTTCGATCGATGACACACTTTGTGGCGATTGACTTAAGAGACCGACATGGGTCTTTTTCATCGCTTGGGTTAACGTCATAATCGGTTTAGTGATATAAGTAGACAATCCAAAAGAAAAAACAAAGAAGACCATCACACCTATCGCACCACTGATTAAAATAATCGATAATAAAAATGAACGATCTTCCGTCATGCGTTCAATCGGCGTGAGTAACGTCACACTAAAACCAGTATGAAAAGACGTCTCTGTTGTAATGACATAATCATGTGCCCAATCGGGTGACGTTTTTGTCCCTGATAAATAGTCAATAACTTCTGCATGTGATGTTTGAATAACGTCATCATTAGGATCTCTCACAATCGTATAATGATTCAAAGGACCAACAAGCGGTCTAAAGTATGTGCGCATTATCCGAATCAACATATAGCCCCCATTATCAAACTGACCATCTAGCAAACTGATGCGGCGCATAAATAAAAAATAATTGTCATCGCTAGGGTCTTCACCTATATAGACGAGGGCGCCTTTTTGTTCATTCACCGCGTTAATAATGGTGCGGCCGACTTGTTCATCAAGGTGTGGGCCATCAAGCGGAATCAAATTCGTATAATCAGGGGTATATATATCCACCCGGTAAAACCCATCCGCATTTGCTTGAATCCGGTTGACCACACTCGATAACCGTTGCCGCTCAGTAAACGCAGGCGGGCGACCATAGGCATTGTCAAAAAGTGTTGCCTGGACAACATCATTCGTTAAAATTTGTTTACTTACAAGGTTGATTTGTTCAATGAGTCCGTCATACCGGGCCATTGTTTCTTTTGCTGTTTGGTCAATTTGCCGCTTTGCATGTGCGGTTAACGTCTCACTGACTTGTTTAAAAATAATGCTGCCCACCAACAACAACACGATCATCATCGCTAATAAAAATACAGCTAAAATTTGATTACGTAATGTATTCCACTTATTAAAACGTGACATCAACTCACCTCCTCCCCGGCAAAGCATCATCTGATTATGCCGATTTATCTTGATAGTCGTATACTTCTAAATGAAACGCTTACAAATATCCCTTTTATCTTATCAGCGTCGGTTGGGTTTGTCTATCGGTTAAACGAACTTTACCAACCGTACCAGTCTTTGTATAATGAATATACGAGGTGAAAACATGTTAAAAAAATATTATACAATTAATCCATATGGAGAAGAAGAAATAGAGATTCAAAAATCGCGCTTTATCGGTCATGCCAAGCGTTGCGAAACGGAAGAAGAGGCCAAAGCGTTTATCCAAGACATAAAAAAAACGCACGCTCAAGCGACACATAACTGTTCGGCTTATCTGATTGGTGAACACGATCAGATTCAAAAAGCACTTGATGATGGCGAACCGTCAGGTACGGCAGGGGTCCCGATATTAGAAGTGATAAAAAAACGCGGACTAAAAGACACATGTATCGTCGTTACCCGCTATTTCGGCGGAGTTAAATTAGGCGCTGGTGGATTGATTAGAGCTTATTCCAGTAGCGCAAAAAGTGCCATTGACCAGGCAGGTATCGTTGAAAGAAGACTCATCCAAAAGTTAGCGGTTACAGCAAGCTATCCGTTACTCGGTAAATTAGAAAATGAGCTAAGACAAACCGATTACATCGTAGAATCGATTGATTATTTAGATCAGGTAACGATTCATTTAGCTGTTATAGTAGACGACGTCGAGACATGTAAAAACTGGTTAATTAATTTATCAAGTGACCAAGTAACGATCACTGAAAAAGAAACTGCCTATATCGAAGTACCCGTCGCTTAATGCGTCACATATAGGCTGGTGTTTCTTTTAAACTTAACTTTGCTTTCTAAAGAGACGAACTACGTAGAGGCCAATGATTGCCAACAAGCTACCTACACTATCTAAAACCACATCCCCAATATAAGGGGTTCGGTTGGGTGTAAAACTTTGATTAATTTCATCTATACAAGCATAACCAACGCTCATCAAAAAGCTGTAGAGGAAAACCTTGCCTAACGGGAGGTCAGTTGTCTTTTTAAACGCATAAACAAACAGGAGGGTCAGCACAAAAAACACAGCAACATGTGCTCCCTTTCTCACTAAGAATTCAACAAAACGCTCGATTCCAAGCGCCTCAACACTAATAGTAGATTGATGATACGTAAACGACACAGGACGAAAGAACGGTTCTAGCACCGTTAAATCAAAACGGGACGCAAGTGCCGGTTTAATATCTTGTTGGTCATAGGGCATCCGTGAAGAAAGAAAAATCAGTCCCATCCATGTGGCAGGCATCGCCCAAAACAGGCCATTTTTTAAATGTTTATTCATTCATACTCCCCCTCTTTCTTTTAATGAGTATAAGTCAAGTTAGTACGCGCGTAAACGTCTGTTTGTTATAATGGACGTAAGCTCGTCGTAAACGCGCGACGCGCGTGATTATATTTTCACCTATTACTCACGACTGACGTGACACATAAAGGAGACATATTGCATGCAAAAATTTGCTTGGTTTATACTACTGATTGGTCTAGTACTTTTTGGGGCAGGTGCGTATCAATACATATCGGGCGTGATCGGAGAAAGACAAGCGACACAAGAAGCCCATGAATTGCTCGCTACCTCTCGCGAAGAAAATAAAGACGTTGACCGTGACACGTTACGTCAAGCGTTTAATCCACAGACAGGGGATACTGTAGGTTTATTATCTATTGCTAAAATTGACGCCTCCATCCCGATTATCGAAGGGACTGATCCTGATGAGCTTGCTAAAGGGGTCGGGCACTATGATACGACAAAGTTCCCTGGTGATAATGATCAAATCTTATTATCAGGGCACCGTGACACGGTATTTACACGCTTAGGCGAAATTGAGATTGGGGATATTATTACAGTCGAGTTACCTTACGGAAGTTTTGATTATGAGATGGTTTCAAGTAAAATCGTCGATGCGAATGACACGACAATTATTCGCTCAACCGCACCGGATGAAGAACTTGTTATTTCAACGTGTTACCCGTTTGGCTATATTGGGAATGCGCCGGATCGTTACATTATCTATGCTAAACCAGTTGAAAATGTAAAGGAATGATGAAAATGAAAAAAATGTTCGGACTCGTATTTCTCAGTTTTCTTCTGTTATTCGGCTGTCAATCAGAGGAAAAGGACGTACAAAAACACCCGTTAGACGACTTAGAGTCATTTATTAGTGCTTGGGAAGCGTTCGGTTTTTCTGAAATGGGACCTATCACACAAATAAATGAGTCGAAAACAGACGTGACAGACATTGCCGCTCGCTATCAAGAAGTGTATGAACAATTAGGAACCGACGAGGTCACTGTTGAGATTATTTATGCACCTGAGGTCATTCGTGACGAAGAGGATAAAGACGAGGCAATCGATACAGCAGATTATACTTACACGTTAGCCGTAACACAAACGACCATGATCGGTGATTATAGCTTTGAAACAGATATCACATTAACACCTGTTATTGAAACAACTGAAGAGGAAGAACGTGTGACTGGCTACGCCGTCCTTTGGGACGAGGGCCTGATTATCCCACCACTTGTTGGTGGTGGTGAGATTAAACAGATCACCACAGAAGCGATTCGCGGGAATATATTTGACCGTAACGGCGATGCTCTTGCTATAAACGGTGAAATGCGTGAAATCGGGATTGACACAGGGCGCTTTGTTAGCCGCGCAACTGAACTTGAATTTATTAGTAAAGCGCTTAGCATACCTGTTGCCCAAATTGAAGCCGTGTTAGCTCAATCATGGGTCCAAGACGGACTCTTCATTCCGATTAAACGCGTATCAGTTACAGAAGAAGAGACGTTGAATCAATTAAACGAGATCCCGAGCGTGCTATCGATGGCCACCTATGGACGTGTCTATCCAGAGGGTGAGAAAATGAGCCACCTTATCGGCCATGTCGGCACCGTCACAGAAGAAGACCTTGAAAAAGATGAGGAAGGCCTCTATAAGCCAGATGACGTCATTGGTAAGCGTGGATTAGAAGCTGCCTTTGAAGAAAGACTAAGAGGGACTGACGGTATACGTTTGGTCGTTGATTCAAACGGTAACCGAACAGGCATTATTGAACAAGAACCGACAGATGGTGAAAATCTCCATCTCACCATCGATAAACAGGTACAAGCCACCATTTTTGATCAATTTACAGACGGTGATTCTGGACACGCTGCTGCGATTGATCCGCATACTGGCGAAACATTGGCACTCGTCTCTTACCCATCATTTGACCCAACTTTATTTACAGAAGGGATGTCACAAGACACTTACCAAGCGCTGATTGATGACCCACTTACACCGTTATTAAATCGGTTCCAAAGTACGTACAGTCCTGGGTCGAGTTTTAAGCCAATCACTGCAATGGTTGGACTAAATACACAGACCTTTACACCAAGCGACACGTTAGAGATTGAAGGCTATACGTATAATCAGCCGTCTTTTGGTAACTACAATGTGCGCCGGGTGTCATTAAGCGATGGTCCGGTTGATTTACATGATGCCCTTGTGCGCTCAGATAATATCTTTTTTGCTAGACAGGCATTGGCAATTGGTGCTGAGCGATTCTTAGAAACAAGTCAGTTGCTTGGGTTTAATAACACAGATTATACGTTTAGTTATCCTATTAGACGCAGTCAAATTGTGACAGATGACGCGATTCCTAATGATGTGTTACTTGCTGACACGGGATATGGACAAGGGGAAGTATTAATGAGCTCTCACCATTTAGCACTTAGTTATACCCCGCTATTTAATGAGGGGGCCATGTTACAACCACGCCTCCTTCAAAGTGAATCAAAACAAACCCTTTCAGAAAACATCCTAACACAAGAGGACATTGCGGCAATTAAAGAGGCGTTGTTTGACGTTGTTCACGGGGAGCGCGGGACAGCAAAGATTGCTCAAAACGATACCGTTAGTCTCAGTGGAAAAACAGGGACAGCAGAACTTAAATCATCACCCACATCCGAGTCCCAACAAGAAAATGGTTGGTTTGTTGGCTATGATAAAGACGAAACGTATGTGATCGCCTTAATGGTAGAAAGCGTGGAGTCAAAAGGGGGCAGTCGCTACCCAACAGAAAAAGTCACCAACGCTTTTATCAACCTTTTTTCAAATTAATGAGCAATAAGCTTCTCTATCTGACAAAAACGGATAGAGAAGTTTTTTTTATGCCGAAAAACTAAAAAAAACTATGTTAAAATAAACAATGTACGCTTCACCATTTATTTTGAAAGGCGTGAACCTTAGTGACCTTAATCGAAACATTGATTGGCAGGCGCGTCATTAAAACTGCCTTGTCTGTCTTTTTTACCGCTCTCATTTGTCAAGCGCTTAACATACCCGCAGTTTTTGCCGTCATGACGGCTATTGTAACCGTTGAACCGACAGCACAAGACTCGTTTAAGAAAGGTCTCGTGCGTCTTCCCGCATCAGCAATCGGGTCATTTTATGCGGCGACATTTTTTCATTTTTTTCACATTTCACCGCTCTCTTATGCGCTCGCTGCGCTCTTTACCATCGTCACGTGCTATCGGTTAAAATTATTCGACGGGTTACTCGTTGCTACCTTGACATCTGTTGCGATGGTATATGTCATTGATGGTCGTCCCATTGATGCCTTTTTCGTTCGACTTCTAACAACAACCATTGGTCTGAGTGTATCAACTATTGTTAATTTTATTATTTTACCACCCAATTACTTGAAGCAAATTACATCAGAAATGGATGATGTCCTTTACTTAGCAGGCATTGATTTAGGGTATTTTGCGGTGAGCTTACAAAAACGCGAACTGGATCTAATCCAAGCCCAAACACGGAAGGTGTTTGATACGTTTCAAGCACGCCTTCTAAAAGTAGAACAGCTGATCTTAAATCAACAAAAAGAGTCCGTCTACCATAACGCGCTTTATAAACAAAAAACAAATATTGACCTCGAGCTAAAGCAACTTCAACTGGTGAAACTCATGCATTATCATATCGGTAATTTAACAATGCCACTTCACACCGATATTGAGTGGTCAGACGATACCCTCCTAGACGTGGTCACCATTGTCAATGATTTAAGTGGCTATTTAAAAAAACCTATGAACTGTGACAGTGACACCTTAAAACAACACTTATATACGTTAAATCACACATTTAGTCAAAGCGCTAAACGCGAAGCCACATTAACAGACTACCTCCATGCGGAAACGGTCATATTATATGAATTAATTCAACTGACAGAATTAATGACATGTTATCATGAATTAGAGTCAGCCAATTAACTACTAAGAATTCTCATCAAAAAAAGTACACGTGTTAGGTGTACTTTTTTTGGTCTTTAAACCGGCTTATTTTTTAGATGCGTTCCTCAATTTCAGCACCTGCCATTAATGATTCAACCCGAGTTTGAAATGCTTGTTGGATGTTTGATTGTTCCAACTGCATCGAAATTTGCTCCTTTACTTGTTCTAAGGCAGGCAAGTCTTCAGACTGTTGTTGAAGTAAAGCATAATACTCATCAATTTCTGCTTCTGTCACTGCCTCTACTTCCACAGCTTCATCTACATACTTTTGTTTTAATAACTGAAGCTTTAATGATTGGAAAAAGCTTTCTTCGGTATAAGCTAGTTGCGCTAGTGCCTCTTGATAAGCTTCATCTGTTTCAAATTGACTTTTTGTCTCACTAAGCGCCTCGTTAACCTCATCATTTGTCACATAAATCCCTCGCTTGGCGGCATCTTGTTCAATTAATGTGTTCGTTTTTAGTGTTTGTAGCGTTTGTTGTTTTAACATGGCGTCATCTTCTGTTTCTTGGTTATTCTGCAGTAAGAAACGCAGCGTGTCAACATACACTGTATTATAAACATCCCCTAGCACTTCTTCTCCATTAATTACTAATACCACTTCATCTTCAGCATACGTTTGATCTTCTGATATCTCGACATTTAAGCCCGGTTCGCCTTCTGTATCATTAGCTGCATCCTCACTCATTGACTCCTGATTGGCTGCTTCTTGAGGTCCGTCCTCATTGCCACAGGCCATGAGGAAAACACTCAAAAGTAAGAGACCCAGCGTTAGTTTGACATAGTTAAACATAATTTTTTACCACCTTTATTTAAAAATTTGTACCCTTATTTCGTTAATCTTGGGTCCCATTACAACATGCCTTATCTATTCATGCAAGGGAATTATGACGTGTTACATACTTTTTACATACAACCTACATTACTTTGTAATATTGACATTATGCTATATAATAAGAAAATAACTTTTTGCTTCTTTATCTGAGGAATGACACGCGTATTAGGACGATATACTTAACTTACTGATAAACTAGCTTTGATTAATAGAAGGACGTGTTGAACTATGTTTGAAAATATTACTGAACCTGTTATCATTGTTGCGGTTGCTATGATCATTTTTTTAGCCACCCCACTACTCATGAAGAAAATCAATTTACCCGGCATTGTCGGGCCGATTCTTGCAGGCGTTGTGTTAGGACCGAACGGTCTTAATTTACTAGCTAGGGATTCAACCATTGAGTTGCTTGGGACCGTTGGGTTGTTATTTATTATCTTTATTGCGGGTCTTGAACTAGACATTGATGGCTTTTTAAAATATCGCCACCGCAGCCTTGTTTTTGGTCTCTTGTCCTTTTTTGGACCGCTCATTTTAGGTTTTACTGTCGGGATCTTGTTTCAGTTCTCGGTCGCCGGAAGCTTACTGATTGGATCCATCGTTGGGTCCCACACGTTATTATCTTACCCAATTGCAAGTAAGCTCGGTTTAACAAAACAAAAAGCTGTCATTACGACCGTCGGAGGCACACTCGTGACAGATGTCTTGGCTATGCTTTTTCTAGCCATCATTTCTGGTATGTCAGCAGGTGACGTCGGGGTGCAATTTTGGGTAAGGTTACTCGTTTCCACAACGATTTATGTTGGCTTAGTGTTTATCATTATTCCTTCTCTGACAAAACATGTGTTTCGCTTGAACGGTCTTGATGGTGCAAGTGAATTTAATTACGTCATGGTCGTCTTATTTGTGAGTGGTTGGATGGCGATGTATGCCGGCCTAGAGCCGATTATCGGAGCGTTCTTAGCTGGTTTAAGTTTAAACCGTTATATTTTTTCTCAAGGTGCATTAATGAACCGGATTAACTTTACTGCCAACGCCTTATTTATTCCGTTCTTTCTATTAAGTGTTGGTATGCTAATGAATGTGGCCGCCCTCTTTTCTAGTGTGCGGGC
The DNA here is from genome assembly GCF_900115465.1 of Halolactibacillus alkaliphilus. GTDB lineage: Bacteria > Bacillota > Bacilli > Bacillales > Amphibacillaceae > Halolactibacillus > Halolactibacillus alkaliphilus. The sequence continues at coordinate 43,970 of NZ_FOWN01000018.1, forward strand.
ATTGCTGTTAACGCTCTTTATTACCTTTAGTTTACTCGTTGGTAAGTCAATTGCTGCTTATTTAACGACCCGTTTATTCCATTATTCAAAAGATGAGGCGTGGCTCGTGTTAGGTTTGACGATTCCTCAAGCAGCTGCAACACTGGCGGCTACCTTGGTCGGATTTGATTTAGAATTGATCAACCAAAATACTGTGAACGCGATTATCATTATGATTCTGATTTCAACCATTATTGGACCGTTTTTAACTGAGAAACACGGACGACGCTTATTAAACGACACACCTGTAGAAACCACAGCGAGTAAACGCGCAGAAAGAATCTTAATTCCCATGTCCAACCCTACCTCAGTTGAGCCGTTAATGGACTTAGGTTTTCTTGTTAGAGCGTCACTTAAATCAACAGAACCGCTCTATCCACTGAAAGTCGTTAAAAAACATGCCAAACAAGCCGAACATGACGTGATCGATGCTGAAAAAATGTTAGGCCATGCGATTTTTTATGCCGCTGGCGCTGAAGTACCCGTTCGCCCGCTAACACGCGTAGGGCTTAATGTCGGCAAAACGATTGAACGCACCATAACTGAGGAAAGCATTACGACCGTTATCTCAGGTTGGAGTGGTACCCCCACACAGTCAGAGAAAATGTTTGGTACGATCATTGATAATGTGATTGACCATACGTATATTCGTCACTTGATCGTAAAAGAAGACGAACCGATTCAAATGACTAAACGACTCGTCGTCATCCTGCCTAAACAAGTAGTCTATAAGCCAGGATTTTCAGATGCTATTCATATTACGAAAAACATCGTCAAACAGTTAAGTTGTAAAGTTCTTTACGTCGTGATGGATGATGATTTCGAAAAAACAAAACAAGCTATTGAAGCAATCAAACCGGTAAACAATCCTAGCTTCACCCATTTGCCGGACTGGTTTTTAGTAGAACGCTATTGCCTTAAATTACCGTCACACGACTTGATTTTAGCCATCAGTGCCCGAAAGGGAACGATTGGCTGGCACCCAAGTCTTGATGAATTACCACGTAAATTATCGCTACATTCAACACATAACTTTATCGTTTTTTATCCTTATGAAAACTATGAGTTAGATGTGAGAGGTCAAAGACAAACGCCGGTTTCAGTTATTGGCGCACATTACGATGAATCATAAAAAATACCTCCACCCAAAAAAGCGCGCTGTGACAAGTCACAGCGCGCTTTTAACTATTAAATTTTCTTTTCAATTTCTGCTGAGTCACTAAGTGCCTCGATTTGAACAAGAAACGCTTGTTGAATTTTACTTTGTTGAATTTGCACCTCAATCTGGTCGCGAACTTCTTCTAGAGCCGGTGCTTCTTCTAGTTGTTCTTTAAGTAAATCATAAAATTCATTAACTTCGGCATCCGTGACAGGCTCAGTGTCAATCACTTCATCAATATACACTTGCTGCAACAATTGTTCTTTTAAAGTCAATCTAAAACTTTCTTCTGTAAAAGCAAGTTGCGTTAATGCTTCCTTATACGCGTCTTCAGATTCAAACTGTGCTTTTGTTTCTTCAATTGCTTCATCAATGTCGGCATCCGAGATAGCAATGCCTTTGGACTCTGCATCTTGTTGTAATAACGTATAACTCGTTAACGTTGTCATCGTTTGTTCTTTTAAGAAATCTGTGTCCGTCACATCTTGACCATTTTGCATCATGTAACGTTTTGTATTAAAGTATGAGTCATTATACGCTTTACCGTACACTTGTTCACCATTAACAACTAATACAACAGCGTCTTCAGCTGCTTTTTCTTCATCCGTTATCTCTACAACTAACGGTTCATTTGGTGTTTGTTCTTCATCTAACGCATCTTCTATAGGCGCGTCTGATGGATCTGGCGTATGGGTGTCTTCTGTTTCATCATCGCCACAGGCAATTAAAAAGAGACTTGTCACCACGAACATAAGGGTTATCTTGAACATCTTCTTTAACATCTATTAATCATTCCTTAAAATATATTCATGATCGCGTTTAAAATAACACATCACTTTTACCATTAGAACACGTTTACAACCGCTTTGGCAAGTGATTCATTTTAAAAGTCGCTATAGAAAAAATGAAAAAAGAAAAACAGATCACGAGGTGATCTGTAAAGCAAGGTATTAAAACAATTATGATAGCTTCGGTAATACTCTCGTATCTTCTTTCATGTCGGATCCACATAATGGACACGTTGGTTTTTCATCAAAACTATAGTCAAGACGCATAAAGCCTTGACAGTCATCATTCGTACACGACCAGACTTTTGTTTCTACCTCTTCTACTGGTTCACGACGGTTATTATAATAAGCCATTTACACTTCCCCTTTCTTGGGTTTAACTTCTATTATACGCTTCTTTTCAGATTATTTCAAAAGAAGTTTTAATCCGTCCAATTTTAACTAAAAAATAGTCCTTTTTACCGATGAAAAATCCTTGGTGATATCATATAATGAAAACGGTTACAATTTTGGAATAGATACTTCCTTTACGACTTAACTGCGGTTACACGTCAAGCGAAGTAGCGTATTTTTCAAATTAGATTGTCCCCCTTATTGGCACCCAATCACGTCATTGGGTGTATTTTTTTTGCATCTAGAACGATTTTTTACTACACTTAACGGATAAGAGCAATTTACGAGAGGAGTAACTAAATATGAAATACCGGACATTAGGTCAGACTAGTTTGGACGTATCTGTCATTGGCGTCGGCACATGGCAATTTGGTGGTGAATGGGGAAAAGATTTCACCCAAAAAGAAGTGGATGATATTCTTTTTACCGCAAAAGAAACCGGGATTAACTTCCTTGATACTGCGGAATGTTATGGTGATCATTTATCTGAAACGTTTATTGGTGACTTTCTTTTGCGAGATCAACGCGAAGATTGGGTTGTTGCGACAAAATTCGGGCACCATTTCCATCATAACTTTGAGCGTACACGTCACGTGAGTGCTGACGCTGTGTTAAAACAACTCGATGAGTCTCTAAAGGCACTAAAGACAGACTACATCGATTTGTACCAAGCGCATTCATTAACCGATCGCGAGTTCGACAATGATGATTTATGGACCATGTTAGATAAACAAAAACAACGGGGTAAGATCAAACATATTGGTCTCTCACTCCAAAATGATCCGAGTATTAATCAAGCAGAAAAAGCATCCTCAGTTGGCGTCGAAGCTTTTCAATTGATCTACAATCGCCTCACACGTAATGTAGAAAAAACCATTTTCCCTATCGCCGAAAAAGACCATCATGGGATCCTTGCGCGCGTCCCGCTTGCGAGCGGTTATTTAACGGGTAAATATAAAGCAGGCGATACATTTGACTCAAACGATGTTCGTTCTCGTCATGATAAAGAAGAACAACTAAAAAAACTCCACGACGTATCACGTATATTAAAAGAAGAAGTGCCCGTTGGCATTGATATGGCGACGTGGGCACTCAGTTGGTGCTTAAAAAATGCGGCCATCACAACAGTGATTCCAGGTTGTAAATCACCTGAACAAGTGAGAAAAAATGCCGAAGCAGCGGCGTTGTTATAGACATTTTTAAGTAAAGACCACTTACATCAGGAAGCGTAAGTGGCCTTTAGTGTCTCTTTTATCGTTTTAGAGCGAGAAAACACCTTCCTCAAATATTCGTTAGAATGTTAAGTGGGAGGAGTTTAATCATCTTCATCTGTCACTTTAAATACCCGCGTTGCTTCAACGGCTTTTTGCCAGCCACGATATAATTTCCGACGCTTTATTGGGTCCATAGCCGGTTCAAAGGCGCAGTCTTTTTGCCAGCGCGCTTTAATCGTGTCTTTATCTTTAAAGAAACCCGTGTATAAACCTGCTAAGTATGCTGCACCTAGAGCGGTTGTTTCGTTATTGACTGGGCGCTCAACGGGCGCATGCATTAAATCACTCTGAAACTGCATAAGAAAATTATTTTTTACAGCCCCTCCATCAACGCGAAGCGTATTAAGCGTCACCCCAGCATCTTTCATCATCGTATCAAGTACATCTTTTGTTTGATAACAGATTGCTTCAAGCGTCGCTCTAATGATGTGTTCTTTAGTCGTTCCTCTTGTTAATCCAAACATGGCACCTCTAGCATCACTGTCCCAATAAGGCGTGCCAAGGCCAACAAAAGCAGGTACAACATAAACACCATCAGTCGAAGCCACACGCAAAGCATAACGTTCACTATCGCTCGTCTGTTCAATCATACGTAAACCGTCGCGTAACCAACCAACAGCACTGCCACCGACGAATATACTGCCCTCTAATGCATAGGTCACCTGATTATCTAAGCTCCAAGCAATCGTTGTGAGTAACCCCGATGGTGAGTGAATCGCTTCACTACCGGTAGGCATCAACATAAAACAACCAGTACCGTATGTGTTTTTTACCATCCCCTTCTCAAAACATGCTTGACCAAAAAGTGCTGCTTGTTGGTCACCTGCTGAGGCGGTAATTGGCACCTCATATCCAAAGAAATGGTGACTCACCGTATTTCCCAGATGACTGGACGTATCAACAACATCTGGTAACATCGCTTTTGGCACATCAAATAGTCTAAGTAACTCCTCATCCCACGTCAGTGTATGAATATTATAAAGCATCGTTCTAGAGGCATTACTTCGGTCTGTTTTGTGTACTTTTCCACCGGTTAGTTTATAAATGAGCCACGTATCAATTGTCCCAAAATAAAGCTCTCCTCGTTTAGCTCGTGCTCGATTAGGATCAACCCGGTCTAGCACCCACTTAACTTTACTCGCAGAAAAATACGGATCAATCAACAAACCTGTTTTTTCTTTGATCATGGCCGCATGACCATGTTCACGTAGCTGTTGACAAATATCTTCCGTTTGTCTTGATTGCCAAACAACCGCTTTATGAACAGGGCGCCCCGTATCCTTCTCCCAGACGACGCTTGTCTCCCTTTGATTCGTAATACCAATCGCCTCTACTTGACTCGCGTGAACATCCCCTAACCTAAAAACCTCTGCCATTGCGGCCAAAACGGATGTCCAAATTTCATTTGCATCGTGTTCAACCCACCCAGGCTGAGGATAGAATTGTTCGAATTCACGTTGACTTTTCGCGATAATCTCACCCGCTCTGTTGATTAAAAATGCGCGTGTACTCGTTGTTCCTTGGTCAATGGATAAAATATAGTCTTTCACTTACTTATCACCCCTATCTTATAATTCATGCTTGTTTCATTTTCACTTGACATGTCCTTTTATACACGCATCAGGCAGGTTATGCCAGATTGCGCGATTTCCTTATGACAAAGAAAAAAATACCTGTACATCTAAAGACGTCTTAATGACGTCTTATGTACAGGCCAATACTTGCGAAGGGATGCAGCTCGCTTGCTACAAGATTATCATACCCAATTTTGTAAGCGTTATCAATAGTTTTTTTACTTTTTTTAAAAGTGTTTTTACTTTTTTAAAACTTCGTTAACTAAAGGTTGATAAAACAGGCTTTTCTCACTTCCTTTAAAGGAAGAATTGTTCATTTTAGTCGCTTTCCTCCTATATCAATGCTGAAATTCATCATCCATCTATCTCATTTCGATATTAATTCGTGGTTTTCATTAAAATTTTCATGGCAATATAGCATGATAACGGTTTAATTCCTTAAAATTTACATACTTTTCAGTTATTTTTGCAAATTTCTCGTGTTATGATAAAATATAGTCACCATATTAAAGAGTGAGGTTAACAATCCACGCGAATGATACATATGGTCTTCGTTGATCACTGATGTGACATCAATATAAAATCTTGAAAGGAAGTGATTCAATGCATCAACAACAAACCAAAGGAAACATTACGCTGAATCAAGACGTCGCTTATTTAAACGACATCCTTGATAGTGTCTTGTTTAATGAAGGTGGAGAAGAATTACTAGAGACAGTGAAATATTTCCGTAAGCTATCAAAAGCTTTGAGGGATGAGGCGTCTCCTAGTAACTTTGATCAACTTAATCAAGAAATTATGCAACTGGCACCCGAGCTTAGAAACAAAGTCATTCGTGCTTTTAGTGTTAACCTTCAACTTTATAACATTGCTGAACAAAACTACCGCATCCGTCGTCGGAGAGAATACCAAATGGAAGATGACACCATCATCCAACCACGTTCTCTAGAAGCAGGTGTCAATAAGTTATTCGATCATGATATCTCTATTGACCAAGTCGAAAAAGCGCTAGAAGATTTATCACTTGAACTTGTGATTACCGCACACCCAACCGAAGCGACACGCCGGACGATGTTACGGATTCACCAACGCATTGCTGATCTCTTAAAACAATGGGAGTTTTCTTATACACGTTATGATAAGAAAGTGATTCAAGAAGAAATTGAAACAGAGATGACAATTCTTTGGCAAACAGCAGAGATTCGCGAGAAGAAACCTTCAGTTATGAAGGAAGTCTCTAATGGGCTATATTTCTTTGATAAAGTGCTATTTAATGTCTTACCTGTTTTACACCAAGACTTAGAAGATTTACTGTATGATAAATACAGTCATCGTTTCCACGTGCCTGCCTTTTTACGGTTTGGTTCATGGATAGGTGGAGATCGTGACGGTAACCCTAACGTGACCGCTAAGATAACCTATAAAACATTAAAAGAACAACGTAGTCTTGTCTTAACGAAATACATGGAATCTATTGATAAGCTTAAAGAAAAACTGAGCCAATCAGTAAAGAAAGTCGCAGTAAGTGATGCGTTGATTGCATCTATTAAAAATGATCGCGATGAATTAAACTATCGCGGCTGGCATAAAGAAGATGAGGTTTACCGTGTCAAGTTAGGCATGGTCATGCGCCGTTTAAAATTGACAGCTGAAGATAAGCCTGGTGCTTATGTTGATGCGCATGCACTTTCTGAGGACTTATTGCTTATTCAAGATTCCCTTGAAAATCATCAACCAAAAAATAACCCTATTAAACTATTACGCCACATTATTCGCCAAGTACAAATCTTCGGCTTCCACTTAGCGACACTTGACGTGCGTAATCATAGTGGCGAACATGAGTCAACGATCACTGAGATCTTGCATCAAGTTGGTATCAGTGATGACTATAAATCGCTTTCTGAGTCTCAAAAGCAGCAAGTCTTAATTAATGTCTTAAAAGACCCGCGTCCACTTATCTCAATTTATGATGAGTTTAGTGTGAGTTCACAGGAAATGATTGAAACATTTAGAACAATTAAAGAAGCAAAAGACACGTTCGGTGAGCGAGCAATTGAAGTCTATCTCATTAGTATGGCAGAAGCTGTGAGTGATGTGTTAGAAGTATTAGTTCTCGCAAAAGAAGTAGGCCTTTACCGCGTCTATCCTGACGGTCGGGTGAAGAGTCGCTTGCACGTAGCCCCACTACTTGAGACAATTGACGACTTAAAAGCTGGCCCTGAAATTATTAAACAACTGTTTAATATCCCTCTTTACCGTAAGCATATTGAAGCGCGCGGTGACTCGCAAGAGATCATGCTTGGTTACTCTGACGGTTCTAAAGACGGTGGTAACTTAACAGCCAATTGGGAACTTTACAAAGCGCAAGAAGATATTCACTCTGTGGCCTCTTCTTATGGCGTTAAACTGAAGTTCTTCCATGGTCGCGGTGGTTCACTCGGTCGTGGTGGCGGGCCACTTTACTCAAGTCTATTATCACAACCACCAATCACACTCGGTGACGGTGTTAAAATCACAGAACAAGGTGAGGTTTTGTCTTCACGTTACTTGATTCCTGATATTGCTTACCGTTCACTTGAACAAGCAACCAGTGTCTTACTTACATCTATCGCAGGGATTAAGCAGACAGAAAAACATCGTGACATGCCTTCTAATGAAGCCAAAGATGCGATGGCATTTATTTCTGAAGTGTCATTAAAGAAATATCAAGATCTCGTCTTTAACGATAAAGACTTTTTGAAATACTTCAACCAAGGGACACCACTTAATGAGCTTGGCGCATTAAACATCGGTTCACGTCCAATGAAGCGTAAAGGTAGTGATCGCTTTGAAGATTTACGTGCCATTCCATGGGTATTTGCGTGGACACAATCACGTCAACTTATCCCAGCATGGTATGCTGCAGGTACTGGACTCAAGGCTTATCTTGATGAAACAGGTAACATTCAATTGTTACGAGAGATGTACAAGCAATGGCCATTCTTCCAAGCAACAATCAACAACCTTCAAATGGCTTTAACAAAAGCCGATTTAGAGATTGCCGATGCTTACACAGATATGATTGAAGACCAAGAAATGGCTAAGCGTATCTTTCAGTCAATTCGCGATGAACATCAGGTGACTAAAGAGATGGTTTTACAAATCGCCCAACAAGATGATTTAATGGATCACCAACCAAACATTAAAGAATCGGTGCGCTTACGTAACCCGCTTGTCGATCCACTGAACTTAATTCAAGTGCAATTAGTGAATCGCTTGCGTCAAGTGGAGGAAGGTTCTGAAGAGTTTAACCAACTACTTGCAGAAGTTCTCCTTACGATCAATGGTATTGCTGCTGGTTTACGTAACACCGGTTGATGCCTATTACAATTCAATTAATTATTTTCGCCCCTAAAAGCAAGCATGCTTTTAGGGGCTTTTCATTTTCGGTCACGTTCAATCAATCACTTCTATATTTACCGTAATACATATCTCCATTTCAAAAAAATCTTGCCAAATGAACCGGCCTTTCGTTTTTCATCACCGCACTCAGCTCGTTTTTAAGCACCATTTAAATCCGTTGAAATAAGCAGATGAACCTCAGGACGCCCCTTAACTTTTTTGTTATTCTACTTGTTATACCGTCTTAATAATCGCACTTTTGAATTATTTTGATTTATTTTGAAATAAAATGATGGAAAATGATTGATTTTTGTAAGCGTTTCAGTTATGATAAAAACGTAGTAACAAATGCAGCACTTTTACTTTCATTCTTTTATTATTCAACACTACTTTTTTAGGAGGTTAAGACAGATGAGAATCACTGAATTATTAACAAAAGACACAATGTCGCTAAATTTATCTGCCTCATCAAAGGATGGTGTCATTGACGAACTCGTTAGTGTTTTAGAATCGGCGAGGAAAATCAATGACCCAGCGCAATTTAAAGCCGATATTCTAACGCGTGAAAGCCATACCTCAACAGGGATTGGTGACGGGATTGCGATTCCTCACGCAAAATCAACCGCCGTCGTTACACCAGCCATTGCTTTTGGACGTTCAAAAAATGGGATTGACTATGATGCCTTAGATGGCAAAGACAGTCACTTATTCTTTATGATCGCCGCACCTGTTGGTGCCAATAACGAGCACTTAGATACATTAGCTCGCTTATCAAGCATGCTGATGGATGACAGCTTTAGAAAAGGATTATTAGAAGCAACATCAACAGATGACGTTGTCCAATTAATTGATCGAAAAGAAGCCGAACGCGAGGAAGGTGAAACGACGATGACACAATCAAGTAAAAAAGTCTTAGCCGTGACAGGTTGCCCTACTGGTATCGCTCATACGTATATGGCAGCGGATGCTCTAAAAGCCAAAGCCAGAGAACTTGGTGTCGATATTAAAGTTGAAACGCGTGGTTCAGGTGGTGCAAAGGACGTCTTAACAGAAGCTGAAATTAGAGAAGCTGATGCGATCATTATCGCTGCCGATACTAATGTTGATAAAGAACGCTTTAGTGGCAAAGTCTTAATTGAAGCTGGTGTCACAGACGGGATTCGTCGACCAGAACAATTGATCAATAGCGCTTTAGCGTCTGATGCACCGATTTATCGTGGCAGTGGTGAGCGTTCAACACAAAAAGTAGGCAAACAGAAAAATGCGTTCTATCGTCATTTAATGAACGGTGTTAGTCATATGTTACCGTTTGTTGTTGGGGGTGGGATTTTAATTGCTCTAGGATTTATGTTCGGGATTGAAGCGCACGTGGAAGGGCATGAAACGTATAACCAATTCGCTCAAGCATTAAATACGATTGGTGGCGGGAATGCCTTTGGATTGATGATTCCTGTTCTTGCTGGCTTTATTGCGATGAGTATTGCAGACCGGCCCGGACTCGCACCTGGTATGGTTGGTGGTTTTATGGCAGCACAAGGAACAAGTGGTTTCCTTGGCGGTTTAATTGCTGGTTTTATGGCCGGTTATATCGTGGTCCTTTTAAAGAAACTTTTTGCGAATATTCCGCAGTCACTTGACGGAATTAAAACGATTCTTATTTATCCTTTACTCGGGATCTTCACAACCGGAATCATCATGTTCTATGTTGTTGAAAAACCGGTTGGGGCCTTTAATACAGCGCTTGGTGATTGGTTACAATCACTAGGGACAGGGAATGCCATTCTCTTAGGCTTAATTTTAGGTGGTATGATGGCCGTTGATATGGGTGGTCCGATTAATAAAGCCGCTTATACATTTGGTATTGCGATGATTGCTGAAGGTTTCTTAACACCACATGCCGCTATTATGGCTGGTGGTATGGTACCACCACTTGGTATTGCTTTAGCCACGTTCGTCTTTAAAAATCGTTTCACAAAAGAAGAACGCGATGCCGGTGTATCAAATATTATCATGGGCGCAAGCTTTATCACAGAAGGCGCCATTCCTTTTGCCGCCGCTGACCCAGGACGCGTCATCCCTTCACTCATCGTTGGTTCAAGTGTTGCTGGTGCTTTATCTATGTTCTTCAAAATTGGTCTTCCTGCACCACACGGTGGTATCTTTGTTATTCCACTCGTGGAAGGTAGTGCATTGATGTACATTGTCTCTATCTTAATTGGTTCGGTTATCACCGCTATTATGTTAGGTATGCTTAAAAAACCGATTAGAAGTTAATTAATAAGTGATCTTAATTGTAAATAACGATTGCTTTCACCTCGCTTCTAAGCGTATAAACAGCACGTAGCCACTTGATGGTTACGTGCTATTTTTATGCAACTCATTATACGAATGGGTGAATATTATGGTACAATAGAGCCAGTAAATACTATTTTAAAAATAAGGAGGACACTTTCATGCCTTGTCCCCACTGCACAATTGTTGGCCATAAAATTACCTTTTGTTTAAATAAAACGATTATCACCTTGATTAAAAAGCACTTTGATCACCAAGGCTTTCCTATGGAAGTGAACGAACATTACCTCACAACACACGAACAAGCGGCACGTGAACTCGTTGATTTTTTAGAAGCAACCAAACTAACAACTGATGTCACGTTTAAAATTAATAATTATGATTGGTTACCAATCATAGATTTCCATAAATACGTGGAAGCTTCTTGGGTGGATGACTTATTATTTGAACCATACATACGGATGCATTTTCAACCGATTATTAAATCAGATGGCAACATATTTGCCTATGAGATGTTATCACGATTTGTCGATAAAAAGGGCCAAACCATTTATCCTAATGTCATGTTTCCAGCCGCAAAAGTACGTGGGCGTACCTTTGCATTAGACCGCATTTGTCGGATTCATGCCGTAAAACAAGTGAAGAAATTGTTGCCAAATCAAAAAGCGTTTATTAATTTCATTCCAACGTCAATCTACACACCTGAATATTGCTTGAAAACAACGACCGATTTAGCCAATGCTCTAGATATCGACAGTAGCCGATTTGTCTTTGAAGTTGTTGAAACCGAACAAGTAAAAGACACAGGGCATTTAAAAAACATTTTAAGTTATTATCAGTCAAATGGTTTTTTATATGCGCTAGACGATGTTGGGAGCGGCTATAATACATTGACATTTTTAGAAGAACTTAAACCACCGTTCATTAAACTTGATTTAACGTTTGTACGCAACGTTCATCAAGACCCCGAAAAGCAACACATCGCAAAAGAAATCCTTAAGTTACGTGACACCTTCGGTGCCATGGCGCTTGCTGAAGGAGTAGAGACAGTCGCTGAATTTGATTGGTTAAAATCCGCCGGATTCGATCTATTTCAAGGTTATTTATTTGGTAGACCTGAAAAAGAGCCTCTCAAAGAAGCAACTATTGATTTAAAAAAGTTATAAACAAACGAGTTTGAGACAAAACGCGAAAATATGACATAAAAACCGGATGTGATCTTCTTAATCAAAAATCACATCCGGTTTATTTTTGGTATTTTCACTATCGAAAAAGTTTGTCGAGATAATGGCAACGAACGAACCTGGATTGAACACTTCTCGTGAACTACTCCCACCACTTACCACCCTTACGGGTTGCTTGAAGTGGGGGCTTCTTGGGTAATCGCCACTTTTGATAGCTGACGAAATTGACCAAGCTAACCCTCTTGTTCCAAGAGTTTATATTTTCATTAGGCACTTGCTAATAAGTGAATACCTTCTTTTTTGATATTGAGTGCTGAATTATAATCTCTATCAAGGTTTAATCCACAATCACATCGATAAGTGCGCTCTGATAATTTGATTTCTTTTACAAAACCACAGTTAGAGCAAGTTTTTGTAGAGGGGAACCATTTGTCTATTTTGACAAGCTGTTTTCCT
>NZ_FOWN01000016.1 GCF_900115465.1 Halolactibacillus alkaliphilus
TCCATTCAACTAATGTGATATTATATTTTTCACTCAATGACACAAATTTATCTTTGGCATAATCCGAAATCGTATCATCTATTACTTTTCTTCGATACTTCACAACTAACACAAGATGGTAATGCATCAAAAATACTGAATGATTGTTACTGTCTAATTTCATTGTTATCTCAATCCTTATACTTAATAAGACTGATTATACCATAATAAGAAAAAAGACAAAATAAAAAACCTTTGGGCTGTCGCCCAACCGACATTCATCTCCCCCTTATCGTTGGCTACGCCCTTCACACGCTTGAAGAGGGAGACTTCTTTCGGAAGTGCGTTAAAAGTTACGAGTAAGCAGTATATCCATAAGTAGCTCGTGTCTTAAAATGATGAGAAGTAACTGTAATGGATAGATAACATATGAAGAAATAATCAAAAAACAACAGAAAAAGGAGCGAGAAATTTATGACAAACGTCACGATTATTTTTTACAGTATGGGTGGAACAAACGTCCAATTAGCAAAATGGGCAAAAGAAGGTGCAGAACAAGCAGGTGCTAATGTGCGCTTAGTTAAAGTAGAAGAATTAGCACCAGAATCCGTTATTAATAGTAATGAAGGTTGGAAAAACACAGTTGAGTCAATTAAAGATATTCCATCAGCCACAAGTGATGATATTGAATGGGCCGATGCGATTATCTTTAGTGTACCAACACGCTTTGGTACGATGCCATCACAAATGAAACAATTTATTGATATGCAAGGGGGTCTATGGGCGAATGGTAAGACCGTCAATAAAGTCGTAAGTGCCATGACATCAGCTCAAAATCCTCATGGTGGACAAGAAGCGACATTGTTATCACTTTATACAGCGATGATGCACTGGGGCGCCATTATCGCAACACCTGGTTACTCTGATCCAGTTGTCTTTGGTGCGGGTGGTAACCCGTATGGTACAAGTGTATCGGTTGACCAAGACGGTAACATGGTTGAAGATGTTGAAGCAGCAGTAAAATATCAGGCTAAACGTACAGTGACAGTAGCCGATTGGGTAAAACAAGGTCAAGCTTAAGTATTCATTAACTGAATAGAAATCAAAAAAAGTTTTATGAAGCTACTTATCCTGCATCAGGAATTCTCACCATTTTCTTTAAAGTCGTCTTTCTTGTTTGTTCTGAAGAGATTAGCTCAGTGAGATGATTCAGTAAGGAGGGACCTCCTTCTGCTTGTTTAGGGACATGGAAGTTATACTCACCGAAGCGATAAAGATATAAGTAATCATCATCCATTTCGTGATAGCCGAGATAGATCAGTTTTCTCTGATCAGCTAATATTTTTAATGCCCTATCTTTTAACTTATACAAATTCCGTTGGCGAGATTTTCGACTCTGTGTTGTCTGGTGATCGCCCAAGAAATAGGCGAGATTTTTCGCATCGCGGCTTTTTTTAGCGAATTTGTTAATGATGTATAACGCTTCGCTCAATGTTTTATCTGTAAGGGGGAAATGTTTGGTTTCTACATGACGCTTCTTAATCGGAACAGCATCTTCAATCGCATATAATTTAAAATTTTTACGTCCGTGTGGTGTACAGAGGCTTACGGTCCCTCTTACTTTAGTCTTTTCAGTGATTTTTCGGTGGCGGACTTTCAGAAGGGTTGTTTTCGTCGCTAAATGGTGGGGGATCTGTTTGAAGTGTTCCATAAATATACTCCTCTTATTGTTATGACTAAGAGTATATCAGAACCATTTAAAACATGATGATAATCGAGGTGGTAAAAGCATTGATTCATAAGGATGAAAATAAGTGATGGCTTCGTTTTTTTAAAAATCAATGACATTTTACATATAAAAAACAATCACACTAAACAGCATGATTGTTTTAGAATGAGTGATTATTTTTGTGGTTTAAACAATTCTTTCATATCGTCAGGAATGCGGATCACATTCACAATCTTGAGCTCTTCCTCATTGTCGAGTTGAGGCTTAAATTTAATCAACAGCATTTCACCATTATCGAAAGTGAGTAATTCATAGTTTTTAAAATTTTCGCCTGATGTCGACAGCTCACCAAAGCTTTCAAATGTTTCCACGGAAATGATGTCTTCTCGTCCTTCTGAGAACAACGACTGGAAATAATCATAATTTTGACTATCGATGTGTCATTTCATTAAGTATGCTGTATTGGTTGGTGTGGTTGGTTTCATAGGTTGGTCACTGCTACAAGCGGTGAGCAGTATAACTGAAAGTAAGAAAACAAGTTTCTTCACTGACACGCCTCCTTATGTATTTGTTGTTGATAAATGTTTACGTACAGTCTGCTCTACTGCTAGTTGGTACGTGATTCTTTGGTAAATGATCTTACGAATAATGTACCGGCTAAAACGGCTAAAATCATATGTGTTTCAGGAATTATCAGTGCCTCAAGATACAAAGGATGATCTAACCTAAACCAAGCGATCCAACTTGTCGCAGGGATAAAGACAAAGACCATTAATACTGATGTCACAACGAGTAACGTTGATTGAAGGCGGATGTCGCCTTTAATGACGCGGGATAGTCCCCTATATTCCATTAACATACCAAAAAGAAAAGCGTAAAGTGACATGAGAATAAGTAAGGTTGATAAATTGCCGGTGACTTGATTTGATGCTTGTTCAATATCAGCATAAGTAATGGTCATTAACGATAGCAACACAATCATTCCTAACAAAATCAAGACTGTAGGTAATATCTTCTTCATTAAAACACCTCCTAATTAAATTAGTAGAAAAGAGAAAGTAACAAAAGAAAATACAATATATTTGGCGTGAAGGAAACAAAAGTGTTTGTCAAAGGCTTACAAGATTTTTTGTTAAGAAAGAGATGATATGTTAGGCGTTTTAATCAACATTAATGTTGGCCATTTTAACAACTTCTATACCGGCATATAAACTTGAATCTGCATGGATCAGTTGATTATGATGATAGAGTTTAAAGTCAAGCTTTCCACCTAAACCCTCTTTAATGGTATCGGTCATGGCACCATTGAGTGGTGCTTTTAATTCTTTCGCGTCATCAAGCCAAGCGTTTATTTCTAATCGCCATTGCTTTTTGGTTAATATTAAGAAGAGATGTTTGTCGGTGATTTTCAACTTCGTAATTTTACTGCCGTTGTAAGTCGCGAAGCGATATTCCTTTCCGTCAATGTGAAGATTACATAAATGCCCGATAAAAGACGTTCTTAATAACGGAATCGTTGCAACGCTGACCATTAAGCTGGCTTGCTTTTTAGGGAAGTGATTGGCTTGTGACCAAATATATTTTTCAGGGAAGGAGTGCCCCCAGTCTTTTTCAATATAGCCGTAATCATCTTTAAATGTTAGGGTATGTCCGCTCGCATCGGTTAATGTACCATTTACATGGTGATGCATACTCATCACCCCGTGCTTACACGCCATCTTTGGGATGTAGCTGAAAAATCCCATAATATTAGGAGTGAATAGTGTTCGGTCAATCGGTGTTAAGTTATCGTAATATAACTGCCCTTTAAAGTGATGGTTACCATCAGTTATATCAATGCGTGTTTCGGTCAAACTAAAGAAAGAATCACCTATTGTCAAAGAAAAAGGGACATCCGTCGTATGAAAACTCTCAAGAGGATAGGTGAAATAATATGTTCTTACGGGATGAGACTGGATGACTTGAATAAAAGCATGGCTGTTATCGGGATTTAAACTGACGCCGGGAATAAATGCAATGCTTTCTTTTGATGATGTTGATGTATGCTTTAAATACCAGCCCTCGAAATAATGTTGATGTTTTAACTGACCTTGAAAGATTTCAGGGTGTGTATGTCGGTTAATCATATGCGTCATCCTTTCAAACGATTGTTTTAATTGATAGCTTTTATTCATTATAACAATTTTCAGCAAGGAAAGCTGTTTTAATCTGATATGGTACACTTTAACGCCTATCATAGCGTTGGAGAGCGTGTTTCTATCTTGACAGAAGGAGCAATTGCTTGTACACTATAATTAATGATTACACTTGTAAACGAAAGTGGTGACACGATGGCAATTGAAATGGATAAAGACATTACCAATGCGGAATGGGAAGTGATGCGCGTTGTCTGGGCGCAAACAGAAGTACCTTCTCACGTCATTATTGACGTTTTAACAGATAAACGAGGGTGGAAAGAACCGACGATTAAAACATTAATCGGTCGCCTTGTTAAGAAAGGTGCTTTAAAAACTAAAAAAGACGGACGAAAGTTTCTTTACTCAACGGATATTAAAGAAGATACGCTTGTCAATGAAACATTGGATCAATTTTTCCATAACATTTGTAGTAAAGATATTGGTAAAACGATTGGCGTGTTGATTGATGAGGCTATGCTGAGTCATGATGATGTTGCTTTATTAAAAGAAAAGCTGAAGCAAAAAGAACCGATTGCCTATGATACGGTTCTTTGTAACTGTGTCAAAGGTCAATGCCAATGTCAGCATCACGGGTAACGATTTGACACAAGTGATTATCGTATCATATCAATGGATATAGGGTGAGAGAAGCGAGTATTTTTAATAGCTCTCATTAAATGTAAGGAGGGAAATAATATGACAAAAACAATCTTTGAAGTAGCGGGTATGAATTGTATGCACTGTGTAGGTAAAGTAGAGTCAATCCTCAGAGATCAAGCGGGTGTAGAGAAAGTCAAAGTAAACTTAAAAAAAGGTGAAGCTAAAGTGAAATACGACGAATCAGTCGTTACCGCTGATCAGTTAATCGAAAGCATCAAAACGGCGGGCTATACAGCCACAACAAAATAAGCCAATAGTCATCAATGGTTAAATACAATGACAGAAAAATCAAAAAAAGGGGGGAGTTCACTGACTAACGCCCCTCTTATTTTTTGTTGTTCTTTAAATGATCATCTTACAACGTATTACCCTTAGCGGGAATCGGGTGATCTTTTAACAGTTTAGCAAAATACAAGGTATTATAAACAAGCATTTCGATATGTTTATTCGTAAAGGCATTCTCACTTGCCTCGCCATCCATATAAGATGGCCCTGGTCCTGCTTCTCCGACCCAGTAAGCATCAACGTTTGGTGGAATGACAAAACCGATATGACTGAGCCCGTAAATAATCGAAGCTGCGGCATGTTTCGCCCCGTCTTCATTACCCGTAATCACAACACCCCCCACTTTGTTGTAATAGATTGCTTGGCCCTTGTCGTTTGTATCGCCGCTCGTGCCGTATAACCGTTCAATGGCTTGTGTGGAGAGACTGCTTTTTTCGCCGAGCCAAAGCGGGGTACCGATTAAGACAATATCAGCTTTCTTTACTTTTTCTAATAGCTCTGGCCACTCATCTCCTTCTCCTTCATCTCCTGTGACACCGTAATGAATGGCGTAATCAGCCAGGCGCACGCTTTCGGTGTGTGCCCCTTCTTGTTCATAAAGCTTTTGTGCCTTCTCGTATAAACCTTGTGTGTGTGACGGTTCTGAACTGTCTTTTAAAGATGCGTTAAGAAACAAAACATTAATGGCTGTCATGTGAACCGTTCCTCCTTTTTGTCTGTCACTGTACATGTTCCACTCAGCCATTAGCATTAAACGTGTTGTGATTATAAATGTATTAAGATGCAAGTTTTAGCTTCTGGTTAAGTTTTTCAGAGAATACTAACATAAACCCAGTTAAGATAAGTAAATAAACAGGGAAGAAGCCGATAGTTGACACACTCACGATGAATCCGAAAAGTGGTGGCATAACGGTTATCCCAAGGTAAGCACTTGCCATTTGAATACCGATAATACTTTGCGAATAGCGCTTAGGGAAGTTCACCGGTGTTGAGTGAATGATTGATGGATAAATCGGTGCACACCCTAGCCCAATAATAATTAAACTTATCATATACATTGTGTGAGAGCTGTAATCAAACATAAATAAGCCGACACCTAACAAGATGATAAGCGATCCATAACGGATCATATGCTTATCGCCAACAACATCAGAAATAAATCCCGCAAGAAACCTGCCGCCAGTAATCCCGATAAAAAAGAACGAAGCAAATTTTGCAGCAATATCTGCCGGTAACCCCCGGTATTCTACTAAATAACTGCTGGCCCAAAGTCCAGTAGTACTCTCGATTGCGCAGTAACCGAAAAAGGTGATTAAGACAAATAGGACCCCTTTGATTTTTAAAGTATCTTTAAGGGTAATCGGTTCGTAATGCTCAGTCGAGGCTGTTGCCACACCCTTTGGCTTTTTCCATAGCGGTAAGCTTACTAGTAAGGTAAAGGTGACGAATATTTGTATCAAGGAAACAAAGAAATAACCTTCTGTGTACGCGCGCCCTCCAGTTAAAAAATAACTCATAATATATGGACTAATCGACGCACCCACACCCCAAAAGCTATGAAGCCAGTTCATATGCCGTGAGGCATAATGAAGTGCCACATAGTTGTTGAGTGCCGCATCAACTGCGCCTGCACCAATTCCGTAAGGGATAGAAAAAATGAGTAACATGCTGAATGATTGGGTAGAGCTAAAGCCAAATAAAGCAATGGCGGTTAATAGGACACTCAAAACGGTCACAAGACCTGTACCGAATTTTTTTGTTAGACGGTCTGAAAGTAAACTCGATACAATCGTTCCGATGGAAATGACAACCGTAATCATACCGGCATAAGAAATAGGCACATCCAGCGATTGATGCATGACGGGCCAAGCTGATCCAAGCAACGAATCAGGTAGACCAAGACTAATGAAAGCTATGTAAATAATGACGAGTAACAGTGTATACATGAGCGACTCCTTAATGTAGTAAATATTTTACTGACTGCCCATCATTGTAAGCGATTTAATCTGAAAAAGCCAAGAAAAAGATTAAAATAATCGATACATATTCTGTTATAGGTATAGTCTATAACGTCCTATCAAAAACAACCATTACTTACCAAAGGTTTGGCCGTGCTATAGTAACGTTAACTTAATTAGAGGAGGCGTTTTAATATGAAAAGTGCGATTATTGGTTACCCGCGTATTGGTACAAACCGTGAGTTGAAATTTCAGACCGAGGCTTATTTTAGAAAAGAGAAAACCGAGGAGGAACTAAAACAAGTAGGGAAGGACTTACGACAAAAACACTGGGAGAAAGAGCGAGACGCAAGGGTCGATTATATCCCGTCAAATGACTTTTCTTTTTACGACCAAGTCCTTGATACTGCGATCCTGTTAAATGCGATTCCAAATCGTTACCGTGCACTGAACTTATCACCGCTTGATGTCATGTTTGCGATGGCAAGAGGTCATCAACAAGGGGATAAGGATGTCCACGCCTTGCCAATGAAAAAATGGTTTAACACGAACTATCATTATCTCGTACCTGAGTTATCAGACCCTAAAGAGATAAAGCTCGTCGGCACTAAACCGTTCGATGAATACAAGGAAGCAAAAGTACTTGGGATTGAAACAAAACCAGTCCTCATTGGCCCGTTTACTTTCTTACAATTGGCGAGTTATCAGGAAGGATTAAACAAGAACGCATTTGTTCAACCGCTGATAAAAGCTTATCAACAACTGTTGCATCAATTTGATACATTAGGAACAGAATGGATTCAAATCGATGAACCCGCATTGGTCTATGATTTAACAGAAGAAGACCAAAAGCTATTTACTCAATTATATGAAGAAATCTTACGTCATAAACAACACGTCAACGTCCAGCTTCAAACGTACTTCGGTGATGTACGTGATGTGTATCAAACACTGCAAACTTTACCGTTTGACGCGATCGGTCTTGACGTGATTGAAGGTGTCTACAACATAGAACTCATTAAAACGTATGGTTTCGATCAATCAAAAGTGCTCTTTTTAGGTCTTGTTAATGGGAAGAATATTTGGCGCAACAATTATAAGCGATCACTAGACATCATTAACCAAATCAAGCCACACGTCGGTGAAATCGTCTTATCGTCATCATCGTCACTACTTCATGTGCCGTATACAGTGAAAAGCGAGAGACATTTATCGGCTGAGTATGTGCGATATTTTAGTTTTGCAGAAGAAAAGATTACGGAATTACATGAATTAAGTCAGTTAGTAGACGTAACGGATGTTGCCGCTGATGAGTGTTTTATAAATAATCAACAATTATTTGAAAACGCGCGAACAGAAGTTGACCAACATGTAAGAGAACGTGTGGCGCGTTTAACGAGTCAAGATTTTAAGCGCTCGCCGTCACTGCATGAGCGAAAGAAACGCCAACAAGAACGTCTAAAGTTACCTCTTCTCCCAACAACGACAATCGGGTCGTTTCCGCAAACAGCTGATGTGAAAGACAATCGACGTGACTTTAAGGCAGGAGAAAAAACAGCCGACGCTTATCACTGCTTTAATAAAGATAAAGTAAAGGCGTGTATCAAATGGCAAGAAGCGCTAGGACTCGATGTGTTGGTACACGGAGAATATGAACGCAATGATATGGTCGAGTACTTTGGGGAGCAACTGAACGGCTTTATTTTCACTTCACATGCGTGGGTACAGTCTTACGGCACGCGTTGTGTGAAACCACCGATTGTATGGGGCGATGTGTCAAGACGTGCACCGATGACTGTCGATTATGCGACGTATGCCCAAAGTCTTACTAAGCTTCCGGTTAAAGGCATGTTGACCGGCCCAATCACGATTTTTAATTGGTCATTTCCGCGTGAGGACTTACCGGTTAAAGCGACAGTCGCTCAAATCGCCTTAGCTATTCGTGAGGAAGTATTAGATTTAGAAGAAGCCGGTATCGGTATTATTCAAATCGATGAAGCGGCGTTACGTGAAAAATTACCGCTAAGACAATCGGATTGGCATACCAATTACTTAGACTGGGCTATCCCGCTCTTTAGATTGACACATGCGAAAGTAAAGCCAGAGACACAAATTCATACTCATATGTGCTATAGCGAATTTACAGATATTATTCACGATATAGATGCGATGGATGCAGATGTCATCACCTTTGAGTCTTCGCGTTCGAACTTAGAGCTACTTCAAACACTTAAAGCCGTTGATTTTAAGATGGCAGTCGGACCAGGTGTGTATGATATCCACTCACCGCGTATCCCGTCAGTACCTGAGCTAAAAACAACCATCGAATACATTCTGTCTGTTTTGCCGATTGAAAATATTTGGATTAATCCGGATTGCGGTTTAAAAACACGAGGAGAAAAAGAAGTTGATCAGAGTCTTAAACATTTAGTAAATGCGATCCAATTTGTAAGAGAGACGATTGTTTATGAAAACGTCTGAACTATTTCAACGTAAAAAGGTGTTATCTTTTGAAATTTTTCCGCCTAAACAGACGGAAAATTTAGCGGCTATTTATCAAACGGTCAATGCGTTAAAAGAACTGGCACCAGACTTCATTAGTGTCACCTTCGGCGCCCTTGGCACAAAGAATAACCAGCGCACATTAGATATTGCCTCAACGGTAAAACACACGTATGGCGTGGAAAGTGTGGCGCACTTACCTTCTAGTCAATTCACAAAAAGAGACGTGCAAGACTTGCTCACCCGTTTTAAACAATTAGGGATTGATAATATTCTTGCTTTACGTGGAGATGACATCACAGAGCACAAAGAGAAAAAAGATTTTCATTATGCGAGTGATCTCATCGAATATATTAAATCAGAAGGTGACTTTAACATCATTGGCGCCTGTTATCCAGAAGGCCATATTGAATCTGTGTCTATACTTGATGATGTCCGGCATTTAAAAAGAAAGGTTGATAGTGGGTGTGACCAACTGATTTCGCAATTGTTTTTTGATAATGATTACTTCTATACTTTCAAGGAACGCACCGAACTGGTTGGCATCGATGTACCGATTCAAGCGGGCATTATGCCAGTTGTGAATAAACGCCAAATCGAAAAAATGGTTAAAATGTGTGGGGTTAACGTACCGAAAAAATTCCTGAAAATGATGGAGCGTTATGAACATCATCCAGAAGCGATGCGTGATGCGGGGATTGCTTATGCGATTGATCAGATTGTTGATTTGATTACTCAAGGGGCAGATGGTATTCACCTTTATACGATGAATAACCCCTATATTGCCCATAGAATTTATCAAGCGGTCAATCAATTGTTGATCGCATCATAAAGAGAGGTCTGCCTCTCTTTTTTTTGATGGAGTAAAAGTTGTATTTAAAATATGGGACTTTTAATTTTATTGATTTTTGTACGTACCTTTTAATTTATTTATTATTTTAATTTTATTTTAACAATAACTTAATGATAAATCCTTATTTTATAAGCAATTGATTTTAAAAAGTATATGTCTTTTATAATTTTAACTTGGACTTACAAGTTAATCATGGTATGATTTAATAAGAGAATCATAAGGTCAACTTATAAGAAAAGATGTATTTATGTAAACGTTATCTTTTAAGTCTAAAATGATTAAGTCAATGGAGGGTTTATGATGCATGATATGAAACAAATGATTGAACAAGGCCAAACAGTCTTAGGGATTGAGCTCGGATCTACGCGTATTAAAGCGGTACTCATTGCGGAGAATAACCAGCCGATTGCCAGTGGGGCATTCGATTGGGAAAATCAATTGGTAGAGGGTTACTGGACATATAGTGAACAAGCGATTTGGGAAGGGCTTAAACAAGCGTATCTGAAGTTGAAAGAAGATGTTCAAAATCAGTATGGTGTCACGCTTAAAAAAATTGGTGCGTTAGGATTCAGTGCGATGATGCACGGCTATATTGCGCTAGATAAAGAAAGTAACTGGTTAGTACCGTTTCGGACGTGGCGAAATAATCGTCAAGAAGAAGCAGCCAGCTCGTTAACGGAAGCGTTTAACTATCAAATTCCACAGCGCTGGACGATTGCGCATTTATATCAAGCAATCTTAAACGGGGAATCACACGTGAAAGATATTCATACGTTAACGACGTTAGCGGGTTATGTGCATGAGAAGTTAACCGGTGAAAAGATTTTAGGTGTTGGTGAGGCGTCAGGTGTTTTCCCAATCGATTTAGAAACAAAGTCATACCAACAAAAAATGGTGGATACATTTGAAAAGCTTGCGAGCGATAGAGGTGTAGTGATCGATTTACGCGCGATTTTACCTGAAGTAAAAGTGGCAGGTGAATCAGCAGGGGGGTTAACAGAAGCTGGTTGTTTATTACTTGATCCATCGGGTGACTTGAAAAGCGGCTCATTACTTTGTCCACCAGAAGGTGATGCTGGTACGGGCATGGTTGCGACAAACAGTGTCAAGGTGAGAACAGGTAACGTCTCAGCAGGTACGTCTGTCTTTGCGATGGTCGTGTTGGAAAAAGAATTATCAAAAGTCTATACTGAAATTGATTTAGTCACCACACCAACCGGAAATCTCGTGGCGATGGCCCACTCAAATAACTGTACGTCTGACTTAAATGCTTGGGTCAACTTGTTTAAAGAATTCCAAGAAACAATGGGGATGCCTGTTGATATGGATGCTTTATATCAAACGCTATATGAGACAGCGCTGTTAGGTGAAAAAGACGGTGGTGGTCTACTGAGTTACGGCTACTTATCGGGTGAACATATGACGCACTTTGAAGAAGGAAGACCACTCTTTGTCCGAGGCACCGACGCTAAGTTTAACTTAAGTAACTTTATGCGTACCCACCTCTATTCAGCACTTGGGGCAATGAAGATTGGCATGGACCTCTTACTAAAAGAGGAACAAGTCGCGCTTGATGAGATGCTTGGTCATGGTGGTTTATTTAAAACAAAAGGCGTTGGCCAGTCCATTATGGCGGCGGCTTTAAATACGCCTGTATCCGTGATGGAAACAGCCGGTGAAGGTGGGGCTTGGGGGATTGCGGTACTTGCATCCTTTATGCTTCAAAAAAGCGAAGAGCAAACGTTGGGTAACTTCCTTAATACACACGTCTTTAATAAAGCAGAAGCAGATACGATTTATCCAGATCGAGACGATGTTTTAGGATTTGAACAGTTTATGACGCGTTATAAACAGGGGTTACCAATTGAACGAGCAGCTGTTGATCATCTCAAATAATACTCTTTTCTTAGGCAGGTCAGCCGTCAAAGGTGATCTGTCTTTTTTTTTCGCTTGAAGTTAAGCACAGCTTACCTTATGGGCGCATACGTTAGAGGTAGCAAGAGAAAAAGAGGAGGTCTTTTATGTACCCGTTTAATCGCTTACCCCGACAAAATAGCGTCCCTTATGTGACGAATATTGACACGCTCACCCAACAGAACAATGCTTACCGGAGAGTAATCTGGACAGGAGATGAGTTACAGCTCGTCGTTATGAGCATTCCGCCAATGGGTGACATTCCGTTAGAAAGACATGATGCAGAAGATCAGTTTATTCGAGTGGAACAGGGCCAGGCTTGGGCAATCGTTGGTCCAAATGAGCAACAGCTAAATCAGCAATGGATCCTAGAAGAAGATGACGTTTTACTGATCCCGAAGGGATATGCGCATTACATTAAGAATTTAAATAACGCCCCGCTTAAGCTCTATACCCTTTATGCTCCACCACACCATCCACCGCATGTAATCGAACAACTGCCATCGTGAGTTACTGAGCGCAACGAGGCCTTGGTCTGGTTGCGTTTTTAACGTCATTAAAACATGGTGTTTTTACTCTACTTTGTTTGGTTTTTGATATGAACGTTTTCTGATAGAGTAAAGGTGATAACGTATGACAATGAACCCGACAATATTATTCAATCGCGATTGGTTGTTTCAAAAAAAACCATTACATACCACAAAAGTCACATAAGAAAATTTTGAACCAGTAGAAATTCCGTACGATTGGCTGATTTATAACAGTCAATCCTTATTAGTGATCTATGGTCACTCACTGGTGGATAAAAATACGATTCACGTGCGCTTTTATGATGGCACGACAGAAAACAATCAGTTAATCGAATTTACTGAGACAGGTACGCTAACTGAAAAAGTTTTTGAACTAGATCGAGTGTATGGTAAACAATCAGTGACTTTTATTTTTGTTCCTGGTTCGCACTTTGATTTTGCTTCATTTAAATTCACAACAAAACAGTATCCATATCAAAAAGTCACGTGTAGTCAGAGTGGTAAAGCGAGTTGGGTAAGTGAATAACTTTAGAGGTAAGCGCGTAAAGACCCGTACAGATTTTTACGTGCTTTTTGATGGGAAAAGATGAGTGGAATTGAACTACCCCACCTAACATTCTTACGAATGTTTGAGGAAGGGGATTCCGTAAGGACACCCTAAAGGGGACCCATGCTCCTTCAACTAAGCATAGGTTTTTCTACTTTCCAACCGCCGCAAACCTATTTTCTCAACCTCTGTTAAAGCCTCTTGAGGAAATAGTGTGTCCAAGGAACACAACTTGCTTTGGTCAAATCGTTCTGTATAATCATTTAATCCGTAACGTTGCTTTAACCGTTGATGGATGGAAACGGGACTTTTCTCTCTCAATCCCCTAAGCTCACGGCCCTCCGCTTGATAGCGAAAATGTTTAGCTTGATTAAACACCCAGAGGGTGTGATCCATGGACATAACAAAATCAGGGTGGATATTATGCTTATATAAGGAATTTGAAAAAAATGACCTTCATGCTCATGATACCCACCCTCTCTTTGTTTTGTGTCGATCATTGTTAACGTTTTAATTGCACCGTGTGGAATATACGTTTGCCACTTCGAAAATATTCAAAACAAGCGATTCATCACCCACCTAGTGCTAACGCACTTGAGGAAGCTGTCTTCTCGCTCTAAAACGATAAAATAAGATTGACGGACATTCAAATGTGTATTAGAATGTAATTAATCAAATGATTGTTTGAATGTTGATGTTATCAGTAAGAGGGTGAAAAGTATGATACATATTGGCTTATCAAGCTTTGGTGACCACCCACAGCTTTATTTACCAGAAACAAAACCAGGTGAACGACTCGCTGATTATGCGAGTCATTACTTACTCGTTGAAATAGATAATACCTTCTATACGGGTTGCCAGCTAAGAGAACACGTTACTTTAGTGACGTGGTGAATTAGCATCTCGGGCGACCCGCATGGTATTCGGTTAGTTGGTTATCGACATGGTCTTTAACGATATGTTTTGATACATTGCCTAAAACTGATATATATTCAGGTTAAAGTGTTATGAAAAGAAAGGAAGAGGAGTTATGGGACATCAACACCATCATCACAATCATGGTCACGAGACAGGTAATATTAAAATCGCGTTTTTCCTCAATCTCAGTTTTACGATTATTGAAATCATCGGAGGATTAATGACAAACAGTATGGCCATTTTAGCCGACGCCCTGCATGACTTAGGAGATTCTCTATCTTTAGGCATCGCGTGGTTTCTGGAAAAAGTATCAGGCAAAAAACCAGATGATACGTTTACATTTGGCTATGCACGCTTTTCTTTGTTAGCGGCTTTTATTAATAGTATGGTATTGATTATCGGGTCAACAATTATTTTATACCATGTCATACCAAGACTCTTAAATCCTGAACCCGTTGAAGCAAGTGGCATGTTAGTGTTATCACTTCTAGGTATTTTTATCAATGGTTTGGCGGTATTACGGCTTAAAAAAGGGCATTCAATGAATGAAAAAGTTGTCACCTGGCACTTAATGGAGGATGTTTTAGGGTGGATTGTTGTCTTGGTAGCGAGTATCGTATTAATGTTTGTTGACTGGCCTATTATTGATCCGCTATTGTCACTCGGTTTGACGTTTTATATTTTATATAATGTCGTCGGTAACTTAAAGGAAATCGTCGGGATTTTCTTGCAAAAAACACCGTCAGGTGTATCAAAAAGCGAGCTTAAACAGGCGCTTGAGAAAGAACTCAACGTCCATACACATCATCTGCACCTTTGGTCACTAGACGGTGAGAAAACGATGCTATCGCTGCATTTAGAAGTAAACGACGACTTAGCAACGGATGAATTAATTGAAGAAAAAAGGCGGGTAAGAACATGGCTCAATGATCATGAAATTGATCACGTTACAATAGAGTTAGAGTTTGAAAAAGAGTGTTGTGAAGCAAGTGATTGTGAGTAAGACTGAAGGCACTTAGTGAACCTAAGTGTCTTTTTGTTAAGAGTATGTAAACTTCTTGTATTTATTATGGGGATTGATTAGTATATAAGTATACACTTATATAAGGTTAATTGAGTAATAAGTAGGGAAAGGTAACAGTGTGAAAAGAAAGATGTTTAATAATTGAAATATAATTGAGGAGGCAGACAAGATGAAACTTATTGTCATAGGCGCAGTAGCTGCCGGAACATCAGCGGCCGCAAAGGCAAGGAGGAACCAAGATGATTTAGAGATTACGATTTATGAGAAGGATGTCGATATTTCTTATTCTGGTTGCGGCTTACCTTACTATATTGGGAATGAAGTTGAATCGATTGAGGAGTTGACGCCAAGAGATCCAGCTTTCTTTAAGAAGAAATACAACATTGATATTCATACCGCGCATTTAGTAACAAAAATAGATCATGACAACCAACAAGTGTATGTGAAAAACTTGCAGACAGACGAAACGTTTACCGATTCCTACGATAAACTTGTTATTGCAACCGGAGCAAAAAGCATTGTGCCACCGATTGACGGTGTTGATTTGCCGCATGTCCATTCATTACGTACCGTTCAAGATGCGCGCCGAATTAAAGGTTATATCGATGAACATCAACCGAAAAAAGCGGTCGTTGTTGGCACAGGCTTCATTGGATT
The DNA here is from genome assembly GCF_900115465.1 of Halolactibacillus alkaliphilus. GTDB lineage: Bacteria > Bacillota > Bacilli > Bacillales > Amphibacillaceae > Halolactibacillus > Halolactibacillus alkaliphilus. The sequence goes on from NZ_FOWN01000016.1 coordinate 15,734, forward strand.
TGAGATGCTTGAGAACTTAATCGAGCGTGATATTGATGTGGTTATTGTTGAAATGAAGCCCCACATCACCTCAAATCTTGATCCTGACATGGCGGATTATTTAGAAGATAAACTTGCGAAAAAAGGTATTGACGTGAGAACGAGTAAAACAGTTCAAACCATTCGAGCTGATTACGTCTTGATTGATGAAGGAGAAACGATTCCAGCTGATCTTGTCATTTTAGCTACTGGTGTGAAGCCAAATGTGACGCTCGCTAAAGCGATTGGTATTGAGATTGGTCAGACGGGTGCGATTAAAGTAAATGAGCGAATGGAAACAAATATTAAAAATATTTACAGTTGTGGTGACTGTATTGAAACGTTCCAACGACAAACAAATCAACCTGTTTATCGTCCGCTTGGTTCTACTGCGAATAAAACGGGTCGTATTGCCGGAGATCAATTATCGGGTGGCTCGTTAGAGTTTAAAGGCATACTTGGAACAAGTATTTATAAGTTATTTGAATTTGCGATTGCTAATACAGGTTTGTCTGAAATAGAAGCGCGAGATGCAGGCTATGATGTTGAAATTTCTCACAATATTAAACCCGATAAACCGGCATACTTTAATGGGACAGAGATGAATATAAAGGCCATCGCTGATCGTGAGTCGAAAAAATTACTAGGTGTACAAATTGTAGGACAAGCGGGCGTAGATAAACGCATTGATGTATTTAGTACGTTAATTACTTATGGTGCGACAGTTGATGAATTGTTCCATTTAGATCTTGCATATGCACCGCCGTTTTCGACAACGAAAGATCCTATACACTATAGTGGTATGATACTTGATAATGCTATGACGAATAACCGCGCATTAAAAACGAGTGAAGATGTTAGAAAAATGCAGGCTGACAATCAACCGTTACAAATAATTGATGCAAGGGCAGAGAAACAACATATAGTAAACTGTGTAGATGGTGCCATAAGTATGCCACATGCGATTGTTCGTGCGAGACTTAATGAGTTAGATAAGAACTTACCTACAGTGACTTATTGTAATAGTGGTACGACTGGGAATGCGGTACAAAACATTTTGATTAATTACGGATTTAAGGATGTTTCAAATCTCTCTGGTGGAAATAAATTTTATCAAGCAACTAAAAAGAAACAGGATAAGTAATAGTTAACAAGAAGGTAACTCATATGAGTTACCTTCTTGTTTTACTTTATTTTCCATCGTGTTTATCATGTTTTTATACATTAAGCATTCTGTTAAGGTGGTGGAAAGTAGAGAAAGTTAGGAGTGAAGATGAATGATAAGTAAGATAGGCGTCCCAATTGAAGGTTTTAGTGCATTTAGTCGAAAGGTGGCTGCTGAAGGTGCTGTATTATTAAAAAATAATCATCAAACGCTGCCATGTGAATGGACACACCGAGTCGCTTCATATATTTCATCTTGCCAATTTGACTGGTATAAGTGGGATTAACAACGTAGACAGCAACCCCCATTTTTTCGGTTCTTGACTTGATCGCTAGGATCATCTTTTGATAAGCAAATGCACCCATTTTCCGATTGGCTTTCTTGTTTCCATAAGGACGCGACGCTTTGGACCGCCGTTGTATCCAATCTTTCGATGGCAAGTGGTTTATGCTGTTTAACGGCATAGTCAACCAGGGCAATAACCTCTGCTTCTATTATTTTCGCCTTCTGTCCACTCGTTTTACCCTCTAATGGAACGAATATATTAACGAAAGAAAATGTCACGCCAGTCCTTAACTTACACAGTAGCCAATTCAGGTGTTTATCGGCCGTACATTGCTTATACATCAATAGGAGAAGATTTAAGTCAGTAGGCTGTGACAGTTCATTTAAATGATATAGTAATCGGAACTGTTCAAGCTAGCGATACATAAGAAGAGAAAGTTACTCAAAAGCTACCAAAAGTGATACTAGAGGAAGGTGCGTATAACCTAAGGTTTAACGTTCAAAAAGCGCGGCTATATGTTCAAGAGATAGTGTTTATAAAAATAAAAGATTAAAATGTCACCTTCGCCCAATGTATCTAGCTTATAGCAACATAGTTTAAAAAAGACCAAAAGTTACTTAATACTTTCGGTCTTTTTTGGTATGCGATGAAGCAGACTTAGCGTTCCGCTAATTGTTTTAATTTGAATAAATCTTTATCTTCGCCAAGTACAATAAGCGTTTGATAAGGTTTTAATCGATAATCTTTCATAGGGTTAAAAATAATATCTTCATCTTGTGGATTTTTAATCGCGATAATAATTAAATCTGTTTTTTCAGGTATATTAGCCTCCATCAACGTTTTATTACATAACTGTGATTTAGGATTAATCACGACCTGATTTAAATTAAGGTCAATGTTACCTGAATGGGTAATGGTATCTAAAAAAGCTACGACAGACGGCTTTAATAACATGGAAGCCATTCGATGCCCACCAATTTCATTCGGAGAAACGGTCTTATTTGCACCTGCGCGAATTAATTTATCATGAGAATTATTGTTAATGGCTCTTGCGACGATCATCAGTTGCTGATTCATTTCTCGGGCTGTTAAAACAGTGTATAAATTACTTGCGTCCGTTGAAAGAGTTGCTATTAAACCTTTAGCTTTTAAAATCCCGGCTTTTTCTAGTGCTTCATCTGTTGTCGCATCATCCAAAAAAGCTATCACTTTATTGCGCTTCAAAGCTTCAACCTTTACTTCATCCTGTTCGATAACAACAAATGCAATATTTTCTTGTTTTAATGATTCAATAACATGCCTACCTGTTTCTCCAGCCCCACAAACAATCATATGGTCTTTCAATTGACTTAGTTGATCACGCATTTTACGTTCCCTCCATGCCTCTCGCATTTTTCCTTCAAAAAAGAAATGTACCAACGATGTCCCTGCATAACCTATAATTCCCAAACTTAAAAAGATTAAGAGAATAGTAAATATTTTAGCTGAAAATGTTAGAGGAACAACCTCTCCAAAACCAACAGTGGAAATAGTGATAACAGTCATATAGAGAGCATCAATAAAGGGGATATCTAGTAAAGTTAAATACCCGATTGTGCCAATAATATTAACGATTAGTAATAAAGAAAAAATATAATATGTCCGTTTATACTTCTGCAATGGTAATCACCTCGAGGTGTATCTTGATTTTTCAAGTAAAGCACTTTCATTGTAGCACTTTTTGCATGTTGAGGAAATACAAGAGACTGAGTATAAATGCTTTATATGCCATAAGCGTATCTAACGAAATGAAACGACTTTATTACTTTCAATGAGATAGGTATATAAACCTATTTATTTTAACGATTACTACAATAAATTGTATTTTAACAATAAATACAGTATAATTGACTCAAGTTAAAGAGGGTATAATAGGTTAAAATGTCACATACCCTACGGTGTTAACGTAATGATTTTGGATTTTTCTTGTATTTTTTACCGAAATAACTCAAGGTTATATCACTGATTTGTTACATCTCTCAAGTCAATAAGTATAAAAGGTTATTAGTAGAATCAGATGCATCGTTATCAATCATGCGCTTTATGGAATTTGAGTAGAAAATACGCAAGTAGATAGGGGAAACCTAAAGCTAATAACTGGACATAGGGTATGTTCTTGTAGGTGTTCGGAAACATGTTAAGAATAAAATGATTGGTGAAGGGAACTGATGTGATGAGTGAGTTAGAGAAGTTAATAGAACGTATTTTCACGATTGTTCATACTAATAGTGATTTTAAAAAGGCAAAGGACACACTCGTTGAAGTGCTAAAAAGTTACCGTATAGAATTACACCATCAGAATGATGAATTAAGAGACATAAATCAAGTACTTTGGGAAACTAAACAGGAATATGAGCGCTTGTTTATGGATGCACCTGTCGGTTTTTTGATAGTGAATAGAGCGGGTATCATTGAAAAAGCTAATCATTATAGTCATCATATATTTCGCTCGCTCATACCATATCAATCCGAGTTACAGCATTTCATTTCAGAAAAAGACCAAGAACGATTTTATAGCTTCTTTCAACAATTAAATAGCGATCATTTAGCGACCTCTTTTTCGTTTCAAACGCGAACAGAACCGGTAAAGAATATTAAATTTCTTCAAAAACTTTCACGGTCAAATGAAACCGTGATTCATCTGGCTGTTATTGACGAAACAGAACTGGTCACCTACCAGAAAAAAATTCAATACATGAGTGAGCACGATGCGTTAACAGGTGTTTATAACCGTCACTACTATGAGCAACTTATCGAAAGGTTAAACAATGAGCTAACAGAACATTTCGGTGTGATTTTTTTGGATATTAATGGCCTGAAAATGATGAATGGCGCATTTGGTCATGATTTTGGTGATGAATTAATTAAGCGTGCGGTAGAGATCACTAAAGCTCAATTGGACGAGACGATGTACTTATCGCGAATTGGAGGAGATGAGTTTGTTATTATTATGACAGAAACATCAGAAGATTTAATGAAGTCATTTGTGCAAAACCTCAAAGAGAAAGCAAAACAGGTAAAAGTAAAAGATATTCAATTATCTATTGCGTTTGGTTTTAGCTATAAACGAAAAGAAGATCAGACACTGTTGAAATTGATTCACTTAGCTGAGGACCGAATGTATCAGAATAAATTATATACAAAATCGAGTGGGCGAAAAGACATTATTGGTGGTATTTTGGCTGTGCTACATGAGAAAAAGCCGCGAGAGAAAGAGCACGGTGAGCGTGTAAGTTTTCTAGCAGAACAGTTTGGTAAAGTGCTCGATCTAAATCAAACGGACATTTATCGATTAAAAACAGCAGGGCTACTGCATGACATCGGAAAAGTAGCTGTTGATCATACGATTTTAGATAAAACAACGAGATTGGACACAAAAGAGAAACGTGAAATGAAACAACATCCGGAAATGGGTTTTCGTATTTTGCAAGCATCACAAGAATTTAAAAGTATAGCAGATATAGTGCTTGCCCACCATGAGTTTTTTGATGGCACGGGTTACCCGAGACAACTTAAAGGGGAAGAAATCCCTTATCTTAGTCGTATTTTAGCCATCTGTGATACGTACGATGCGATGACAAAAGAACGCCCTTATTCAGTCGCTGTTTCTAAAGAAATGGCTATGAATGAGTTAAACCAACATAAAGGCACACAATTTGATCCTGAGCTTGTAGAAGTTTTTATACACAAAGTATTAAAACAATTAAACGAATAGAAAAGATGAGGCTGACAGTTAGTCAACCTCATCTTTTTTTGAATAATAAAAGGAGTGTGTGCTGCTTTTACGTAAAAGGGTTAATTAATTAATTAATCCTTGTTCGGTCAAGTACTCTTTTGCAACGATAGCTGCCTCTTCATTTTCAACGCCTACACGATAATTCATTTCACGCATTTCATCAGAGGTGATGCGACCACTTAATTGATTTAAAATAGCTTCAAGTTGTGGATAATTGTCTAACGTCTCTTGTCGCAATAATGGTGCCCCCTGATATGGTGGGAATAACTCTAAATCATCTTCTAAAACGACTAAATTATAGCGTTCTAATTCAGGGTCTGTTGAGTAGGCATCAATCAGGTTAATATCCCCAGATTCAATCGCTTGATAACGCAAACTAGGTTCCATTGTCTGCAGCGATGAGAAGGTAAGATTGTATAGCGATTGAATACCTAAATAGCCATCTTCTCTATCAGAAAATTCTAAAGTGAAACCTGCTTTAATATCGTCAACGGCTCGCTCCAAATCAGAAATCGTTTCAAGATTGTAAGTTTCAGCAAGTGTTTCTGTAACAGCTAGAGCATAGGTGTTATTAAATGCCATTGGTTCTAAAAGTGCCATGTTGTAATCGCGCATAATACCAGATCTTGCTTGGGCATAGACGGCTTCAGCCGAGTTTGTTTCAGCTTGTTCTCTGATTAACTCACCAAGAACTGTTCCCGTAAACTCAGGGTATAAGTCAATTTCTCCACTATCTAAGGCATTAAAGACAAAGGTGGTTCCACCTAAACCAGAGCGCGTACGCACTGTTACATCTAATTCTTCTTCAATTAATGCCTTATACATTTCAACAAGAATCTCAGGTTCAGCACCAAGCTTACCACCGATTATGATGGTCTCATCTTCTTGACTAAGAAAAGATGGGGCTAGTGTTAAACCTAGTGTTAAAACAAGAATCGCCACAATGGCTGTGATAGAGTATTTGTAATTCACTTTTTCTAGTTTTCTTAAGATGAAATCAAATAAAATAGCTAATAAAGCAGCGGGTATTGCACCAATAAAAATGAGTGACGTATTGTTACGGTCAATACCCAGTAAAATAATATCTCCTAAACCACCTGCGCCAATTAATGCGGCAAGTGTGGCTGTACCAACAATGAGGACCATAGCTGTTCTTATACCAGCCATAATAACGGGCATAGCAAGGGGGATTTCCACTTTTACGAGTCTTTTTATGGAATTCATCCCCATAGCTGTTGCTGCTTCAATAAGTGAGTCATCCACCTCTTTAATTCCAGTAAAGGTGTTTCTTATGATAGGTAATAAAGCGTAAATGGTTAAAGCGATAACGGCAGGTACTTTACCAATTCCGAACAAAGGAATAAATAGCCCGAGTAAGGCTAAAGATGGTATGGTTTGTAAAACAGCTGTTATACCAATGATCGTCTCAGCTAGGGACTGTTTGCGTGTTAAATAAATGCCAAGAGGAATAGAGATAAGTACAGCGAAAAATAGGGCGATAAATGATAGCTGGATATGTTCAATTAAAGCGCTAATTAACTGGTCTTGACGCTGAGATAATGTTTCAATAAAAAGTGTCATCTTAGACCACCCCTTTCTCGTAATGATCGATAAAAGCATCGATAAACATATCTTTTGTTAGAGTGCCGATCACTTTATCGTTCTCTGTGATAATGAGTTGGTCTGTTGTTTTGAACCGTCTTAATAATTCAAAAGTAGATGTGCTAATAGCAACGTGTGGTGCATCATTTTTAATATCTTCAATTATTAGTCTTTTTAAATCAAAGGTGTTATTGCGTTGCACACTTTTGGTAAAGGTACGAACGAAATCGTTAGCTGGTTTATGAATGATTTCTTCAGGTGTACCTACTTGAACGATATTCCCTTCTTTCATTAAGCAAATGCGATCAGCTAGTTTTACTGCCTCACGGATATCGTGGGTAACGAATACGATTGTTTTTTTAATTTTCTTCTGCAAGTCTTGGATGTCAGTTTGTAATTTTTCACGACTAATAGGGTCCAGTGCGCTAAATGGTTCATCCATTAGTATGATATCAGGGTCTGCTGCTAGCGCACGCACTACCCCGACGCGTTGTTGTTCGCCACCTGATAACTCATGCGGGTAGCGTTTACGATACTTTTCAGCTTCTAATCCGACCATGTTTAATAGCTCTGTCACCCGGTGCATAATAGCGGCTTTGGACCACTTTTTTAGTTCAGGCACAATCGCAATATTTTCTTCGATGGTTAGGTGAGGGAAAAGCGCAATTTGTTGAAGAACATAACCGATATTCCAACGCAATTTATTAATATCGTAGGCGCTAATTTTTTTATCTTGAATAAAAATAGTCCCATCAGAAATTGGAATGAGTCGATTGATTGTTTTAAGTGTGGTCGTCTTACCGCAGCCGCTTGGTCCGATAATAACGAAGAACTCACCTGCTTTTATGTCAAAGCTACTATCCTTGATGGCCACTGTGCCATCGTTAAATGTCTTTTTTACATGTTCAAAGCGAATCATTGTATTTCTCCTTTCAAGATTAAGTTTCTTTAATTGCTTCAATAATTTTAAGTACCCGATAATGATAGAGTCAAAACAATGCGTTAACAGCTAGCCAATAGTTCAATAGATTTGATATGATAGAATTGTTGGAATAGATGTTTTTTTGTGTGGTTATTAAATGGAGGTTATGGTGTGAAGGAGAAGTTTAAACAATTTATGATTGGACGTTATGGTCTTGATCAGCTTTATATTGGTATGTTGGTGCTATATTTTGTGTTGCTTTTTTTAAGTCGTTGGTTTATGCCGGCTTTAATGACTGGAGCAATGACCATTGTTATTACCCTAGCTGTCTTTCGGATGTTTTCAAAGAATATTAGTGTAAGGCAACGAGAAAACGCTGTCTACTTGAGTGTAATAAATCGAGTGAAGCAAACGGTGAGGCAAATGTTTCAACGATTAAATGATTTACCATCTAAACGTTATCGTGAATGTCCTGCTTGCGGTGTAACATTGAGATTGCCGAGAAAACGTGGAAAACATAAAACAAGTTGTCCAAAATGTGGGACGTCATTTGAGGTTACAATTAAGTTTTAACAGGATCATATTTAAATTATGATAAAAGCCCTTCACTAGTCAAGGTTATGACGGTGAGGGGCTTTTTAATAGAATCATTGTTTAAGTTGTTTCACCTTTAATTAGCTCTACATCAAAGATTGCTCGTTCTGTTAGGGGCTGATCGTTATGTTTCATTTGTTTAATAAGTGATTTAACCAATTGTTTTGACAGTTGTTCAATCGGCTGTTTAATTGTTGTTAATTTTGGCGTCTGTAATGTCCGTATAAAACTATTGTAATCATACCCGATAATTTTTAAATCATCCGGCACAGTGATGCCGTGTCTAAATGCATAGACTGACAGTGCATAAGCCATTATGTCATTACTGCAAAATACACCATCAAAATCTCTGATTATATCAGCTAAATTATCTTCAATGAAACGATAATTATCCTCAAATGTGAAATCAACATTTGCTCCTTCAATAACATCCCACATTATGCTGTTTCGAGAACATGTCATCTGAAAAGCATCGAATCGACGATTGGAAAGCATCTCAAAATCTAGAGGGCCGGCAATGTGTAATAACTTGCGACAGCCTCTTTTAATTAGGTGTTGTGTAGCGAGCTCTCCGCCATGGTAATTATCACTTGCAACGTAGGGGATTTTAGATGAAATAATACGATCAAAGGTTACGATGGGCATCGTTAAGCTTTTATATACTTCTATGTCTAACGTATGTGAGCACATAATGACACCATCAGCCCGGTGCTCTTTCAACATTTGTAAATACCCAGATTCTTTTTCTTTATCGTTAACGGAGTTACAAATAATGATTTTGAAATTGTTTTGGCTGGCATAATGTTCAATCCAGTGAACGATTTCACTAAAGAATGGATGACGGATTTCGGGAACAATTAATCCTATTAAATGCGACTCATTAGATAAGAGGGATCGCGCAATTTGATTAGGAGAATAATTGAGTGCCTTTATTGCCTCTTCCACTTTCTTGCGTGTTGCCTCCCCAATGTATCCACGATTATTCATTACGCGTGATACGGTGGTAACGGAGACTCCTGCATGTTTAGCAACATCTTTAATACTGACCATAGGGCATTCCTCATTTGTGTGATAGTTGTAGTTTATGACATTAGTATATCATATGTTAAAGGTTTTCATAATATTTTCAGTTAAAGCGTTTCCAATTTGTGCAAAGTGACAAGGTTTGCGATGTTAAATCGCACATTATGTGTATTTTTGGTAGTTTTAAGTGTTTAAAAATATAAAAAAACGTATGAAAACGATTGACATACATTTTCGCGGGTGATATTATGTAGTCATAAAGTTAATGCAAACTTACACTTTTAAAAGGAGGCGTATCCTCAACAGAAAGAAAGACGGTTTATTTTTTAGGTTATAGTTGATAACGCTTACAAAAAAACAGGAGGTTAGGAAAATGAATAAAATGATAAAAGGTGTCATCGTATTGTTACTTGCTTTACTAGTATTAGCTGCATGTGGTGGGGATGACACAACAGATAATGAGGCATCAAATGGTACGTCAGGTGATCAGGTTGAATTGGAGTTCTTTCAATTTAAGAGTGAAGCAGTAAGAGAATTTGATGCGTTGATAGAAAAATTTGAAGCAGAGAATCCAAACATTAAAGTTGTTCAAAATAATTCACCGGATGCTGATACGGTTTTATTCTCGCGATTGTCTCAAAATGATATTCCAGATGTTTTAACAATTAACGGTGGTGTTACATTTGGTGAAGTAGCTCGCGCTGGCGTGTTGAAAGACTTATCTGGTGACCCGCTTCTTGACACAGTAACAGATGAATATGAAGACATGTTAAAACGCTTAAGCCGCACGGATGAGTTGTATGCGTTCCCTCATTCAGTAAATGCAAATGGTGTTATTTACAATAAAACTATTTTTAATGATTTAGGTCTAGAAATTCCAACGACATGGGATGAATTTATTAGTTTGCTAGATGAAATTCAAGCGGCAGGTGTGAATCCGTTAATGTCAACATACGGTGAAGCTTGGACGATTTTACCACCACTTAATACAATTGCATCAAATACACACGGGATGGAATTCTTTGACGAATTAGAGGCAGGAAACACATCTTTTACTGACGTATATGGTGAAATTGCTGAAAAGCTATTAACGCTTCTTCCATATGCTGAAAACGATGTCTTTGGATCAGATTACAATATGGGTAATACAGCCTTTGCTAATGGTGAAGCAGCAATGTACTTACAAGGTGTTTGGGCATTAGGTCCGATTTTGGAAGCGAATCCAGAATTAGAAGTAGGTGTATTCCCGATGCCAGCGACAAATGGTCATAATAGCATTGTATCAGGTGTTGATGTAGCCATTGCGATAGCAGATGATTCAGACCATCCAGAAGAAGCACAACAATTTGTTGAGTTCTTACTACAGCCGGAAAATGTCGAATTTTATTTAGAAACACAGCGTATGTTCGCAGCGGTTGATGGTGCTGAACAAACAGACCCAGCACTTCAAGAATTACAACCATTTTTTGAAGTTGGTGATGTTTTACCGTTCTCAGATCACTACTACCCTCAAGGCTACGCAGTTGAGGTTATGTTCCAAGATTATATATTAGGTGGTTCATTAGAAGATTTATTAGCTGAAATGGACTCTGAATATGAGCGATTAAGCCAATAATGTGATATGGAGGAGAAATAGTATTTCTCCTCCTTACTTTTAAGGAGGAAAATCCAATGATGGATAAAAAGAACACGCGGGTATATTTAATGATGGTATTACCTGCACTTGTTTTATTCTTTAGTTTTCATACTTTCCCTCTCTTGCAGGGGATTTTTTATAGCTTTACAGATTATCGGGGATACGGTGATTGGAATTTTATCGGTATTGATAATTATATCAATGTATTTAGAGACCCACGCATTTTAAACTCCTACCAATTTACCTTTAAATTTGCCATTGTATCAACTGTATTAGTTAATATTATAAGTTTAACAGTTGCACTAGGATTAAACTCGAAAGTGAAGTTTCATAAAACACTCCGTGGCATTTATTTTATGCCAAATATTTTAAGTATTTTAATTGTCGGTTTTGTCTTTAAATTCATTTTTTCTGTTTTTATTCCTGAGATTGGACAGTCTTTTGGTATTGAGGGAATTGCAAAGAGTATATTAGGAAATCGTGATTATGCTTGGATCGCTATTGTAATTGTTGGTGTATGGCAAGCAGCTGCACTGAATGTCATTCTCTATCTATCTGGATTAGCAACAATTCCAGAGGATTTATACGAAGCTTCTGGCCTTGATGGTGCGAGTAAATGGCAACAATTCCGTCATGTAACGTTTCCATTAATTGCGCCATTTTTCACGATAAATATGGTACTAGCAATGAAAAACTTCTTAATGGTCTTTGACCATGTTGTTGCTTTAACTGGGGGTGGACCAGGTCGTTCAACGCAGTCTATCTCACTCTTGATTTATCAAGATGGTTTTACGGGAGGTCAATTTGCGTTACAATCTGCTAACGCTGTTGTCTACTTCTTCGTTATTGTCACTATATCAATAATTCAAATTAGATTCCTTCAAAAACGGGAGGTGCAATTGTAATGCGTAATAAAACAAATTATATAACGACGATTCTTCTTATGTTAGGATCGGTATTCATTCTATTCCCGGTGTTTATTACGGTGATAAATGCCTTTAAAACACCAGCAGAGACAGCGCAATCTATTTTAGCACTACCTTCTGTTTGGACATTTGATAACTTTAAAACAGCTATCGAAATGACCAATTTCTTTAACGCATTTGCAAACAGTGCGTATGTTACATTTTTCACCGTTATATTTACAATACTATCCAATTCACTTGTCGCTTATGCTATTGCAAGAAACTTACACAGAAAAGCTTTTAAGTTCTTGTATTTTTATTTAGTTAGTGCGATGTTTGTTCCGTTCCCAATTATCATGTTACCCATTGTTAAACAAATGAGTGCGATTGGTTTAATGAACTTAAACGGTCTAATCATCCTTTATGTTGTTTACGGTCTTGCTTTTAATACGTTCCTCTATACCGGTTATGTAAAGACCATCCCGAAAGAATTAGAAGAAGCTGCCATTGTTGATGGCTGTTCAAAATGGGGTGTTTTCTGGCGAATTATCTTCCCGATTTTATCTCCAATGAATGCGACAGTAGGTATTCTCACAGCACTTTGGGCATGGAATGATTTCTTATTACCATTAGTTATCCTATCTGATCAAGGTGATCGAACATTGCCGCTAGTTCAATATGTCTTCCAAAGTCAGTTCGCCACAAACTATAATTTGGCTTTCGCATCATATTTAATGGCATTATTACCAATGTTAGTCGTATATCTTTTCTTGCAACGACGCATTATTAGCGGTGTTACACAAGGGGCAATTAAATCATAAGAAAGAAGGGTACTTATGGCAATCTATTTTGATCAAGAGACAAAAACATTTCATTTACAGACAAGTCAATCAAGTTATTTATTTCAAGTTGTAAATAATAATTATCTTGCACATTTATACTGGGGTAAACGTGTACGTTCGACATCCATGCCGAAAGCTCTACGTTATATTGATCGAGGGTTTAGTGGTAATCCGAATAAAGAAGATCGTACATTTTCATTAGATACTTTACCACAGGAGTATCCATCATATGGTCATACTGATTTTCGCTCGCCAGCACTTCATATCGAATCGCCAGATGGTAGTCGAATTACTGATTTGCGTTATGTTAGTCATGAAATTGAAGCAGGAAAACAAGCCTTAACAGGACTTCCATCTACTTATGTAGAGGATAACTCAGAGGCGGATACGTTAAAAGTATATTTAATTGATGCGTTGACGCAATTACACGTCACATTGATTTATACGGTCTATTCAACTAGAAATGTTATCACACGCTCAGTTCTTTTTGAAAATAAGGGAACAGACACACTTTCACTACAAAAAGTAGCCTCTATGAGTGTTGATTTTAGAGATACAGAATTTGAAATGATTAACCTACCGGGAGCGCATGTAAGAGAGCGAGATATTGAACGTTTACGACTGCGTCGCGGGATGCAAAGTATAGAAAGTCGCCGTGGATCTAGTAGTCATCACCAAAATCCTTTCATTGCTTTGGTAAGAGAGGAAACGACCGAGACTAAGGGTGATGTATATGGGCTTAGTTTTGTCTATAGTGGAAACTTTAAAGCTGAAGTTGAAATTGATCAGACTAACCAGGCCCGCGTGATGATGGGAATCAACGATTTTGATTTTAACTGGATACTAAAACAATCATCGGTTTTTCAAACACCAGAGGTCGTCATGGTTTATACCGATCAAGGATTAAATGACATGTCGAAAACGTATCATGACCTTTATGGAAGACGACTGGCCAGAGGGAAGCATCGTGACAAGCAGCGCCCGGTTTTAATCAATAATTGGGAAGCTACTTACTTCGATTTTAATGAAGATAAGATTTTAACCATTGCTGATAAAGCAAAAGATGCTGGTGTGGAATTATTTGTGTTAGATGACGGATGGTTCGGTCAACGTGATGATGATTTTACTTCTTTAGGCGATTGGTTTGTTGATGAAGCAAAATTACCAAATGGCTTAAAGTCTTTAGCTGAAAAAATTAATGCTATGGGTATGCAGTTTGGTTTGTGGTTTGAACCTGAAATGGTCTCACCGGAAAGTGAATTATATAAAGCACATCCTGATTGGTGCCTACACGTACCTAATAGACGACGATCAGAGAGCCGCAATCAATTGGTCTTAGATTTTTCGCGTCCAGATGTATGTCAAGAAATGATAACGCGTGTATCAGCCATCTTAGAATCAGCACCGATAAGCTATGTGAAGTGGGATATGAATCGTAATATGACAGAAATCGGTTCAAGTTATTGGCCTAAAGACCAACAACAAGAAGTGGCACATCGCTATATGTTAGGTCTTTATCATGTCATGGAAACCATCACGTCAAGATTTCCTGAGATATTATTTGAAAGCTGTTCTGGTGGTGGTGGGCGCTTTGATCCAGGAATGCTTCACTATATGCCCCAAACATGGACAAGTGATAACACGGATGCTATTTCTCGCTTACGTATTCAGTATGGAACAAGTCTTGTCTACCCTATTAGTTCAATGGGATCTCACGTATCAGAAGTCCCAAATCATCAAGTGGGAAGAACGACACCGCTTGAGACAAGAGGTCACGTTGCAATGGATGGCAACTTGGGTTATGAACTCGATGTTACGAAGTTATCGGATGAAGAGATTAGAGGTATTAAAGACCAAGTAGATCTTTATAAGTCTATTCGCAAGACGATTCAATACGGTGATTTTTATCGCTTAGTAAGTCCGTTTGAAACAAGCAACTATGGCTCTATTCATGTCAATAAGTCAAAAGATGAAGCGGTATTTATTTATGTACACACTTTAGCAGAAGCAAATGGACCATTTAAGTCTGTCAAATTATTAGGATTAGATCCTGATAAAGATTATCGAATTATTGAAACAGGTGATATTTTCAGTGGGGATAGCCTGATGCATATTGGCCTCAATGTGCCTTTTGCTAAGCACGATTTTAAGAGCACATTATATCGTTTAGAGGCTACTAACTAAGAAAGGAGCGATCGCTATGGTAAGACTAGATCAACCCTTTATGTTGAAAGCTGCTTCAACCGATGTGCTTTCTATTGGGGAAATATTGATTGATATGATTTCGGATAGTTATCAAGCGTTAACTGAAAATAATGGTTTTCATGCTTATTTTGGAGGCTCGCCCGCTAACTTGTGTATGAATATTAATCGCTTAGGTGGAAAAGCAAAGCTTGCTGCTTGTGTGGGAGAGGACCGTTTTGGGGACTTTCTTATCCATCATTTAAAACACCAAAAAGTCGATACGTCGCTTGTTCAACGAAGTCAAGTGTCCACAAGTATGGTTATTGTGAATAAAAGTAAAGGTAGTCCTATACCTATTTTTTATCGCGGTAGCGATTACCGTATTGTGTTAACGGAAGAATTAAAGGCGGCTATTCAAGATACGAAAATAATGCATATCTCATCATGGCCACTGTCGCATCGATTATCTCGAGCGGTGATATATGAAGCTGTGGCGTTAGCTAAGCAATCAGATGTGATTATTGGGTTTGATCCTAATTATCACCCAGGTTTATGGGAAGAGTATGAGGATGGTCTTTCTGTGATGAAAGAGATGGTATCACAATCAGATATCGTTAAACCCTCAGAAGATGATGCTGAAAGACTTTTTGGTAAAGATACGCCTGAAAATCAAATCAATAAGTTCCATGCTTTAGGGTGTCCGATTGTATTAATGACACTTGGAAAAGATGGCGCCATTGTTTCTTTTGAAGGTGAAAAAACTTACTATCAAACGGAGGCATCAACTGTTGTTGATACAACGGGAGCTGGAGATGCCTTCTGGTCAGGTTTTTATACAGGCATCACGCAAGGTTTGCTGATAGAAGAGGCGCTTTATCTTGGATTTAAAACAAGTGCGTATAAATTGCAGTTTACCGGTGCGGTTGTCGATTTACCTAACTACCATCAGCTATTAGAAAAGGAACCACATCGATAAGAAGGGAGCAAGGCTTGTGTTAAATAATAAAGTTCAACTCATTACGTACCCAAATTCTTTAGGTGGCAACTTAAAAGAATTGAATCAGTTATTAGATAAACATTTTTCAGATATATTTACTGGTGGTGTGCATATTTTACCGCCATTTCCATCGTCGGGTGACCGAGGCTTTGCGCCACTTACTTACTTAGAGATTGACCCGAATTTTGGTGATTGGGATGATATAAAAGCCATTGGAGAAAAACGGGATGTGTTACTGGATTTAATGGTTAACCATATTTCTCAACAATCACCATACTTTCAAGATTTCTTAAAAAATGGCCGAGCATCCGCGTATGCTGACTATTTTTTAACATTAGATAAGATATGGCCTGATGGTGAGCCGAAACAAGCAGATATCGATAAGATGTTTTTACGACGTCCAATGCCTTATTCTACTTTTGAAATTGAAGCAACGGGTGAAACCGAACGCGTCTGGACAACGTTCGGTAAAACAGACCCATCTGAACAAATTGATTTAGATGTACATTCAGAAAAAGTTAAAGCGTTATTTACTGAGTTCTTTTTAAACTTTAAAAAGAACAATGTAAGTATTGTCCGCTTAGATGCTGTCGGTTATATTATAAAAAAACTTGGCACAAGTTGTTTCTTTGTTGAACCCGATATTTATAAGTTTCTTGATTGGATAAAAGCCCTTGCAGACTCACTTGACATCACGTTATTGCCTGAAGTGCATGCGCATCATTCCATTCAATACAAACTAAGTGATCATGGCTTTTGGATTTATGACTTTATCTTGCCGTACCGGATCTTAGAAGCGATGATTAATGGTGAGTCAGAGGCGTTAACTACTTACTTAAAGGACAGGCCAGCTAATCAGTTCACAATGCTAGATTGTCATGATGGTATTCCAGTTAAACCTGATTTAGATGGAATGATTGATACAAAAGAAGCAAGAACGTTAGTTGATGAAACAATTGCAAGGGGATCAAACCTAAGTTTAATCGTCTCAGAAGATCACAAAGACGCGGATGGTTTTGACGTGCATCAAATTCGCTGTACGTACTATTCTGTCTTAAATGAAGACGATGAGCGTTATCTTGCTTCGCGCGCAATTCAATTTTTTGCACCTGGCATTCCACAAGTATATTATGTAGGTTTACTTGCGGGTATCAATCAAGATGAACGTGTAAAAGAAACAGGGGATGGACGGGAAATTAACCGGGAAAACTTCTCTGTAAGTGACGTAGAAAAACATTTAGAAAAAGAAATCGTTCAGCGTTTACTAGACCTAATTCGATTTAGAAATGAGTATCCAGCTTTTGATGGTGATTTTACTGTCTTGCCGAGTAGGGAAGGAACCGTAGCGTTACAATGGGAGAAGGATCAATATATTTGTAAGCTTCACGTCGATCTATCAACAGGACAATCAGAGATTCATTATGTAGATGAACTTGGAGAAGAAGCTGCTTATTACATTTAAACTTATGACTTGACATAAACTATTGAAAAAGCGCGGAGAAGAGATTATCTTTTCCGCGCTTTTTTATAATTCGTCCATATTGTGAGACATTATTTTAAGTTTTTAGCAACTGCTCTTACTTTTTCCAAACCTTCAGCAACAATCGCTTCACCATTTACAGGGTCTTGGTTATGTCCTTCGATAATGACCTCATCGATGATTTCCATACCCATTACACCGCCAAATGACGTACGCATATAGTTCACAGCCATTTCCATTGGTTGCATTTCAGGCGTTGAGTATACACCGCCACGTGCATTGAGTAAAATGACTTTTTTATCATTCATTAATTGAATCATGTTACCTTCAGTATCGTATTTGAATGTGTAGCCTGCAGCGAATACATAGTCTACAAATGTTTGTAGCTTAGCAGGAATAGTTAAGTTCCATAGCGGAAATACAAAAGCAACTGTGTCTGCCGCTTCAAATAAATCACGTGCTTTCTTTTGAGCATTAAATAAACGTTCCTCAGATTCAGTTAAAGGCTCATGAGCTTCCAACTTCATGTAAGCATTAAAGATGTCTTGACCTAAGTATGGTGTATCTTCTTGGTATACGTCGTAAACAGTGACGTTAACGTTGTCGTTATTTTTTAACTCTTCCATAAATGCTTCATACATTTTGGGAGATGTCGCTTGACTTGATGGACGATCATTTGCTGTAACAATTAATAAATTCATTCTAATATTTCCTCCAATTAATCTTTTTATTTGCCTACCACTTAAAATAGTTTCAAATGATGACTATATTTGGTATTATATAATTATCTTCAGTTCAAGACAAATATTTTGTATTAAAAAAAGATTTTTTTATAAAAATGCGTCAAATGTTCTATAAACGAAGTAAAATAGATGGATGTATATTGAAAAAACCTAAATATGTAGAGGAGAATCACTTAGATGCATACAGACCCGAGAATTGTTAGGACAAGAAAAAGTATTATAGATGCACTACTCGCTTTAATGGTAGACAGGGAAATTGAAAAAATTACGGTGAAAGATATTACAATAAAGGCAGGCGTTAATCGTGCCACTTTCTATCATCATTTTAAAGATAAACAGGCACTCTTATCGTATACGATAGAAGAAAGACTCATTCGCTATGTATTGTTGCCATTTAGCAAAGCGGAAACTATAGGCCCGTCAATTATTCGTCACGTATTAGAAGCGATTGTTGAGTTGCATGATTACTTAGAGGGACACTGTCAGCTAAATTTTTATAATTATAAACTCGAAATTGAAAAAGAAATTAAAGCTGTTCTCGTACATAGCTTTTTGCCCCTCGTAGTAAAGTCGAAGAATACCATATCTGAACCGATGGCGAAAGTGTATACCTATAAACTTGTGGGTGGAATTTATAGTAGTGCAGTTGCGATTAGGCAAGTAAATCAACAGCGAAGTGATTTAATATCTTATGCTATTGATGAACTTCTGAAATAAACGCGTATTTTTTTTGTTTAAGCGCCTACTTCTTAAGGGAATAGATAATTAGAAATAAAAAGGAGGCAACAAACATGAATGAACGATTTGATAAGTTACGGCGTTTTAATTTAATTATGGGTGGGTTTCACTTTATTCAAGCGATTATTATGCTATTCCTTGCGACATCTGTTATTCAAACCATTTCCGAATTTAGTCCGACAATCACGCAATTTTATTTATCTTTTAATCCGGAAACGCAATCACTTGAACTTGCACAGGATCAGTTGTTTGATTTACCTTTTGGTATTTTAGTTAGTTCATTCTTATTTATTTCGGCATTGGCTCATTTTATTATCGCGTTACCTAAAAAGACGAATGCTATTTATAATCGAGATTTAAAGAGAGGGATTAATCAATTTAGATGGTTTGAATACGCACTTAGCTCGTCCATTATGATTGTGTTAATTTCAACGCTATTTGGAATACATGATATTGCATCACTTATTCTTATTTTTATAGTAAATGCAACAATGAACTTATTTGGTCTTGTGATGGAACAATTAAATGAAGGGCGAGATAAACATCATGTTCGCTGGGGTGCCTTTGTATGGGGTTCAATTGCTGGTATTGCTCCGTGGATTGCTATTTTTCTCTACATGTTTGGTACAGGTAACTTTGATATGGTCCCGTGGTTTGTATGGGCAATTGTTGTCACGTACTTCGTTGCTTTTAATACATTCCCGGTGAATATGATTTTGCAATATAAAAAGGTTGGTAAGTGGAAAGATTATTTATATGGTGAACGGGTCTATATTATCTTAAGTCTTGTAGCTAAAACTATCCTCGCTTGGCTTGTGCTATTTGGTGCGATGCAGCCATAACCAATCATGAAAATAAATAGGTGTAAATTATTCTCCCCTTGTGTTTAAGCAGTTCACGAGGGGATTTTCATTTTAATATAAAGCAGGATCAACTCTTTATACAGCTCGTAAGTGCGTGAAACGATTAATTTCAAAGTTTATTCATTAAGTGTTTAGCAACGCGGGTGTAGTCGTCACGATCTAGACCTGGCGCAAAGAACTCAGGCAAGCTGTCTAAATCAGGCATCTTTCCTCCAATAGGTGTGCCCTTTTTTACGATTAATGATGCATTTGTTTCTGGGTGTGTGCCAGTAAAAATTGTTTCAATGCCTAAGTAATCACCGACGTCATTCCAATTATAAAGTACGTTACCGAGTCCTTGGTCTTCAAACTTTTTCGCCGTATCAAACTTTTTATTTGACACATCTGGAATTGGCAGTAGCTTTCCTAGAGATACACCGGTTAACGATTCAATTGCTTTTTGGTAAGCTACGACATGCGTCCCTCCCCTTACTAATAAGTAACCAATCATTTCCCTTGCAGTTGGGTGGTCAGTCATTTCATAGACACGCATTTTATGTGTCCTTGCACCAATCTCTAAAAAGAAATTGTGTAGGAGATCGAGAACAAGATTACCGCTTGAAAAAACATTATCACCGGTCCAACTATTCCCCGTGGCATCGATTGGTAAAGAAGTATTGGCTGAATGAATAAAATGTTTCGGGTGTGGGAATGCCACAGCTCCTCTTAATGCGGTATCATTAACATCAAACGGGACGTCTGATACGTCTTTAAATAATAGATTAATGGTATGGCTGACAAGCTCGACATGACCGAGTTCTTCAGCTGTAATACTTGAAACTAAATCATAGTAAGGTTTTAATTTTTTTCGCTCTCTAAAGTTAAATGATTGAAATAAATAGTTGTTTAGTGTGGAAAGTTCACCGAATTTCCCTCCTAATAGTTCTTGTACGACCAAAGCCGCCTTCTTGTCACCATAGTCAGGCTCAGGTAAATCAATTAACAGTTTATTTGTTCGTTGAAACATATTTCGTTACGCCTCCTTCTAAGCTTATATCTAAGGGGCTTATTGTATACTTCTTTACTAAAGGGTATACAAGTTATGACCCAAGTAGTTATAGTATATGTAAGGAGCGGGACTTTTGTGCGAAAATTTAGAAAGTCATCGCTAAGATGCGTCGAGTTTGTTATAATTGGAAATTAGTAGAAGTGCATTTATAAAATATAAAGAGGATGTGTAGCGATTGAAGCAAACAAGCCTAGTATTAGAAGGTGGCGGCATGCGCGGTGTATTTAGTTCTGGCGTACTTGATTATATGATGACCGAAGATTTATACTTCCCGTATGTGATTGGTGTCTCAGCAGGTGCATGTAATGCCTTAAGTTATTTGTCTCGACAACCAGATAGGAGTCGGTACATCAATGTGAATTTTGCTAATGATTCCCGCTATATTAATATGGGAAATGTCTTTAAAGGCAAAGGCATGTTTAATATGGACTTCTTATTCAACGAAATTGCTAATGAACTCGTGCCATTTGATTTTAAAACATTTCATGATATTGATGAGCGTTTTGTTATCCCGACAACGGACTGTGAGACGGGTGATGTCCGTTACTTTGATAATAGACAAGAAGCGGATGTATTTACGGCTGTTCAGGCATCTAGTAGCTTGCCATTAGTTGGTGTACCAGTGAAATTAGCCGGTTACACATTATTAGATGGGGGCATAGCCGATCCAATCCCTATACAAAAAGCGATTGAAGATGGGTATAAACGCCATGTTGTTGTATTAACACGTCCTAAAGGCTATCGTAAGAAACCCTTTCGTGCTAAATTAACATCTAAATTGGTATACCGTGAATACCCACAACTCGTTGAAGCCATGTTGAAGCGACATGAAATATATAATCAAACACTTGATCAGTTGGAAGCTTTAGAAGAACAAGGCGATGTATTTATTATTCGTCCAAAGGGGCATGAGCAAGTTAAACGCGCGGAAAAGGATCCGAAAAAATTAAATATGTTGCACGAAGCAGGTGTGGCGGCTGCTAAACATCAGACGCCTTTATTAAAAGATTGGTTAACGCATTCTCTGCCAGTCAAAGTATATTAAACTCGGTTGAGGTGACCTATGAAAAAACAATGGTTTAAATATATAGTTTTTTACGGTGTGTGTATTCTTATCGGTATCGGTTTGGGGCTTTATGCAGGCTTTGGCAATCCTTTTTACGGTCCTATGTTAGAACAACTAACTTTTATGAACTTCATACTTTTTTACTTATTTTTACTTATTTCTTTATTTTTAGTTATTAATATTCATGAAGCTGGTCACTTTGTGACGGGTAAATTAATTGGTATGCGTCTACTTATCTACCGCATCGGGTTTTTAGAATGGAAGAAAGTTAATGGAAAGTTATCGGTTGACTATGTGAAAAATAATGGTTACAGCGGTCTTTGTGCAATGTCGCCACCAGAGGATTCTGTGGTGACAAAGTGGCAATACAGCTTCTTTTTTGCTGGCGGCATTTTATTTAACTTATTTTCTGCTGTTTTTGCTTATCTTATAATGTCATACTCAACAGGAAATACACGTTTCTTTTTTGGAGTGTTTACTATTATTTCGGGACTTATTGTTGTTATGAACAGCTATCCCTTTAAAACGTCATCTAATATGTATTCCGATGGGGCATATATTCTAGGCTTAATGCGTGACAAAAAAGAAATTATAGATAAAATTGAGGTTGTTAATTTTGCTAATCAAATAATGGCTGGAACGCGTCCAAAAGCGCTTGATTTTAATGGATTAAATGATAATGAGGATATAACCCTCCTTGTATTAAAACATTATCATGCACTAGATTGTTTTGATATGCACTTACTCGAGCAGACAACAGAAGCGTTAGAATTACGGTTATCGGACTGTGATCCACTGACACTGACCAGTGTACAATATGAGCTTGTTGTCGCGGGTATTCTATTGATGGATAACGAGCGGGTCGAACGAATACGACCGCTTTTAAAAAGATTGGACAAGGATAAGGATGCAAATGGCCACCGGGTAAAAGCGTTTCTTGCCTATTATGATCAAAATGATGAAAAAGCAAGAGATCATATTGATGAAGCGAGACGTGTCCTTCCTTACTACCCTAGTATAGGGCAGCAGCAAATGGAACAGACATTACTTAACTATCTGGAAAGTGAATTAGAAGAAGAAAAAGCAAACATAAACTGAAGATGCTTTTTTACTTGTTTCATAACTGACGGGGTATTACCGTTTTTTGAAAAACTATACATGATTATTTTAAAAAAACAGTCACTTTGGGCTGTTTTTTTCATGTTCATTTGTGTTAATACGTATTTTGCTCTTAGTTTAATCATATTTATTGACAAAAGTCGTGTAAAACGTAATAATAGATAGCATGCTATGTATTAGTGAGGAGGGTTTCATTTGCCGGAAGATTTAATTCTTTACATACGTTTTGTTTATTTTGCGCTTGAAAAGGAGAAAAATCACTATTTTGAACAGCATAATCTCACATCTTCTCAAGGCGATATTTTATTGTTTCTTGGTGGGGCTCATTACCATAAGGTAGAGGTGAATCAAAAGAATATTGAAGAACATTTTCATTTGACAAATCCAACGGTAACAGGTCTATTGAAACGTTTAGAAGAAAAGGGCTTTATTGGACGGAGAAAAAGTGAGGTAGATGGGAGACACAAACTTATTAATTTGACAGACCAAAGCATGCGAGTGCTTGAAGACTTTCAAACGCATAAAAAAAAGATTGACCAAAAATTACTTCGAGGTATTGATGAGGAAGAAGAACAAGCCATTCTAGTGCATATGAAAAAGTTGTTAAGTAATTTAGATCCAGAGCACAGACATTGTTAACATGATGGGAGGAAAAGCAATGATTAAGAAATTACTGCCTTTTTTAGGTGAATATAAAAAGGCGACCATTTTGACGCCGGTTATGGTTGTATTTGAAGTCATTTTAGAACTGATGATACCATTACTTATGGCGCAAATTGTAGACTATGGTATCCAGGGAGAAGGAGGTATGCGTTATACCATCCAGATGGGGTTACTCATGATTTTAATGGCTGTTGTGGCACTTGTTTTCGGTGCGCTTAGTGGCAAGTATGCGGCAGAGGCTGGTATGGGGTTTGCAAAAAATATCCGCTCGGGTCTGTTTGAAAAGATTCAAGGGTATTCATTTGCGAATGTTGATAAGTTTTCTACTGCCTCACTTGTCACGCGTTTGACAACAGACGTAACAAATACACAAAATGCCTTTATGATGATCATTCGTATGGCTATTCGTGCACCTATTATGCTTGTTGGGGCTACGATTATGGCGGTATCGATCAATCCAAGATTATCTATGATATTTTTGATTTCGATACCGGTCTTGTCTCTAACATTGTTCTTTATTGGTAAGAATGCACACCCACGTTTTCTAGCGATGCTTGAGAAATATGATGGGCTTAATGAAAAAGTTCAAGACTTTATCGTGAATATTCGTGTAGTTAAAGCATTTGTAAGAGAGGACCATGAAGAAACGCGTTTCTTAGAAAGTGCTGAACAAGTGAGAGATGCTCAGCTTAATGCAGAAAAACTAGTTATATTAACTATGCCTATTATGCAACTAACCATTTATGCAAGTGTCGTAGCCATTCTATGGTTTGGTGGTAATATGGTTATTGATGGGACGTTTAATATTGGACAAATGTCGAGTTTTATCATGTATATTATGCAAGTACTTATTTCTCTGATGATGATTTCCATGATTTTCATTATGATTATTATTTCTCGTGCCTCATTTTCAAGAATTATTGAAGGGCTTGAAGAAAAATCAACGCTTGATGACGACGGTGCAGATGCGGACTTAAAATTACAGGATGGTTCGATCGTCTTTAATGATGTTTCATTTAGTTATACGAACGATCCAAATAATGTAGTGCTTCGTAACATTAATTTATCGATTCAATCAGGAGAAACCATTGGTATTATAGGTGGAACAGGTTCATCTAAGACGACGCTTGTCCAATTAATTCCGCGCCTTTATGATGTGTTAACTGGTGAGGTGCTAGTGGGTGGACACAATGTCAAAGAGTATGCGCTCAAAACCTTACGTGATGACGTAGCCATGGTGCTGCAAAATAATGTGTTATTCTCAGGTACAATTAAAGATAACCTCAAATGGGGAAATGAAGCGGCTACTGATGAAGAAGTGATACAAGCAGCAAAAGCAGCCCAAGCCCATGACTTTATTGAGTCATTTCCTAAAGGGTATGATACTGACCTTGGCCAAGGCGGGGTAAATGTATCAGGGGGTCAAAAACAGCGCTTGACCATTGCACGTGCTCTTCTTAAAAATCCAAAAGTGGTCATATTAGATGACTCGACAAGCGCCGTAGACACGGCGACAGATGCAAAAATTAGAGCGGTATTTAGAGAAACCTTTAGTGAAGTAACAACGCTAATTATTGCACAGCGCATCAGTTCGATTTCAGATGCGGACCGTATTATCGTCCTAGATGATGGTCAAGTTAAAGGCTTTGATACGCATGAGAACTTAATGGAGACGAGCGATATTTATCGTGAGATATATCAATCTCAGAGTAAAGGAGTGAGTATTGATGGCTAAAGCTAAACCTATTACAGGCCCAATGGGTGGACCCAAAGGGATGGGTAAACCAACCAATGTGACGGCTACTTTAAAGAGAGTCGCAGAATATATGAAAGAAGATAAATGGGTGTTTCTTCTCGTTTTTATTGCGATTGTTACAAGTGCTTTGAGCAATGTCATTGGGATCTCATACTTGCAAACGATCATTGATAATTACTTAACACCACTTATGGAAGAACAATCATCAGAACTCATGCAAGGCTTTGTGATGGTGATTGGAACAGTGGCTATTGTTTATTTGGTTGGGGCAATCTCAACGTATATTTTTAATCGTTTGATGGTTGGTATTTCAACGCGGACATTGTATAAAATCCGTGTGGACTTGTTTCAGAAGTTAGAGAAGCTTCCGTTAAAATATTACGATACGCATACGCATGGGGATTCTATGAGTCTTTTTACAAATGATATTGATACACTTAGACAAGTGCTATCAAATTCAATTACAGGTGTAATCAACTCATTGATTACGGTTGTCGGCGTTTTTGTTATGATGCTTTATTTTAGTTGGCAACTAACGATTCTTGTTGTCTTGATGCTTCTGTTAATGTTGTATGCTGTCAAGGAAATTGGTGGTCGAAGTGCGAACTTCTTTGTTAAACAGCAACAAGAAATTGGTGACGTGAACGGTTATATTGAAGAGATGATTGAAGGACAGAAAGTGATTAAAGTCTTTTCAAGACAAGAAAAAGTACATGAAGAGTTTGATGTTTTAAATGAAGCCTTAAGAAAAAGTGCGACTAAAGCTAATACCTTTGCCAATATATTAATGCCGGTGATGGGAAACTTATCGTATATCCTTTATTCAGTAACGGCTATGGTTGGTGGGTTACTTGCTATTCAAGAAATATTAACATTAGGTACAGTTGTTGCTTTCTTGCAATTCACACGAACATTCTCACAACCTATCACGCAAGTATCACAGCAAATTAATGCTGTATTAACCGGTCTTGCTGGGGCAGAACGGGTTTTTACAGTCAT
Source organism: Halolactibacillus alkaliphilus (assembly GCF_900115465.1). GTDB lineage: Bacteria > Bacillota > Bacilli > Bacillales > Amphibacillaceae > Halolactibacillus > Halolactibacillus alkaliphilus. The sequence continues at coordinate 42,158 of NZ_FOWN01000016.1, forward strand.
TGATGAAAAACCTGAATTTGATGAAGGTACTATAGAGATGGTCCCTGTTACGATAAATGATGATGGATCGTTAACGGAAGTAACGGAGCGAACAGGGGAATTCGCTTGGAAAGATAGAGACGTATTAACTCATGTACGTGGAAGTGTGGTCTTTGATGATGTCGTCTTTGGCTATGAAGAAGATAAAACGGTCTTAAATGGGATTTCTCTATATGCAAAACCAGGTCAAAAAATTGCATTTGTTGGCTCAACAGGGGCAGGGAAAACAACGATAACGAATTTAATTAATCGTTTTTATGATGTGCCTGGTGGAAAAATCACTGTAGATGGTATTGAAATTAATCGTATTAAAAAGCCGGATTTGAGGCGATCACTTTCTATGGTTTTACAAGATACGCATCTATTTACTGGAACAGTGATGGAGAATATTCGCTATGGTCGATTAGATGCAACGGATGATGAGGTGATAGAAGCAGCGAAACTTGCGAATGCGGATACGTTTATTAAACATCTAAAAGATGGCTATCAAACCGAGCTGAAGTCCGATGGTAATAGCCTATCACAAGGCCAAAGACAATTATTAGCGATTGCCAGAGCTGCTGTTGCTAAAACACCAGTACTCATCTTAGATGAAGCGACATCATCAATAGATACGCGGACAGAGGCATTGATTCAAAAAGGAATGGATCGTTTAATGGAAGGTAAAACATCGTTTATAATTGCTCACCGCCTATCGACGGTACGCTCAAGTGATGCGATCATGGTGTTGGAACAAGGTGAGATTATCGAACGAGGAAATCATGAACAGCTTATTGAACAAAAAGGAAAATATTATCAACTATCAGCAGGATTGTTTGAGTTAACGTGAAAATCACTATTGAAGGTTATATAAAATCCCCGTCGATGTTTCATCGACGGGGATTTATGGATGTGTGGTTTAATTTTGTGATATTAACTTGCTTTATTAATCGTGTAGTTCAAAAATGCCCGAATACTGCGCTTCATCATTAAAGAAATAATCAAGGCGAGAGAAACAAGACCGGCAAAGATATAAAATGCCATATTATAATTACCTGTCGTATCTTTAATGTAAGCAACAAGTAAAGGTCCGAAAACTCCTGCGGCTGACCACGAAGTTAGAAGTAAACCGTGAATGGCACCTAGTTGGCGTGTGCCAAATAAGTCGCTAATGAAGGCGGGGAGAAGAGCAAAGCCGCCACCATACATAGATACTGTAATGAAGATTAATGCTTGCAGCAACAAGGCATTTGTCACATTTGGTAGTAGAAGCATAATAATCGCTTCTACACCAAAAAACATCATGAAGACGTTACTACGTCCTAAACGATCAGAAAAAGCAGACCATCCAAGACGTCCGCCACCATTAAAAAGCCCCATTACGCCAACCATTGTGGCAGCTGCGGTAGCTGTCATGCCGGCTTTTGTTTGAGCTAATGGTGAAGCTGCAGAAATAAGCATAATTCCCGTTGAAATGTTAATGAACATCATCAACCATAATAACCAAAAACGAGAGGTGCGAATCGCTTCTTTTGCATTTAACTGCTGCAAGCTTGGTGTTATTTTCTTTGTTTTTTGTTCTTTGTTTTTGGTCTTGTTTGGTGTATAGCCCTCAACAGGTTTAATAATATAGCTCGCGCCACTTATCATTAATATGAAGTAGACACTTGCCATAATAAAGAACATATTGTGTAAGCCCACATTTTTAATTAACTGCGTGATAATAGGAGCAGCTATTAAAGAACCCGCCCCGAACCCCATGACGGCCATACCTGTTGCAAGGCCTCGACGATCAGGGAACCACTTGACGAGTGTTGAAACTGGCGATATATAACCGAGCCCTAAGCCGATACCGCCAATAACGCCATACCCTAAATAAAATAGAGCGACTGATGACGTGAGCATACCAAAACCAGCAATCACTTGGCCGCTCGCAAAGAAAAAGGCAGCGATCGTCGCTGACTTTCTTGGACCCCATTTTTCAACAAATCTTCCAAAAGTTGCGGCAGATGTTCCGAGTAAAGCAATCGCAATCGTAAATGATACGGTAACGGTTTTGTCACTCCAACCTAGATTTTCTACGATAGGATATTTCAGAACACTGTAAGCATAGACTGACCCAATTGATAAATGAATGGCTATAGCTGATAATGCTATAAGCCAACGATTTTTCCTCATGATAACCTCCATAGCTATCAAACCACATCCACTGCATATAACTATATCAGATAACTGATTGTGAATCAGTGAACAGATTGTGAACAATGAACGAAATGTGTACATTTGCGAAGATGTGTTGATAATCTTTCGGATAAGTTGTTAAAAATCGCTTGTTGCGTTAGTAAACGGACATAATTTAAAAGCTAAGCCTCTAAATTAAATTAAATTAAATTAAAGTATAGAAGTGAAAAAGCCTCCATACGTATGATTATGTATGATCAGCAATGGTGATAGATTGGCAGCGCTCAGAAAAAACATCAAATAAGTCGATTTGCCATTCTTCTTTATCCTTAATATAGCTGATTTGGTCAATGACAAAAAGTTCTGATGGGTGCGTGGTAAGGCCACTATATACTTTTTTAATGACTTTCTTTTTGCTAAGACGGCTATTGTATGTGGATTGCTGATTTACAGGCGCAATTTTCTTTGTGGAAGCTATACGTGGGTAATGTTGGCTGATTGAATGATACCAAACGTCTACATGATCACCCAATTCTAATGAGCTAGAATTTGTCTCTACCCAAATAAGTTCATAATAGCGTTCTCGTCCGCCAGATCGCCGTAAATCTTTTGATTTTTCGGACTGTATAAGTAAGCGTTCCGGTGTTTTCTTAATGACATATCCTGTAAGGTCCGCGGGCGTTTGTTTAAAATATATGCATAGACTTAAACATGTCATACTAATGATTATGAATAAAGTCATTCCAATGGTCTTTTTCAATTTTGGACGTCCCTTCGTGTTATTAAAAGAGTAGCGTATATTTAATAAGACGGTAAACCTTCCTAAAAAGTTACATTTAATGTGTGAATTTTCAAAGCAATTAACCTATTTATCGCTACTTTTTAGTGGGAGAGCCACAAAGATGAGACATGATGTATATTATTAAAATCTAAAAACAGTACTCGACAAAGGTCGAATACTGTTCTCATGAGCAATAATTCTTTTTAGTTAATTAAAGCTTGCAACGGTGCTGGGATACGTCCGCCACGCTTAATCATTTTTTCAGAGCTAAATGGTTTTACACCGATGATAGGTGCGCGTCCAAGTAATCCCCCGAACTCAACCATGTCTCCTTCGTTCTTGCCAACGACAGGAATTACTCTAACGGCCGTTGTTTTTTTGTTAATCATACCAATGGCAGCTTCATCTGCGATAATCGCGGATAGAGTTTCAGCTGGTGCATCACCATTTAAAGCAATCATATCTAAACCGACTGAACAAACACAAGTCATCGCTTCCAGTTTATCGAGCGTAAGGGAACCATCCTGGATACCACGAATCATGCCATTATCTTCACTTACTGGAATGAACGCACCACTTAATCCACCAACATAGGAACTGGCCATAGCGCCACCTTTTTTAACGGCATCATTCATGAGGGCAAGTGCAGCAATTGTGCCATGTGTGCCTACGCTTTCTAAACCGATTTCTTCTAAAATCTCTGCGACACTATCATTCATAGCATTCGTTGGTGCGAGTGATAAATCCATAATACCAAACGGTACATTTAATCTTTCGGCTACAACACGACCAAGTAACTCCCCGGCACGAGTAATTTTAAAGACTGTTTTTTTAATGACATCCGCCACTTCGCCCAAATCGGCATCTGGGTAGCGTTTTAGGGCATTTAATACAACCCCTGGTCCACTTACACCGACACTTAATACTGCCTCACCTTCACCGGCGCCATGAAAAGCACCAGCCATGAATGGGTTATCTTCAACAGGGTTACAAAAGGCAACGAATTTAGCGCAACCTATACTATCTTGGTCTTTAGTTAACTCAGCCGTTTCTTTGATGATGTGTCCAAGTTGACCAACAGCATCCATATTGATGCCTGTTCTAGTCGTACCAATGGATACTGAGCTGCATACTCGATTTGTTTCACTTAGCGCTCGCGGAATTGATTGGAGCAACGTTTGATCAGCTTTGGTCATTCCTTTATGCACAAGCGCAGAATATCCACCAATAAAATCAACCCCAGTTGCCTCTGCGGCTTTATCTAATACTTTAGCAAGTTCAACAGCCTGATCAACTGTTAAGTCACCTAATATTTCTGCAATAGGTGTAATAGATATCCGTTTATTTACGATAGGAATGCCATATTCTTTTTCAACTTGCTCTGCGACTGGCTTTAATTGCCCAGCATAGCTCACGATTTTATTGTAGACATTATCTTTCACTTTATCAAAATCACTGTCTTGACAGTTGCGTAAGCTAATACCCATCGTGACGGTGCGTATATCTAAACTTTCCATTTGAACCATGCGAATAGTTTCTTGAATTTCTGAATAATGAATCGCCATTAGTTTTCCTCCTTAAATTCGGTGCATAGCTTGAAAGACATCTTCTAATTGTACGCTAATCGTTAAGTTCATATCATCTTCCACGCGTTCAAATGCCTCAAGCAAATCCTCTAAACGATCTTTATTATCCATTTCAACAATCATCATCATAGTAAAGTAATCTTGAAGAATTGTTTGACTGATGTCGTGAATGTTCATTTTATGTTCAGCTAATACGGTCGTTACCTTTGAAATAATTCCAACTTGATCTTTTCCTACAACTGTTACTACTGCTCGCTTTTGCATGTCCTTCACCTCATATTAATTTTTTAGAATGAAAAAAAGATTGGAGTCAATCCCCAATCTGTAAAGACAATAAGCTTTCAAATATACATGATTATTGTCTTCTGTCCTTTTACCTGAGATTGTGAATCCTTCGGTGCCGTCATCTGACGGGCTCTCCAGAAGTTGCTCCCATTATAGTGTCACCCATAATGATCATTGCGACTTATTTAATTACTATGCATCGTACCAAGTTTTCATTAAAAGGTCAACAGTTCTTTTTAGTGTGACAATTGGACAAGGGCGATGTCACAAGTGACATCGCCCTTTAAAAGGTAAAATATTTGTTTTTTAATACAAATTGCCGCGGTAGTTCATTCATAATGCTTCTAACTTAAACACATAATCCCTACCTCTATTATGTTCTTACGACTCTTGAGTCGATCCAGTTGAATAAGTGTTACGTTATTATTGTTTATCAATTTGCAACCATGATAAAATCCGTTCAATAATCGTGTCGTTCATCATACCGTCATGATGTGTATCCAAAACGTCAGAATGATGCCTCTTTTTACCTTGCCTATCTAAAGGCTAATCTTAATTATTGCACACAACTATATGTTTTGTCAATGAAAATATAGTTTTATCATAATTTAGGCATCAGTTGAGAACTGTTGTTACTTCAATCATGGATTGTTGACATAGACGATAAAACCCACGTCTAACTCTTAACTAGTGTCTATTTTTAAAAAATGGTATGATAATTATGATATATAAGGGGGGAAACACTTATGACAAATGATATTAAACTTATCGCATTAGATTTAGATGGTACGCTTGTTGACCATGGAGGGAAGGTTGTTACACCGCGATTGATTGAAGCTGTAAGAGAAGCTAAGAAACAATCGGTTGAAGTGGTTATAGCAACGGGACGGCATAGGACAACCAGTATGACAATCGCAAACGCGTTAGATGTTGATCACTTAATAACGTTAAATGGTGGGGAAATTTGGACAACCGGTGGAGAATTATTGTTACGGCAAGCTATCGCAAAAGAAGATGTTGAAAAAATCATTGGACAATTTGAACGTTTAAACAGCCATTACTGGCTTGTAAGTGATCGAGGTATTTTTCAACGTGAATTACCAAAGGATTATGTAGAACATGAATGGATAAAATTCGGATTTGATATTGTTGATGATGGTCTTCGAAATGAAGCGATAAAGTATTTTGAAGCCATTCGATCACTAGAACTGACGAATTCTAGTCCAACAAATATCGAAATCAACAACCAGGGCACGCACAAACGTCAAGCAATTGAATATTTACTAGAATCACGCCAATGGGATTTTAATCAAGTGATGGCTGTTGGTGATAGTATGAATGATATTAAAATGATTGAGCGGGCAGGTTTTGGTGTTGCGATGGGCAATGCTCAAGATGAAGTTAAGCGAAAAGCAAGATATACGACCAAGCGTTTTGATGAAGATGGAGCAGCTTTAGCCATTGAGAAAATGTTATCTGGAGAATTTTAAACTGATCTTTTATTTGATGTGAGAAAAAAGAGAATTTTTAAAAAATTCATTTGCATCTCACGCGAATCTGTTATAACTTAGTATATGTGACAAAGGGGTTTTAGGTGGATAATTTGCGCAATGATAAAAATCCACGTATGATAGAAAGAGAATGACACAGACAAAGGAGCTAAAAAATCATGACAAAACAACAATTTGGAGTCATTGGTCTTGCGGTTATGGGGAAAAACTTGGCTTTAAACGTAGAAAGTCGCGGGTATTCAGTATCTGTATTTAACCGTACGTACAAAAAAACAGAAGATTTCATGGGGAATGAGGCACAAGGAAAGAACTTCTTTGGTGCTGAAACGATTGAAGAATTTGTTGATTCATTAGAAAAACCACGTAAAATTATGTTGATGGTTAAAGCAGGACCAGCAACGGATAAAACAATCGAAACTTTACGACCTTTATTAGATGAAGGCGATATTATTATTGATGGAGGAAACACTTTCTTCCAAGACACAATTCGTCGTAACAAAGAACTTGATGAATCAGGTATTCACTTTATTGGTACAGGTGTATCAGGTGGTGAAGAAGGTGCGCTTAAAGGTCCTTCAATTATGCCGGGTGGACAAGAAGAAGCATACAAGCATGTGGCGCCAATCTTAGAAGCGATTTCTGCAAAAGTCGATGGCGATTCTTGTGTAACATATATCGGACCTAATGGTGCGGGGCATTATGTAAAGATGGTCCACAATGGTATTGAGTATGGCGATATGCAGTTGATTGCGGAAGCATACTTTATTCTTAAACACGTCCTTGGCCTATCAGCGCAAGAGTTACACGATGTATTCAAAGATTGGAATCAAGGTGAGTTAGATTCATATTTAATTGAGATTACAACGGATATCTTTAAAAAGACAGACGACGAAACAGGTAAACCAATGGTTGATGTGATTTTAGATAAAGCAGGGCAAAAAGGAACAGGAAAGTGGACAAGCCAAAGTGCATTAGATTTAGGTGTGCCCCTTCCTGTTATTACAGAATCTGTTTTTGCGCGTTTTATTTCAGCGCTTAAAGATGAGCGTGTGAAAGCAAGTAAGATTCTCTCTGGACCTACGGCGCAAACTGTGCCGTATGAAGGTGATAAAGAAGAGTTAGTTGAGGCGATTCGTCAGGCGCTTTATATGAGTAAAATCACATCGTATGCTCAGGGGTTTGCTCAAATGCGTACAGCATCTGAAGAATATGAATGGGATTTAGATTATGGTGAAATTGCGATGATTTGGCGTGGTGGATGTATTATCCGAGCACAGTTCTTACAAAAAATTAAAGAGGCCTTTGACCGTGATAAGCAATTAGCTAACCTTATGTTAGATGATTACTTTAAAGACATTGTTGAAACTTATCAAACATCGCTTCGTAAAGTGCTTTCTGTTGCGATGGATCGTGGTATTCCAGTCCCAGGTTTTGCAGGCGCGTTAGCATATTACGATAGCTATCGTACGGAAACATTACCAGCGAACCTTATTCAAGCGCAACGTGATTACTTCGGTGCTCACACATATGAGCGTGTTGATAAAGAGGGTGTCTTCCATACAGAGTGGTTAGACAAATAAAATAAAAGCAGTAGGTACTTAATAGCCGTTGATCAGCATGTAAATGCTTGTCAACGGCTATGTTGTTTATTGTTTAATTACCTAGGGCTAGTATTCACTAATATAAAAAGGTGAAAAGCAGGCTGGTGGCCTGCTTTAATCATGTATCATTCATATTAATACGCACTATTATTTTTCTTGTTTATCTTTAGAACAAGTTTCCCACCAGTGGAAACCATCTTTATTTAATAGAGTATCAGATATATCAGGTCCGTTCATGCCTGAGGCATAATTAGGGAAGTTAGCCTTAACTTTTTCCCAGCGTTTGCTAATGGTATCAACGAATTTCCAAGAAAGTGCCACCTCATCGGCGTGAACGAAACTTGTAGAGTCGCCATTGATACAATCATTAATTAAGAGTTCATATGCTTCTGGGACCTCAACGTTTTCTAAGCTCTTATCGTAATGCATTGTAATAGCCTTGCTTGTCATCCCGTAATCCGTCTTTTTGGCATTTAAATGCATGGTTATACCTTCTTCAGGGGCAACATGTATAACTAGTAGGTTAGGATTTATTGTTCCTTCGTTATCTTTATAAAGATTTAATGGTAAATCTTTAAATTGCACCACTATTTTTGTGCATTTTTCTTTCATACGTTTACCAGTTCTCACATAAAACGGTACCCCAGCCCAGCGGAAGTTATCAATCATGAATTTCCCCGCAACGAAAGTCTCGGTATTAGAGTCTTCTTCTACGCCATTGCTTTCTCGATAACCATTTAGTTCTACATCATCGACGATACCTTTATCATACTGACCGCGAACGAAGTAGTCATCGACTGTTTCATCGGTTAATGGCCTTAAACTACGCAACACTTTCACTTTCTCATAGCGGATATCATCCGGATGGATTTTTGCTGGTGGCTCCATAGCAACGAGTGAAACCATCTGCAAGAGGTGGTTTTGAATCATATCACGTAAAGCGCCTGATTCATCATAATATCTTCCTCGTTCTTCAACACCTAACACTTCACTGGAGGTTATCTGAACGTTAGCGATATACTGATTGTTCCAAAGGGGTTCAAACATGGCATTCGCAAAACGAACTATTTCGATATTTTGAATCATTTGTTTGCCTAAATAGTGATCAATTCGATAGATTTGATCTTCATCAAAGGCTTGACCTATCTGGTCATTTAGTGCTTGAGCAGTTTCATAGTTGTGGCCGAATGGCTTTTCGATCACAAGACGAGACCAGCCTTTATTGTCAGTAAGTCCTTGTGATTTTAGGTTAGCCGCAATTGGCCCAAAGAAATTAGGCGCCATTGCCATATAAAACAAACGATTACCGCCTGCTTGATGGTGTTGATCAAGTTCAGTAATGAAATTATCAAGTTTTTGATACTCAGATAAGTGCTGAGCATCGAATGGGTTATAATGAAAATGTGAAGCAAATTCGTCGTGATCAATTGAATCCCCTTGATACTCTTCAATCGAAGCTTTGACGTTGTTTCTGAAATCTTCTTGCGTTAATGGCCTTCTTGCTACTCCCACTACTGCAAAATGATCGGATAATTTTTTATTCCGATACAGTCGGTACAAAGCAGGGTATAATTTTCGATTAGCTAAATCCCCGGTTGCTCCAAAAATTACAATAATAGCTCTTGGTGTGTCTTGTGTCATTGGTTTTAACTACCTCTCTTTTATAGAATAAATGCTTAATTGTGATATGTAGGCCCTTTATATATTTAACATACCACTTTCAAGCCTTTAGATAAACTATTTTACATTTAACCGTCTTTAAAGTTATAATTCTTACAGATGGTTATCCTCTATCTTATCACGTATTCAGAAAATAACAAATAGTTTTACAATTATTATTTATGGGAGGAAATTGAATGAAGACATATAATGGCTATTTAATCGATCTTGATGGAACGGTCTATAATGGGACAGAGAAAATTGATGAAGCGGTTGATTTTGTTCGGGCTCTTAATCAACACAATATCCCGTATTTATTTTTAACAAATAACTCAACAAAACACCCGCGTGATGTTGCAAAGAAGTTGCAATCAATGGATATTGAAGCGACAGAAGCTCAAGTATTGACAACGAGCATGGCAACTGCAAAATATGTGAGCAAACGACACCCTGGCGCGCGAGTATATGCTATTGGTGAAGAAGGACTCATAATGGCATTAGAAGCCGAAGGCCTTATAATGACAGCTGATGCACCTGATTATGTCGTAATGGGACTTGATCGAGAAATAACCTATGAGAAGTTAGCAACAGGTGCGTTAGCTATTCGTAACGGGGCTCAGTTTGTTGCGACAAATGGTGACATTAAATTACCTAGTGAACATGGTTTTCTCCCAGGGGCAGGATCCCTTATTTCAGTTCTATCAGTAACAACGGAAACTGAGCCAACGTTTATTGGTAAACCAGAACCGATTATGGTGGAGCAAGCGCTTGAAGTGCTAGATATGACTAAAGCTGAAACATTAATAGTCGGAGATAATTATTATACAGATATATTAGCGGGGATCAACGCCGGTATTGATTCCTTATTAGTCTATACAGGTGTGACAAAGAATGAGGATTTAGTTCAGGTGAAGCAATTACCGACGTATACAATACAGTCGCTTAATGACTGGAATTTTTAAGGAGGCAGATTAAATGGCTATATCATATGAAATCATTCAACATATTGCTGTATTATCAGAAAACGACAATGGCTGGAAAAAGGAATTAAACCTCATTTCTTGGAATAATCGCGAAGCAAAATATGATCTGCGTGATTGGTCAGAAGATCATCAGAAGATGGGGAAAGGTTTAACATTAAGTAAAAAAGAAGTCGTAGAATTAAAGAAAGCACTAGAATTAATTGAATAAGCATGATAAATTATGTGCAGACTATGCTTTAAATTAAAAAAATAGGGTATAGAAACATATAAGTGTATATAACAAGGAGGACAAATTTTATGTTTAAAAAATTATTTGGAAAAGAAGAAAAAGTTGACAAAGAAGTACTTGTTTCCCCAATGACTGGAGAGGTAGTAGATGTGACAGAAGTACCTGATCCGACATTTTCAGAAAAAATGATGGGAGATGGCATTGCGTTTAAGCCGAGTGACGGTGCAGTTGTTTCCCCGGTAGCAGGTGAAGTCGTAAACTTATTCCCAACAAAGCACGCGATTGGCATCAAGTCTAAAGCGGGAGTTGAATACCTTATCCATATTGGACTTGATACGGTAATGTTAGATGGAGAAGGGTTTACCGCACACGTAAGTCAAGGAGATAAAGTTGAAGTGGGAGATCCGTTAGTTACATTTGACCTAGACTTTGTATCTCAAAAAGCAAAAACTATTACACCTCTTGTTATTACAAGTGATGTCGGTTCAATTGAAAAAAATATTAATAAGACAGTAGTCAAAGGTGAAACGGAAATTCTGACTGTACACTTATAAGAAACATGTACTTTAAAAAAAGCGAAGACCTCAGTGTCTTCGCTTTTCTATGATTACCGGTAAGTGACGCTTAGTTGAACTAGAACCTATACTATCTCTTCTTGTTTGTCACTGTTTTCGTTTGTAGCGTCAATCATTTGGTCGCCTGTTTGTGCTTTTCTCATTTGATGCGTTGGTATGTCTTTAGTGCGGTGTTTTTTTTGAGCTATAGACATTAATGTCCCTTTTGCGACAGATAATAAAGGCTCATCTGCAACATGAATAGGCACATGTAGTTCGTTTTCTAACCAAGGTATGATCCCTTTTAATAAAGCACCTCCACCAACAAGGGTAATACCAAAATCAACAATATCACCACTTAACTCAGGTGGTGAAGCTTCAAGTGTTTGGTGGATCATTAAGGCAATATGATTCAGTGTATCAGATAGTGCCGATTGAATCTCTGTGGATGTCAATTTAAGTGATTTAGGTAGACCAGTAAGTAAATCGCGACCACGTATGTTAAGTGATACCTCATCGTGTTCTCCAGGTGCATAACCGATCGTTTGTTTGATATATTCTGCCGTTTGTTCACCAATCAAAATATTGTAGGTATGCTTAACATATTGAATTAATTCCTCATCTAAGTCGTCACCTGCTGTTCGTAATGAACGACTTGTGACAACACCACCATACGAAATAATTGCTACTTCAGTTGTTCCGCCACCAATATCGACAATGGTACTACTGATAGGTTCTGTAATAGGTAGACCAGCGCCAACTGCCGCAGCAACAGGTTCTTCAATGAGTTGAACAGACTTTACACCGAATGAATGCATCGCATTTTCAATGGCGCGTTTTTCAACAGCTGTGCTACCTGAGGGTGCACAAATGACGATATGTGGTTTTCTAAAACGCTGATTTACTTGTACTTGTACTTTGGATAGCACCTCTTTTAACATTTGACTCGTTAAATCAAAGTCAGCGATTACGCCTTCTTTTAAGGGGCGAATGGTTTCGATATGTTGAGGTGTTTTTCCTATCATTGCTTTTGCCTCGTGGCCAATAGCAGTTATTTTATTCGTTTGTCGGTTAACCGATATAACTGTTGGTTCATTGTAAAGTATTCCTTTGTTAGAAGCATAGACCAGCGTATTTGCTGTGCCTAAATCAATGCCGAGTTGAATAGGTTGAATCATAAACATTCTCCTTTTATTTCTATAAGTATATAACTTGTCATCAAACTGTATATTCAGGTATAGTGTTTTATGCGGTATGTTTCTTTTTACGCAATACATAGCAGTCTAGCACATCGTTAAATAATGAGACAAACGCCAATAGACCTAATCGTTAAAAGACGTGACCTCTGCTTCACTTGAGATTAAATTTCTATTATAATAGGTGAGGATATAGTCATTTAAACACAAAAAAACACTAGGACTTCAGCTTGGAATTTAACAAATTCATCACAGTAACATCACGTTTTCTTTACGCTATATCACAAGGATGTAACAAAAACTAGCATATTTGAAGGAGAAGTTTATGAAAACAAAATTAATTTATTTGTATGCCATCATTATTACTACATTAACGTTGCCAAAATTGAAGCAGGCGCAAAAATTACCAAACGATAACTATGAAATAAAAGGTCAAGCGATTTATAAGACGCCAGAAAGCATCTCGCGTCGTGTGATTAAAAAGACGGGCACAGCTGTTACGGTTCATGGTTTAGAAAAGATTCCTGAGGGACCTGTGCTTTTTGCTTCGAACCACCAGGGATTGTTTGATATTTTACTATTGTTAGGTTATATTAATCGTCCGATTGGTTTTATTGCTAAAAAAGAGATAAAAAAATTCCCTATTATAAGAAGTTGGATGAAGGAATTGCAATGTGTCTTTATTGACAGGAGCAACCGTAGAGCAGCTATTAAAGTGATTGAAGATGGAGTGAATAGTTTAACGCTTGGTCAGTCAATGGTTATATTTCCGGAAGGGACCAGATCAAAAGGTGGCCCTATTGTGCCCTTTAAGTCTGGGAGTCTTCGTTTAGGTACACGAGCGGGTGTGCCGATTGTCCCTATTACAATAAACGGGACCTACCTAATGCTTGAAGCAAACAATGGTAAAATGAAGGCAGCGAATGTTTCGTTAACTGTTGGTGAGCCACTCATGCCTGAGGATTATCGAGATCTAAAATCCCAAAAGATTGCAGATATTGTATTTGAACGTGTGGAAAGTCATTTGAATCGTTAAAGTATAAGCACCCTTGAAAAGTTGAATAACTTTTCAAGGGTGCTTATTATTGAGCAGTGTTCTTTTAATAACTATGATAATGGGTGGTACTACTAATAAGCTGGCGTGAATGATTAAAAGGCACTTGATATTTAGCTAATCCAGTCGATATAAGCTTTAGGACTATACTTTTTAGTTGTGATAGGCTATTTAGATGGAATTAATCGTTTTTTTTCATCAATAGCTAGGTTTTTTTATATAATTTCGCTATACTAGTATGAGATAATAAGGTAATCAATCCATTAAATCCAATAAATTACAAGAGGCTAAAGGTGAAGCTATGACAAACCCATCCATAACAGACATGTTAGAACAACAGACATTAAATCAACTACTTGAACAGTTTAAACAGCAACAACTGGCTGACGATGAGTTAAAAGAGCAACTTTATACATACGTTTCAAAAAAAGTTTTTTCGACAGATGAGTTAAATAAGCTTGTGAGTCGAACCTTCGATATAATTTTAATGGATGAACAGGGCTATTTAACATACTGTGATCAAGGATTTGCAGAACAATTAGGCTATCGCCAAGATGAATTGATTGATCATCATTATCGCATGCTTCATGCCAAGGTACATGATGATCAGTTTTATAATGAAATGTGGCAAATGATTCAACAGGGCGAAGTATGGCGCGGTGATATTGCTACTGCAGCTAAAACAAATGACGTTTACTGGCATCGGACGACTATTATTCCTATTTTAAGTCAGGCGCAAACACCTTATCAATTTATCGTCTTTCGAACAGATATTACGGATGTCAAAAAAACAGATAAAGCTATTTTGGAACAACTTGATGATGACTACAGAAAAGTGTTAAGTCATGTGATGAATTTAACGTTTAGAGTGAATCGAGATAAAACGATTAATCGATACAAATTCAGACTTTTTGAAGGTAAGCTAATTAGAAAAATGTCACCATCTTTTGACAGAATTGTTACAGGACACGATGTGTTTTTTTATCATGACCCTAGTTTAACTCGGTATTTTGAACGTGCCTTTGAAGGTGAGGAGGTAAGGTTTAAGCATCGCTATAAAAAGGTTACCCTTCTAACAACGCTTGTCCCGATTATCGAACATGGTCAAGTCATTGAAGTTGTTGGAAGTTCAAGTGATGTCAGTTCGCTAGAAGAAGCAGAAAAAAAAGCTAACCGATTGACTTATTATGATTTATTGACTGAGTTACCTAACCGGGCCAAATTTAAACTGGATTTAAACGCCGTCGTTCATGATCGTCTAACAGATCTTGCGGTAATTATTTGTGATATTGATAAATTAAAGAATATTAATGATACACTGGGTGAAACGATAGGTGATGATGTTATTCAAACGGTTGTTAAGCGGATTCAAGTTGAATTAAAAGATGACGACCAATTATATCGTTATGGTGGAGATGAATTCGCTATTATTACGGCAGGGGATGAGGAACAGTTAAAAGACTTAACCAGCCGAATGATAAAGGCAATCAATAAACCAGTAACATCACATCGTCAAGATATGTTTGTTTCAACCTCGATGGGGGTTAGCCGTTTTGGTATTGATGCCCATACTGAACAAGAACTTGTGCAACATGCGAATGTAGCCGTTCATTATTGTAAAATCAATGGGCGAAATCATATGTTGATGTATTCACTAACAATGGAAGAGGCTTATAATGAAAATGTTATTTTAGATGCAGATATTAGAAAAGCCCTCCATAATGATGAATTTGAATTATATTACCAACCGCAAATAAACGTAACAACAGGAGAGGTTATTGGTTTGGAAGCACTTATTCGATGGATGCATCCTAAAAAAGGACCAGTATCACCAGCGAAATTCATTCCGCTTGCAGAAGAGTCAGGTGTGATTACTCAAATAGGAGAATGGGTAATTAGAGAAGCGTGTCATCAACATAAAGAGTGGATTGAAAAAGGGCATAAACCTATGCGCATTGCGGTTAATGTATCAGCTGTAGAATTACAACGAACGGATTTTGCCGCCAAAGTACAAGGAATACTAACAGAAACGCATATGGATCCACACTTTCTGGAAATAGAAATTACGGAAAATAGTGTGATGCAAAATACAGAAGATTGTATATTAACGATGAATTGTTTGAGACGCATGGGCATATCTTTGTCTATTGATGATTTTGGTACGGGTTACTCATCCTTCGGATATTTAAAGCAGTTCCCGATTAATTACTTGAAAATTGACCAATCGTTTGTGAGAAGTGCTTTAAAAGAACAGAGCAGTGCAGCGATTGTGCGAGCGATGATTCAACTTGCACATAATTTCGGGTTAAGAGTGGTGGCGGAAGGTGTTGAAGATGAACATGTTCTCTCGCTATTAAAGAACGAGCAATGTGACTATTATCAAGGTTATTATTTTAGCAAGCCAGTTAACGCAATGGAAATAGAGAAAAACTATTTTTCGATTTAAGTTTGTTACGTTGATAAGTTAGCTGATCACTTCCTTTATATTGTGGATGGTCAGCTAACTTATTTTTATTAGGTTTGTTTTTCTTATATAATGAAGTGTAATCAATATGAAAAGGTGGTATATGATATGATAAGAGTACTTTTTGTTTGTTTAGGTAATATTTGTCGTTCACCAATGGCAGAGGCGTATTTAAGGGATTTAGTTTCTCAAAAAGGTTTGTCAGAAAGAGTGATGATTGATTCTGCTGGTATTGGTCATTGGCATGAAGGAAAGCCACCATACATAGGCACGCGTGATAAGCTTGACGAGGTAGGTATTTCTTATGAGGGTATGACTGCCCGCCAAATAAAGCTAGATGACCTGGATAATTTTGATTTTATCGTTGCAATGGATCATCAAAATTATCAAGATATTCTTAACCTAAGAGAAGAAGCACCAACAGCCAAAGTCGTGAGATATATGGATGTTGTCGATCATGAATTGACTGAAGTTCCAGACCCCTATCATACAGGTAAATTCGATGAAACATTTGACTTAATTAAATTAGGGGCAGAGCGGTTGTTAGAACGGATTATGAAAGAATCTAAGGAGATGGAGTGATAATCATGAAAAACAAAAAAATGATTGGTTTTGTTGTACTTGGCGCAATGACAGGTGCGGTGATTAGTTTATTTGATAGAGGTGTTAGGCATGAATGTAAAGACACGCTTGATAGGAGCAAGCTAGTCTGTCAATATTATGCTAAACATCCAGCCGAATTGATGAATCAATGTCAAAAGCAATTAGCTTGGATGGCAGATTTATCTGAGACAGCGTTAGATTTAACTGTGAAATCGGTAAATAAAGTAGAGGATATGTTAGAGAAAATAGAAGAGAACGTATAAAGTTAATAAACTTTTGAAGGAGGCGCTGACTATGAAAAACTCTAAAATAACGATATTAAAGCAATTTGGTATTGATTTATTTAAAAACTTTACAGAGGATGAGGTGACCTCCTTAGCTGCGCAGATGGCCTACTTCTTTTTACTTTCATTATTTCCACTTTTGATTTTTCTTGTGACACTTGTTGGTTACTTTCCCATCGATACTGCCTCGATTTTAAGTGGATTAAGTGATTTTATTCCGAGCGATGCAATGACATTAATTGAAACGAACTTGGAACAAGTCATTGATTCAAGTGGTGGAGGTTTACTGTCAATTGGTATCATCGGCACATTGTGGTCTGCTTCTAATGGCATCAATGCTATCATGCGTTCTTTAAATAAAGCATATGATGTGGAAGAAAATCGTTCATTCATAGTTGGACGATTAATTGCTATCTTATTACTTATTTCAATGCTTGTCTTGATCCTCGTGGCACTATTACTACCCGTTTTTGGTCGTGCTTTAGGTGTGTATGTTTTTTCATTTTTTGGTGCTTCTGAAGCTTTTATTGATGTGTGGAATATGCTGCGATGGGTTATTTCTTCCTCAATATTTTTTATTGTCTTCTTATATTTATATCGTTTGGCACCTAATGCAAAGGTGTATATTAGAGACATCCTTTATGGTGCGTTATTTGCAACCTTGGGCTTTCAATTAGCCTCATTTGGTTTTAGCTTTTATGTCAATAATTTTGGGAATTATTCAGCGACATACGGGAGCCTTGGGGGTATTATCATTATGATGTTTTGGTTTTATATTACAGGCATTGTGATTATCACAGGTGGGGAAATCAATGCTCTAACCGCAAAGTACCGGGGACGTTCTTCAAAGAAAGACAAGCAACATATAACCAAAAATATTCGTGAACTAAAAGGTAGAAAAAGAGCTTCAAACAAAGAAGAAATGTCTACCGCATTAGTGAAAAGGAAAAAGCAAGAGTTGGTGGAGGTAAAGAAGGATAAATAGGACGGTTAACCATCACTGCCTTTTCTTCACAAGCTTAAACCCAAGAAAAGAAGTTAGCAGATGAGGGATGGGATATTTTGTTCAATTTCAGCTGAATGTCTTTGCGCTGCTCATTGTGGTCATATTATATGCAATGATTCGGTTAAAACAACGTTACGGATTAAATGATTATTATGCGAACAGTGCTGTTCAAGAAGGACGCGCGCTTCTATCTGCACAAAAAGAATTAAAGAACGTGTACATACGTAATAAAAAAGAACAAATCAGCGCCGTTAAAAGAAAAATAAAAGCGACGAAGGCGCGCTTGACGACACTTCAAAAAATAAAAGGCTCTTTTGTCAAAGGAACACCGATGTTCAATAAGACATCACGTGAACAACAAAAAGGGGCCTTTTTTGTTGTGACATATAAGCGCTACACACGCTTATTTTACTGCGCCTATGATTTTGAACATCAACACCTTGATGTTGAAATCAAACACCTAAAGTCTCGCTTCGGCCAATTGAACTTTAAGAAAGACCGCTACGAAAAACAATGGATTGTATTGTCAAACAAAGTGGCGGGTGTGTGTTTTGGTAGTAAAAACTCGCCTGCGGCCGGTTAACACAAAAGACGTATCACGCTCATACTGAGCGTTGGCAGAAAGATTGGGCAGCAGCACGTTGCGGTAAGATGACTATTTCAGGACGGAAAGATGCCAAATCAGGTAACTTTGTCTTTCATTATCACCCAGAGACGCATACCCTTACCTTCAAAGCGATTGACCAATGTGTGATTAGTCTCTCTGACGTTGTTTTCCCCTATGGCCAAGACCATGTCAACCATGCCATTCAGACACAAATGAACCTGAAAGATAAGAAAAAGTACGGGAAGCCTATTGGATGGTCGCTTGAGGACCATGGTGACTACTATATCGTTAAATGCTTAATTGATGTGCCTGCTACACCCTATCTGAATACCTCAACGTCAACCGGCATGATTGGTGTTGATTTGAATGTGAATCATATCGCTGTCGCTAATGTCAACGCCATAGGTCAATGTGTGGATACCTGTACCCTCCCGTTTGATTTAGAGGGTAAAACGAGTGGACAGAAGGCGAAAATAATAGAAGCAGAGGCCATTGCCCGACGGGCGATGGGCTTTAAAGAAAAACTCCCACCGATGTTGTATTCGCTTGTTCCAGAGCAGAAACAAGGTCTACATCATTGGGCGCATTGGGCGTATATGACACGCACCCTGTCTTTCTTCAGAACCCATGTGTTCTAACAGACAGAACGATTTGACCAAAGCAAGGTGTGTTCCTGGAACACACTATTTCTTCAAGAGGCTTTAATAGATGTTGAGAAAATAGGTTTGCGGCGGTTGGAAAGTAGAAAAACTATGCTTAGTTGAACGAGCATGGGTCCCCTTTACGCTGATTTTATTTGATTTAAATGATTTTAAAAAAATCAATGATACTTATTGACAACATGCTGGTGATATATCTTTGAGGGCTTTTGGTGATGCGCTGAAAACTATCTTTAAAGATCATGCTTTAGTTTCTCGTCTTGGTGGTGATGAGTTTGTTGTTGTTTTAGAAGGGAAAGAAGTTTTGAATCCTTGTACAGAAGAGATTAGCATTCTATTGAGCCAGCACAGAGAATTGTATATTAAACAGCTATCTTTTAGCTCAGGTATTGCGGTGCGAAATGGCTTCGAGTCTACAGAACAACTCTACCAACAAGCCGATCAGTAATTATACAAAGAAAAAAGGTATTTTCATCAGAACCCTATTGATCGTTCATAGTGTTTAATCTAATGCATAAAGAAGCGCGTTGTTCGTAACATGAACAACGCGCTTCTTCGTTGTGCGCCCGGCATGGGTAGTAACTTGGTGGTGAAAGTCCATTACAGACTTGGCAGTAGGAACTGTTAGCGAATGACAAGGGTGTCTTCCGT
>NZ_FOWN01000030.1 GCF_900115465.1 Halolactibacillus alkaliphilus
AAGACCACCAATAGACTCGACTGTTTGGTCGAAATACGCATGAACCTTTCTTGTACGTGCTTTACACTTCGGACATTTTTGTGTTTTTACCTTCGTTGTTATCCATGCTTGTAACTTTGACTTTGATTCATCCACATCCCATAATTCCACATGCTTATCTTCAATTCCTAACAATTTTATGATAAACTTGTCTTGCACTTATACCCCTCATTTCTCTATTTTTTTCGTCGATTATAGTTTAACAAATGAGGGTGTATAAGTGTGTTTTTTTGATATAAGCTAAGGGCATGTCAGATCAAGGGGTACCACCACATTTAGTATAGAGCCAAACATCATTGTTGTGGGCGATATATTAAAAACCCCCTTAATCAAGAACTACATTCACTTGATTAAGGGGGACACCATGTTACATAAGAGTATCTTCTTACTTCTCGTTAAGGTCTAGCACTTCTCAATTTTCCTTTACGCTGATGACGCTCAAAAGCAAGTTTAATCAATGTATCAATCAACGCTGGATAACTAAGGCCTGATAACATCCATAGGCGAGGGTACATACTGATCTTAGTAAAGCCAGGAATCGTGTTCACCTCATTAATAACAAGCGTATCATCTTCTTTCAAGAAGAAGTCGACTCTTGCCATCCCTTCACAATCTAATGCTTTAAACACTGACACAGCCTGTTCTTGAATCTTCTCCACTTGTGCAGACGTTAAGTCGGCAGGTGCTGATAATACCGCACCAGACTCATTTATGTACTTAGACTCGTACGAGTAAAAATCGGTTTGTGGTAAAATCTCACCAATAACAGAGGCTTGTGGATCTTCGTTTCCTAAAACGGCACACTCTACCTCTCTTCCGCGCACTGCTTCCTCAATTAAAACTTTATCATCATATAAAAACGCTTCTTTGATAGCTTTTTCAAAACTATCCTTGTCAGTAGCCTTACTTACCCCAACAGAGGATCCTTGATTGGCAGGCTTAATAAATACAGGAAAGCCAAGTGATGCTTTAATATCATCAAAGCAAATCGCACACTGTTCATGCGACTTATAAACTCGACCCGATGCAACTTGTAAACCTTGTTCTTTGAGTAGTCGTTTCGTAAAATCTTTATCCATACTAACTGCTGAACCCAATAAATCCACGCCAACAAACGGTAGATTTAGCGTACGAACAAGCCCTTGCAAACTCCCGTCCTCTCCTAATGTACCGTGAATGACAGGAAAGACAACATCAATTTGTTTAATCGGTTGTTGGGTCTTTGTATTTATAATTTGTGCTGCACTTTGACCTGGTATCACCGCAACTGCTTCTCCTGACAGATGCAGCTGAATGTTTTTCGCATCATCTGGATTATTTAAATAATGAGACTCATCTAATAAGTGCCAAGCACCTGACTTATCCACACCTATTAAGACAACGTCATACGCCTCTCGATCAATTGCTTCAATGACATTTTTCGCTGACATAAGTGACACTTCATGTTCAGCTGATTTACCACCAAATAAAATGGCCACAGTTTTCTTTGACATAGTTATTCCTTCTTTCATTATTTACCTATACTGAGAGCTCTCTCGGTTTCTTAAAAAGAATTAAACCGCCACTTACCATATAAAGAAGACTACCAAGCATCGCTGGTGCAAAGCCTAATATAGCAATAAGACCACCAGATACTAGTAACAGAATCCCTACCATTTTCGGTTTAATGCCTTTCTTTAAAAAGTAGAGACTTAACCCTCCTGTTATTACTGTCGTCACACTTAGAATCAAGATCATGATTCCACCTGATTGCAAATTATCTACAAACACGCGATACTCTGGTAACTCAAAACCAGCCTCATTACTTTCTTCTAACTCTGATTGATACGACTCATAAAGTGCTGTTGCTCTATCTTCATCATTGTGCACAATAAGCATGCTTGCACCTTGCACACCGAAGAAAATAAAAATAGCCATACCTAAAATAATCAAGATCTTTTCAAGACGTCTTGGCTGCATTGTATTTCTCCTCTCAAATGTTTACCTCATGCATATTTTAACACAGTTTACTCATTTTACACTATCGTTTCATGCAGCATACAGACAACCTTAAGAAAGTCTTTAGTAGCGATTCGTTTCTCTTCGTCTCGACTCGATAATTTCTAAAGATAACCTACTTTTCCATCATTTTTATACATATTATTTTTAAATCAATAAATCCTATATCATCTATTTTAGAGATAGTTTTAATGTTAAATAACTCTAAGTAAACCATTCAAATTCTCTTGAATTTTCTGAAATTTACTGTAAGATAATAAACATAACTTATCATGTTAGAAAAGTTAACACAGAGAGGAGCAAGATCGACCATGAAAAAAATTGAAGCGATTATTCGTCCAGAGAAGTTTCAAGCCTTACGTGATGAACTAGCCTCACTCGGATTTTTAGGTTTAACCGTCACCGAGGTTGCAGGTACCGGCAAACAAAAAGGACAGACCGGCGTGTTCCGCGGGACGAGTTACGAAATTAAAGTATTACCAAAAATTAAAATCGAACTAATTTTACCGAAGGAGCGCATGGATGAGGTGATTGATACCATCATCACTATTTGCCATACTGATCAAATCGGTGATGGAAAGATCTTTATTTACGACGTTGAAGATGCTATTCGAATCAAAAAAAAAGAACGCGGAAAACCAGCCGTATTGTAAAAAAAAAAAAAAAAAAAAAAAAAAAAAAAAAAAAAAAAAATAAAAAAAAAAAAATAAAAACCAAAGGGAGACGATCAATGTGTTAAAGAAACTAGGTCTTTTACTTTTTATAAGTTTATTTTTATCGTCACCACTATACGCCGATACCGGCGTGGTGACAACTGAAACAGTCGACATGCTATGGGTCATGATTGGAAGTTTTCTCGTATTCTTCATGCACGCAGGATTCGCTTTAGTTGAATCAGGTTTTACTCGCGCAAAGAACTCATTAAATATTATCACTAAGAACTTTTTAACCATCAGTATTGGACCCATTGTATTTTATCTGATCGGCTATGGACTTATGTTCGGTGATTCATTCAATAGTCTTTTCGGTTCAAACAGTTTTCTATTAAACGGCGTAGACGATATTGGCTTTTTCGTTTTCCAAGCCATGTTCGTCGCAACATGTGCGACCATTATCTCAGGCGCAGTTGCTGAGCGTATTAAAATCGGCGTTTACGTGATTATTACAATCGCTATGACAAGTTTTATCTATCCAGTTATCGGCCACTGGATTTGGGCTGATGGTTGGTTAGCTGAATTAGGCTTCTCTGATTTCGCAGGATCAACCGTTGTCCACCTAACAGGCGCTGCCGGCGCACTGACCGTCGTCTTATTCCTAGGACCACGTTTAGGAAAGTACACAAAAGGTAAAATAAACGTCATTCCAGGTCACAATATTCCAATGGGCGCTTTAGGGGTTTTCATTTTATGGTTAGGTTGGTTTGGATTTAATGGAGGATCTACGCTTGAAGCAGATCCAACACTCGTTCCAATGGTTATCGCAACCACATTAATGGCTAGCGCTGGTGGTTTATTGTCAACAGTATTATATTCTCAGCTACGTTTCAAACAAATAGACGTATCACTCGCTCTTAACGGGGTGCTTGCCGGCTTAGTGGGAGTCACAGCTGGTACAGCTGAAGTTTCTATTCCAGGCGCGATCGCTATTGGTTTAGTTTCTGGTGTTATTCTAGTAGAGGGTATCACTTTCATTGACCGAGTGTTAAAGATTGATGACCCTGTTGGCGCAACAACCGTTCACGGTCTCTCTGGGATTTGGGGTACATTAGCGGTTGGTTTGTTCTCGGTTGAATCCGGCTTATTTTACGGCCACGGATTAAGTCAATTCTTAATTCAAGGTCTAGGCGTTTTAGCAGTAATCGCGTGGACGATGATTTCAGTTGGTGCTGTTACTTTCGTTATCACACGTTTTACATCTATTCGCGTATCAGAAGAGGAAGAGCTTATTGGACTTGATATCTCTGAACACGGCTCTAGCGCGTATAATTTTAATGATACCTTCTCGAGTAAAGAAGCGATTCAACCGAGTGGTGCTTTTGAACTCGCTGACCGACTGAATCAGCTCACAGAGTCAAAAGCTACCTAAGTTGACATCTATACGATGTACACTAATCCCCCTTGTTGGCTACACCGATTGGTGTAGCCTCCTTTTTTATATACCATCGTTCCTCACTCTGCATTTATAGTGAATGTAAATATTTGCAAAAAAGTACGAAAGAAAAAAATGACCAACAAGCGATGTGCTCATTGATCATTTCAATTATTCTAAGTCTTTTACTACCGCTTCAATAATGGTTTCCATATACTGTGGTAAATCACCAGGTCGACGACTAGAGACGATATGACCTGATTTCACTACAGGCTCATCAATCCATACAGCACCTGCATTTTTTAAATCGTCTATCAGTGCTGGTGTACTTGTCATTGTAACACCTTTTACGATATCCGCCGAAATCAACACCCAGCCCGCGTGGCAAATTTGCGCGATAATCTTCTTCTCTTGATCCATTGCTTTCACAATATTTAGGACTTCTTCATAGCGTCTTAATTTATCAGGCGCCCATCCCCCAGGCACAAGAAGCACATCATAATCATTCGGATTAATCTCTTCAAAAGCATGCGTTGATTCACAAGGGACGCCGTACTTACCCGTGTATATCTTTCCTCTTTCTTTACCTGCGATATCTACCGTAGCACCTGCTTCACGCATGCGTAGTACGGGGTACCATAATTCTAAATCTTCGAACGCTTCGTCAACTACTTGAAGTACACGTGCATTCATTAATTTCATCACACTTTTACCTCCTTATTTTTTTCCTTCTCTAGGCTGTTTAACCTTTAATCACTAAAGTTAAACCCCTCCATTTGTTGGATGCTTAAATTATGCCAAAAGAAACGCTTTAACCGCACGCTCTATATCATCTTGATAACCTATTTGTGAAATAACAGCAACTCCATCAACTTCTATTTCTTTTAAAATTGGTGCATCAGGAATAGCTAAACCACCAATCGCGACAACAGGCATATCACCTATACTTGCTTTAATATCTTTCAACCCCGTAAAACCTATCGGTTTTTTTGCGTCCTCTTTTGTTGACGTTTGAAAAATCGGACCTACACCAATATAATCCGCCCCATCTTTTAACGCTCGGTTCGCTTCTGTCACATTCGTCGCAGAAACACCAATAAACATCTCAGGAGGTAGTATTTCTCTCGCTTCTCCTATATGCATATCTTCTTGACCAATATGCACACCGTCCGCCTTAAGTTTTATAGCCAGCTCAATATCATCATTTACTACAAACGGAACGCCATACGCTGCACACAAACCTCTTACTTTTTTTCCAAAATCGATCAACTTAGAACCCGAGAGCGCATAAGGCCCCTTCTCACGTAACTGAAACATCGTTATCCCGCTTCTTAGCGCCTCTTCAATGATGGGCAATGCCGCTTTTTCTTGGTATGCTTGCCCGAAAATAAAATACAACTTTAACCATTCTCTCCTAAACATAGCGTTATCACCTCAAAATTCCTCATATCGTCCCATTCCTCACGCGTTAATGACATTAACTTATCTATAAACACTACTTGAAACGTCCCTGGTAAATCAGTAGCTTTTCGCGCCATTTCACTAGCAATCGCATAATAACTTACCGCTTCCGCCGCAGCTTCTACATAAGACTGATTATCAACTACTGCTAAAACACTCGCGATAACCGACGTAAGTAAACAACCCGTCCCTGTTACTTTCGTGAGTAGCTCGGTTCCGTTTTTTAAAAGATACACACCTGTTTCACCATATACGATATCTTCCGTGCCTGTGACGACAACTGTTACTTGATAGCGTTCATAAAACCTTTTAGCAATCTCGCGTGGCGCTTGTTCTAAATTACCTTCGACACCCTTTCCTGACTGCTCTAATGTAGCAAGAGTAAAGATTTCCGCACCATTCCCTCTCACAAGCGCGATATCCAACGTTTTTAATAGGCACTTAACAGCTCTCATTCTAAATTTAGATGCCCCTACACCGACTGGATCTAAGACGACCGGGATACCTTTTTTGTTAGCCGCTTTTCCCGCAATCAGCATGGACTCTAAAACAGCCGTGGTGAGCGTGCCAATATTTAAAACAAGGGCATCAGCTATGTTTACAATATCTATCATTTCACCTTTTTCATGCGCCATAATGGGCGATGCACCTAAAGCATATAAACCGTTTGCTGTTATATTCATAACTACCTGATTTGTTATATTATGAATCAGCGGTGCTCGCTCTCTTACTTTCTCGATAAACTCCATCACTCATCTCCTCCAGATAAAGGCTGATCTATAAAGTTATCGGGCACACCTTTCAAACGATAAGCAAAGTGATTTGTCGGACCATTCCCTTTACCAAGATTAAGACCATAGTAAATAGCCTCATGAATAAAGTTTTTTGCATGTTGGACTGCTTCAGTCATCGGTGAGCCTTTAGCAAGTTCAGCCGCTATCACCGCACTGTAAGTACACCCTGTGCCATGTGTATGTTTAGTATCAATTCTCGGTTTAGTATAATAATACACTTTATGACCATCGTAAAAAACATCCGTTGCGTCTAACGTCAAATGTCCACCTTTAACAACTGCTGATTTTGCACCTAACGCATGAACAAATATTTTTGCAGCATCCGTCATATCTTCAATCGTTTCAATAGGGCGCTCAAGAATTAGTCCCGCTTCTTTTAGATTAGGCGTAACAACGGTCGCCTTTGGTATCAATATATCCCGAATAACTTCTCGACTTTTTTCTTCCATCAATACATCGCCACTTGTCGCCACCATCACCGGATCAAGTACATAAGGTAAGTCTGGAAAACGGGAAAGATACTCATCAACTAACACCATCATGTCACGCGTTGCAATCATGCCTGTCTTCACTGCATCTGGCATAATATCCCGAAAAACACAGTCGAGTTGTTTATCAATCATTTCCACCGACTGATGAGCAACTGCATCTACACCACATGTGTTTTGCGCCACAACAGATGTAACAACACTCATCCCGTATACATTTCTTTCTTCAAATGTCTTTAAGTCCGCTTGAATCCCTGCACCACCTGTCGGATCGGTTCCTGCAATAGTCAAAGCTGTCTTTACGCGTTTCATCTTTGTCACTCCTCCTAATCGAAAAAAACCGCCCCTCATAGGTTGAGGAACGGTTGTGAGTAGTATGAAAACAAGAAATAACGCGTAGACGTTTTCTGTCACAAGAGTTCCACTTCCCTACGTTGGTACTAACCAAATCAGGTTCAAAGGGACCAAAGTGAAACACTTTATCTCAGCACAGCCTGTGCGCCCCTAGCGGATTTTCATATAATATTGTTAAATCAAACATAGTAAATATCTTTCTTTTTGTCAAGTTAATTTAATAGCCCTATACCTTCTGGCGGCCAAATTCGAAAGACAATTTCACCAATGATACTTTCTTCTTCAATCACACCAAAATAACGGCTATCCCTACTATCCGGGCGATTATCTCCTAAAACAAAATACATACCTGCTGGTACTTCTGTTAATCCTAAATCATTCAAGCTAAAATCATCTGTGTATCGATACGCTTCTAATTCATTTAGCACGTCCGCCAAATAAACTTCCGGATAGCTTACCCCATTCACAAAAAGTTCATCGTCTTTTATTTCTAAATAATCACCAGGCAAGCCAATAATGCGCTTGACGTAGTTCTCTTCTGCAATGGAATCTGGTGCGATAAAAGCGATTTGATCAAACCGTTCTAATTTACCTAATTTACTGATAATAATTCGGTCCCCATCATGTAAGGTCGGTTCCATCGATGTACCTTTAACGACAGATGGAGTCATGACAAACTCTCTTACAACCAGTACAATGATTAAAGCAAGCACTATGGCTTTTAGCCACGACATTAATTCTTTTACCATCTTAAACCCTCATTTATATGTTTTCTCTTATTATACGCGTATTAACAAATAAAATCCATGTTTTAACTAACTTAGAACAACAGGAGTGTTGTCTTCACTTAAAGCTTTAGGCCATAGCACAAAAGCAACTTACCTCCAAAAACTTATACAAAAAACCCTGGATACAGATTTTTAAAACATCCATCTCCAGGGTCATTTCGCTATCAGCGTATGGGTTTAACCTTTTAAAGCTGCCAATACATCATCAACCATATGTCGCGTCCGCTTATAATCGTCTTCATCAGGGTCTAGGTCTACTTTTACAAGCTCTCCAACAACCGTTGCACCAGCAGACTCAAAACGTTCTTTAAATTGATCTAACGCCACGCCGTAAAGCGGATAAAACGAATCACATGAGCCAAACAACCCAATGACTCTACCCGTTAAATCTTCATCTTCGACCTCATCATAAAAGTCCATTAACTCAAACGGCAAGTCGCCATCACCATAAGTGTATGAGCCAAAAAAGATACCATCGTAATCCACTAAGTCAAGCGCATAGAAATCGTCACTACCGATATGGAATGAGGCATACTCAATACCCTGCTCTTCTAAATAACGCTTCACTTCATCAGCGATACATTCTGTATTTCCTGTCATACTTGCGTATGCTACTGCAATTTTCATATATATTCACCTCATCATTATCATAGTGATAATGATTATCACTGTCAAGTTATTATTCATCCCTCGTTGCATGATCAACACATTTACGAATAGCTTCTTTTATCATATCGTCAAAATGATGGTCATCAAATACTTGTAATCCTTTTTCAGTGACGCCGCCAGGCGTTGCCACTTCGTCCATCAAGTCTTGAGGACACTTCAAGTCAGAAGTCAACATAACTGATGATCCTTTAACCATTTGAGCAATGAGCTGTTTTGCAACAACTTCCGTTACCCCAGCCTTTTGAACTTCCTTAATTAAAACGTCCGCTAAGCGGTACACAAACGCTGGCCCACTACCCGTAATCGGTGTGATGCGATGCACTTGTTCTTCTGTTAACTTTTTAAATTGACCAATACTAAAAAGGATTTTTTCTATATAGTACTCATGCTCATCTGTAACATATTTACCTAAGGTGAATAACGTCATAGACTCACCTTTTGCAGCCGCTGTGTTTGGCATTAACCAGCTAACCGGTGTCCCTTCTGGTAAACGCGATTCTAAATACGTTACATCAATTCCCGCTGCCACAGTGAGTACTAGTTGACCATCAATCACTTCACCAAGTGCTGTTAACACCTCTTCATGCGCTTCAGGTGGTACAGCTAAAATAATAATATCTTGGTCCGACACATGGTTCTGCCATTGATTCGTCGTTCTTACACCAAAGCGCGACTCAACTTCTTCTAAGCGTTGTGCATTCCCATTATTCCCCACTAGAATGTGATTAAAATCCGCTTGCATCAAACCATTGATAATCGCCTGCGCCATCCGTCCAGCACCGATCATTAATATCTTTTCTGTTGCCATTGGTAATTCCCCCTATAGTCGTAATCAATATACTACTCTTATGTGAATCCTTACCCGTTTTTCAGCTACTAGAAACAGGTGCACTTATTGCTCCACCCCTAACTATACAAAAGAACAGATGACGATACAAGGTCAATTATGTGACATTTTTCATTTTCTTATTACTGGAACAAAAAATATGCTTACCTTGTCTTTAAATACACACACTAGATTAAATCCGAACTTAAACCATCATTAGGCTAAAAACTTACTTACACCCTTTCTTCATTAAAAAAACAAACGCTCATGAAGAACGCTTGTTGTTTTAGCCTAACTATTTGGCAGTTACTTTTAGTTCTACATCAATATTGCCTCTTGTTGCTTTTGAATACGGACAGAAGTTATGCGCAAGTTCTGCTAAATGTTCTGCATCTTCTTGTGACACACCTTTAATATCAACATGTAAGACAACACCTATCTTAAACCCATGATCACTTGCATCTTTTAGCAAACTAACATCTGCCGTTAATGTTGATTCGATTTCTTTCTTTTGCCGTTCAGCCATCAAATTCAGTGCACCATCGTAACAAGCAGCATATCCAGCGGCAAATAGTTGCTCTGGATTAGAACCCTTCTCACTACTTCCTCCTGCCGGATTGACTAAATTCAGATCAATAACACCATCGTTTGACTTGACATGTCCCTCACGGCCACCTGTTGCAGTTGCGTGAGATGTGAATAATACATCGCTCATAAACATCCGCTCCTTTATAATAGTTTCATATTTTGTTTACCTTTTTAATCGAATTTTCAAACCCCACACATTAAAAAATAAGCTATTTAATACTTTATCACTACATCAGGAGGCCAGACGTTTCAACATGAGCTTTTATTCTCATCACCCTAACGCCACGTCTAAAATCATCATAACGGTAAAACCGACCATTAATGCCATAGAGGCCAGATCGCGATTTCCGTTTTCTTGAGACCCAGGAATAACTTCCTCAGCCACAACAAAAATCATTGCACCTGCCGCAAAACTTAATGCAAGAGGTAAAATAGGTTCCATCCACGTCACGAGTAACACACCTATAACAGCCGCAATTGGTTCAACCATCCCAGAAAATTGGCCGTACATAAAACTCCGGCGACGTGACATCCCCTCTCGCCTTAGTGGCATAGATACAGCAGTACCTTCAGGAAAATTCTGAATACCGATGCCAATACCAAGAGATACAGCCGCCGCTAAAGAACCAGATTCAAATCCAGCAGCAACTGCCCCAAAAGCAACCCCTACAGCTAATCCCTCAGGAATATTGTGAAGCGTAATAGCGAGCACAAGCAACGTACTTCGACGCCGACGATCCGGATGAATACCTTCTGCTGTCTCAATTTGAGCATTGGGGTGAACGTGCGGAATAACTTTATCAATTCCCCACAAGAATATGCCACCTAACATAAAACCAACAGCAGCAGGCAGCCACGCCGGCCACTTGCCTTCTTCAGCCATTTCAATAGCCGGAGCAAGTAGCGACCAATAACTCGCAGCAATCATCACGCCACCAGCAAATCCAAGCATCGCATCTAAAAATTTTTGATTCACACCTTTAGTTGTAAAAACTAGCGCCGCCCCAAGCGCTGTCATACCCCAAGTGAACATTGTTGCGACTAACGCTTGAGTCAGTGGTGATAGCCCACTAAAAAAATCAACCATGGCATTTCCCTCCTTATTTCCTAATAAAGTCTTCTATCTATCTTTTATTCATAAACCTTGATCATTGTCATACATTAGTGATTTATCTAAGATTCTCATTTTTTACTCCACAATATATTATATCAATTTTTTTGTTTTTAGTATGCTTATTTATTCTCTTCAGTATCACCATAACGCTAGTTATTCTATGCCCGACTTTTGTTTTTGTGCCTGTTATTTTTTTCGAAAATAAAAACCCTTTAAAATTAGCTCTAAAAGCTAACTTCAAAGGGTCTAAATCCGTATAACTTAATACCTAAAAGCCAACCAACTACGATTGGGGCAAAGCAATAGTTTTTTCTCGGTTAAGGATGGCTTCTGCATTCTTGACCCGTTCTTCAGAAGGGGGCTCAACACCTTCAAGAGGATAATCTAAGCCGAGCGTTTCCCATTTATATACACCTAATTTGTGATAAGGCAACACATCGATTCTTTCAACATTCGAAAGCGTTGCAATAAAATCAGATAAGCGCTGGAGTAGCACATCATCATCACTACCACCAGGGATAAGCACATGACGCACCCAAATAGGCACGTTCTTTTCATCTAGATAACGTGCCATATCTAAAATGTGAGCATTAGATACACCCGTTAAAATTTTATGCTTTTCAGGATCAATTTGCTTTAAATCATAAAGAATCAAATCTGTAACGTCCATTAATTTATCAAGGGTTTCGATAAAGTGCGGCGCACGACTAAAACACCCACCTGACGAATCGATACATGTATGAATATCATGTTTCTTAAGTTCAGTAAATAATTCAAGTAAAAATTCCGCCTGAATTAATGGCTCTCCACCACTGACCGTTACACCTCCACCTGACGAATCAAAGAAGTCCTTATATTTAATAATATCTTTCACAAGTTCTTCCACCGACATTTCTTTACCACCAGACATCTTCCATGTATCTGGGTTATGGCAAAACTGGCAGCGCA
Organism: Halolactibacillus alkaliphilus; assembly: GCF_900115465.1. Taxonomy (GTDB): domain Bacteria; phylum Bacillota; class Bacilli; order Bacillales; family Amphibacillaceae; genus Halolactibacillus; species Halolactibacillus alkaliphilus. Next base: position 12,156 of record NZ_FOWN01000030.1, read on the forward strand.
ATAGGCAACCTTGGGTGAAAATAATATAGCGTAAACCTGGGCCATCTACTGTACCAAGTGTTTCAATTGAGTGAATGCGTCCTTTCATATGAATCCCCCCTGATAATAAAAGATATAGGAGGAGACAAGTCTCCTCCTATACGATTATACCTTATTTAGAACCGTCTTACATGCTTTCGTGGAAAGTACGGTTAATAACATCAATTTGTTGTTCTCTCGTTAACTTGATGAAGTTAACAGCATAACCTGACACGCGAATGGTCAATTGTGGATACTCTTCTGGATGCTCCATTGCATCAAGCAATGTTTCACGGTCAAATACGTTAACATTTAAGTGGTGACCGTTTTTCTTCGCATAACCATCAAGCATTGCTGCTAAGTTAGCTTTTTGTGTTTCTTCATCTTTACCAAGTGCTTTTGGTACAATCGAGAAGGTATTTGAAATACCATCCATCGCATACTCATATGGCATTTTAGCAACTGACATAAGTGATGCTAATGAACCATTTTCGTCACGTCCATGAAGCGGATTTGCACCAGGTGCAAATGGTTCGCCAGCACGACGCCCGTCTGGTGTATTACCTGTCTTCTTACCATATACAACATTCGATGTGATTGTAAGAAGTGATTGCGTGTGCGTTGAATTACGGTAAGTTTTATGTTGTTTTACTTTGTTCATAAAACGTTTCACTAAGTCTGCCGCAATATCATCTACACGGTCATCATTGTTACCGTATTTAGGGAAGTTTCCTTCAATTTCATAATCAACCGCTATACCATCTTCATCACGAATTGTACGAACCTTTGCATATTTAATCGCACTTAGTGAGTCAGCAACTACTGAAAGACCTGCGATACCACATGCCATCGTACGGAATACGTCACGATCATGAAGCGCCATTTCAATTCTCTCGTAGCTATATTTATCATGCATATAGTGAATGATATTTAACGCATTAACGTAGACACCTGATAACCAATCTAACATTGTGTCATATTTCGCCATTACTTCATCATAATCCAAGTACTCAGAAGTAATTGGTGCGTATGCTGGTGCAACCTGCGCTTTAGATTTCTCATCAACACCACCGTTGATTGAGTAAAGTAGTGCTTTAGCTAAGTTAACACGTGCGCCAAAGAACTGCATCTGCTTACCAATACGCATAGCTGATACACAGCAAGCAATACCATAGTCATCTCCGTAATGTGGACGCATTAAATCATCATTTTCATATTGGATTGAGCTTGTTTTAATAGACATATTGGCACAATATTTTTTGTAGCTTTCAGGTAATTTAACTGACCAAAGGACTGTTAAGTTTGGCTCTGGCGCTGGACCTAAGTTGTCTAACGTGTGTAAGAATCGATAAGAGTTCTTAGTAACAAGTGGACGACCATCTTCAGCAATACCAGCAAGTGATTCAGTTACCCATGTTGGGTCTCCTGAGAATAAGTCATTATATTCAGGTGTTCTGGCGAATTTTACAAGTCGTAACTTCATAACAAAGTGGTCCACTAATTCTTGAGCTTCTTCCTCTGTCATCACACCATTTTGAAGGTCACGTTCAATATAAACATCTAAGAACGTTGACGTACGACCAAGACTCATCGCCGCGCCATTTTGTTCTTTAATTGCTGCTAGATAACCAAGATATAACCACTGGAAAGCTTCTTGCGCATTCTCAGCCGGACGCGAAAGATCAAAGCCATACGTTTTACCTAACTGTTTTAATTCAGCTAGCGCACGGTATTGTTCTGAGTGCTCTTCGCGGTCGCGAATAACGTCTTCGCTCATCACGCCGTTACCACCAATTAAATCATAATCAGCTTTTTTCGCTGCCATCAATTTATCAATACCATAAAGTGCTACGCGACGGTAGTCACCGATAATACGTCCACGACCATAAGCATCTGGAAGACCTGTAACGATACCCGCACGACGCGCCGCGCGAATTTCTGGAGTATAAGCGTCAAATACACCTTGGTTGTGCGTTTTACGATAATCAGTAAAAATCTTTTCTACTTCCGGATCTAATTTGTAACCATAAGATTCAGCAGAAACTTGCGCCATACGAATACCACCGAATGGTTGCAATGAACGTTTAAATGGTACGTCTGTTTGAACACCAACAACTTTTTCTTTGTCTTTGTTTAAATAACCCGCATCATGAGATGTGATTGTTGAAACAATCTTTGTGTCAAGGTCATAAACGCCACCACGTTCGCGTTCTTCCTTTGTAAGTTCCATTACTTGATCCCATAGATCTTTTGTTGCTTGTGTAGGTTCTGCTAAGAAATCTTCATTTCCTTCATAAAGGGTAAAGTTTTTAATAATGAAATCACGTACATCGATTTCTTTTTGCCAGCGACCATCAACAAATCCGTTCCAAGCGCTATTCTTTGTTACTTCTTCTACAGTTTTCATTTACGCTTCCTCCTTGAGTGTATATATATTCTTTAAAATTGTGAATGAATTAATTTATATATTAAGTATAACCCGTAAACACATAAAAAGAAAGGAATTACAGCCATGTTTTCGAACTGTTATAGTTAATGTTCATAATTTGTTCAAATTTTATCACAGTAAAGGATTCAGTTGAGACAGATACTTAGATACAACAAAAATCATTGATATGACGAGGTTTATCTATTTACATACTACTAGTACAGCGACAAGGAAGTGTTGGAAAAACAAATCTGTATCAATCTGTTATACTTAGTTCATATAGTTATTGTAATACAGTAAAACGCTTACAAATACAAGACTTTATTAACATATTTAACATTTTTGTTTGAATAACCTAACATTCCCATATTGCATATGACTTTACTTATTTTTTAAGTCAGCGCATTATATAGGGTAAGGAGGCGATTTTTTTATGAATGATTTTATCTATCATAACCCAACAAAGTTAATTTTTGGTAAAGATACATTAACTACACTCTCAGATTTATTAAAAGGTAAAGGCAAGAACATTTTACTCGTTTATGGCGGAGGGAGTATTAAAAGAAACGGACTTTACGACAAAGTTTTAGAACAACTAAATACAATCGACGCTCATGTCGTTGAGTTATCAGGTGTTGAACCTAACCCTCGTTTAACAACTGTGCGCACAGGGATCGAACTGGTTCACGCACATGGGATTGACTTTATTTTAGCTGTCGGTGGTGGAAGTACAATTGATTGTACAAAAGCTATTGCTGTTGGCGCAAAATCCGATGCAGACATTTGGGACATCATTACGAAAAAGAAGCAGGCAAAGGCTGCCTTACCATTTGGAACAATATTAACACTCGCTGCAACAGGATCAGAAATGAATGCTGGGTCTGTTATTACCAACTGGCAAACAAATGAAAAAGTCGGATGGGGGAGCGCTTATAGCTACCCGGTATTTTCAATCCTTGATCCCACGCATACATTTACAGTACCTAAGAATCAAACTATTTACGGCATAGTTGATATTATGTCTCATGCATTAGAGCACTATTTCCATCATGAGTCCACCCCACTTCAAGACCGGATGGTTGAGGGTATCTTAAAAACCGTCATTGAAACCGCACCAAAACTACTTGAAGACCTAGAAAGTTATGAGCATCGCGAGACAATTCTTTATGCCGGCACCATGGCTCTTAATGGCATGGTTAGTATGGGTTATCACGGAGATTGGGCTACGCATAATTTAGAACATGCGGTATCTGCTATTCACGATATCCCTCACGGTGGTGGATTGGCTATTTTATTCCCACATTGGATGGAACATGTGTTAGACGTTAATATTGATCGATTCAAACAACTTGGTTCACGTGTGTTTGATTTAAAACAGGGGACAGAATCTGATCGTGATTTCGCCTTACGCACAATTCAATCATTGCGTGACTTCTGGACGTCAATTGGCGCTCCAAACCGTTTAGCTGATTATGACATTGATGCTAGTTCTATTGAAGATATGGCTGATCGCACGGTGCAATTAAGTGAAACGTTCGGTGTATTTAAGTCACTGACGAGAGACGATGCTACCGCCATTTATAAAGCCAGTCTTTAACCTGATTGTTTTTTAAAGGGAAAGCCCCCTTGTCGACTTCAAGTGACAAGGGGGCTTTTTGGTATATAAACATTTAAAAAGGGAATCTAGAATTAACCTTTAAAGGCGTTACGGTATACTTCAGCAAGTTCTGTTACAAGTGGTAACTTCGGATTAGCTGTTGTACATTGATCTTCGAAAGCTTTGTCAGCTAAGTAATCTACTTTCGCTTCAAAGTCTTTCTTTTCTACGCCGTTTTCACGGATAGACATCGGGATGTTTAATTTTTTCGCTAAGTCGAAGATTGCATTTACTAAGCTTTCAACACCTTCAGCCGTTGTGCTTGCTTTTAGTCCTAAGTGTCTTGCGATTGCTGCATAACGTTCATCAGCGATAAAGTGCTCGTATTTAGGGAATGAAACAAATTTAGATGGTTTTTGCGCGTTATAACGGATAACGTGTGGCATAAGGATTGCGTTCGCACGTCCGTGAGCGATACCAAATTCAGCACCTAATTTATGCGCTAAACTGTGGTTTATACCTAAGAATGCATTCGCAAACGCCATACCTGCAAGTGTTGATGCATTGTGCATTTTTTCGCGTGCTAATTCATTGGCACCATCTTTATACGCAAGCGGTAGATAGTCAAAGACTAACTTAATCGCATGTAATGCTAGACCATCTGTATAGTCATTAGCCATAACAGAAACATAAGCTTCAATCGCGTGAGTCAATACGTCCATACCCGTATCAGCCGTTACCACAGGTGGTACAGTCATAACGAATTGCGGGTCAATAATCGCTACATCTGGTGTTAACTCGTAATCAGCTAATGGATATTTAATATTGTTTTCTTTATCCGTGATAACTGTGAATGACGTTACCTCAGAACCAGTACCTGAAGTTGTAGGAATTGCGACAAATTTCGCTTTGTGTCCTAATTCAGGGAATTTGTATACACGCTTACGGATATCTAAGAATTTTTGCTTAATACCGCTAAAGTCGGTTGATGGATGTTCATGGAATAACCACATACCTTTGGCAGCATCCATCGCTGAACCACCACCAAGTGCGATGATGACATCTGGCTCGAATGCGTTCATAGCTTCTGCTCCACGCATAACTGTTTCTTTTGATGGATCTGGTTCTACGTCAGAGAAGATTTCACAGTGAACATAGTCTGAGCGCTTACGCAAGTGATATAATACTTTATCAACATAACCAAGCTTCACCATCATTGGATCTGTTACGATAAATGCTTTTGAAATCTTAGGCATTTTCGCTAAATATTGTACAGAGTTTTTCTCAAAGTATACTTTTGGTGGTACTTTGAACCATTGCATGTTGTTGTTTCTGCGTGCCATTTTCTTCACGTTAATCAAGTTAGCTGCCCCCACGTTTGTAGATACTGAGTTTCCACCATAAGAACCACAACCAAGTGTAAGTGATGGAATGTATGCATTGTAAATGTCACCAATTGCCCCTTGTGAAGACGGTGCATTAACAATGATACGTCCAGCTTTCATACGCGCACCAAATGCATCAATAACATCTTGGTCATTTGAATGGATAACAGCCGAGTGACCTAAACCACCAAACTCAAGCATTTCTTCTGCACGATCAATACCTTCTTCTGCACTATTCACTTTGTAAGCAGCAAGAACTGGACTTAATTTCTCACGAGATAGAGGATGATCCGGTCCAACACCTGTTAATTCAGCTACTAAGATTTTAGTATCCTCAGGTACTTTCACACCCGCCATTTCAGCAATTTTCACTGGTTTCATACCAACAATTTTCGGATTCACTGAACATGTTTCTTCATTAATAACAAGTTTTTCAACTTTTGCTTTTTCAGCTGGCGTTAAGAAGTGAACTTTGTTATCAATCATTTCTTGTTTTACTTCATCATAAATTTCTTTATCAACAATCACAGCTTGTTCAGATGCACAAATCATACCATTATCAAATGTCTTAGACAAAATAAGGTCGTTTACTGCACGTTTTACATCAGCTGATTTTTCCATGTAGCAAGGTACGTTACCTGCACCTACACCAAGAGCTGGCTTACCAGAGCTATAAGCTGACTTAACCATTCCAGGACCACCAGTTGCTAAGATCGTCGCAACACCAGGGTGCTTCATTAAAGCTTGAGTACCTTCGATTGATGGTTTTTCAATCCATTGGATACAGTGTTCTGGTGCACCAGCTTTTACAGCTGCTTCATATACAATACGCGCTGCTTCAGAGCTACATTTTTGTGCTGAAGGGTGGAACGCGAAGATGATTGGGTTACCCGTTTTAATTGAGATTAAAGATTTAAACATTGTTGTTGACGTTGGATTTGTTACAGGCGTAACACCAGCAACCACACCAATCGGTTCTGCAATATTCACAATACCCTCATGTTCGTTTTCATCAATCACACCGATTGTGCGATCGTACTTAATGTTGTGGTACACATACTCAGTAGCAAAGATGTTTTTGATGATTTTATCTTCATAAACACCGCGACCTGTTTCTTCAACCGCTAACTTTGCTAGATACATATGCTTATTTAATCCAGCAAGTGCCATTTCCTTAATAATGTGGTTGATTTGATCTTGGTCTAACTTCTTCATTTCTTTTAATGCTTTTTGTCCGTTTGCTGCTAATTTATCAATTGCTTCAGCAACAGTTGGCTCAGTTACTTCTGTGTTTTTCTTTTCTGCTTTTGTGACCATGTTTAAAACCCTCCTAAGATTGTATGTGAAATATTGAGCATTTTTACTCAAAAAAATTAAACTAAATTCATGACCGACGGGTTACGGGGAATTTTTATGAACGACACATCATTAAACATTCGCGTGTTGTTTTTAATTAATACAACATGCTGATCTGTCCAAATGAAATTCGGAATGTCTTTTCCATCTTCTAAGCACATAGCTTCGAATTTGTCACCGACATATTCTTCAAAACTCTCTTGCGTATAAAATTCAGCATCAGTACCAAAGTCTTTCCACTCTGTTAATATCATTTTATACCCCCCTCGTTCTTTCTGATTACATCATATCATCTGTATGCGCTTTCAAAACAATGAAAATGTGACAGGTTTGTGAAATGTTTCACATTAAACGCTTACAAATAAGTTTAAAAAGTATAAACGTTGATATATCAACGTTTATGTTCTCTGATGTTTTTAAACCCGTCAGTTTTTCTCGCTTTTCCCTGTGTTATCTTTTGTAATTACGTTGATTAACACAGTTGGTAAACGCTTACATTTGATACTTTTTAGTGAATAAATGAACAATGTCTGTAAAGTCAAATAACATAATGAAAAAGAAGCGATACCTGACAACTCCGCCACTTCTCTTAAATAATATTCACTCAATAATTGATTCAATTATCTCTTTATTAAGTACGGACGTTGATGATGCCATTTAATTTCTATTGGTAGATTAATGAAAGCCGATAAACTCTCCTCATTTATAAGCGTGTCTCTTTCCCCTTTTTTAAATATTTTTCCTTCTTTCAACATTAACACATGAGTATATATAGGTAGAATCTCATCAATATGATGCGTAACATAAAGAACCATTGGTGGGTTTTCCTTATGGATAATGGCCGTAATTGTTTCAAGCAATTGTTCTTTCGCTATAAAATCTAAACCAGTCGTTGGCTCATCTAAAATCAATAATTTAGGATCACGCATCAAACTACGGGCAATCATCACACGCTGCTTTTCTCCTTGAGATAGCTTATCATAAGGCTGATCAGCGTGATGAAACATTCCCACATCCCTTAGTAATTTTTTAGCCTTAGCCCGCATCAGGTCAGTCGGTGTTTTATATAAACCAATCGAGTTAAACCCTCCGCTTAAGACAATCTGATAAGCCGTATCTTCAACATAAAAGCGTTGTTTTAATGTTTGCGAGACAAGACCAATCTCTTGCCTTAGATCTTCACCTAATGGGTCTTTCCCAAAACGCCTATCAAGTACCGTAACATTCCCAGTGGCAGGGAAATGAAAGGCACTAAGCATATGAAGTAACGCTGTTTTCCCCGCACCATTTAAACCTAAAATCACCCACTGTTCACCTTCACGTGCTGTCCAGTTTATATCGTGTAAAATCCATTTACCCTGCCTAAGTAAACCGACATGTTTCAATTCAATCATTGGCTTCTCCTCCATTTTTCTTAGTATTTTCCCATACAACTTATGCGCGTAACTTATTTAACGATTCATGTTATACTGATTATGAGGTGAGGATCATGTCAAAAAATATCGATGACTATTTAAAAGAAGGTATGTACGGCGCCAATCAGATAAAACCAGATGAACGTCGTTTATTCCTAGGTAGCTTAAGAGAACGTGCAGCTTTTGTTTTAACACAAGATCAGGTAAATAAACAACAAGGTATTCAAGCGTTTTCTGAAGCGATCACTAAGCACCCCGACGCCGCAATTTTATTTAATTCTCAGCACTCACTTAATACACTTAGCCCTTATCGCCGAATCGCTTTGAAACACGAAAAAAATTATACCATTATTGATGAAGAATCGAATCAACATGCTTATGGTGTGGTCGTTGCCTATAATCATGCCGTAGACTTAACGGAGATCTTTTTTAAGGAAGCGACGCCTGATGAACATGTTGAGATTGCTAAAAAATCAAAACCGACATTTATTGAGAGACTCTTCAGGAAAAAGTAAAGCCTAGTCACCGTTGACTAGGCACTTTTTTATATGTGTACAGTTGATAAAACCGCCGTTAGTCGTTTCATTCCTTCTTCAATTAATTCTGGAGAACTATTCGTGAAATTCAAACGCATCGTTGAACGTTTCTTCTTATCAACATAAAACGGCTGTCCAGGTACAAATGCGACACCATTTTCTACCGCTATAGGTAGTAACGCTTCCGGATTCATATAATCTGGTAGCGTCACCCAGAAGAACATGCCCCCTTTAGGTTCTAAATATGTTAATCCTTCTATCTTTGCTTCATCTAAGCACCGCTTCATGATGAGCATTCGTTCTTTGTATGTCGCCCGAATTGTTTCAATATGCGCATCTAAGTCATAGTCATTTAACAAGTGAACGAGCGCATGTTGACTGATAGAATTCGTATGCAAATCTGCCGCTTGTTTTGCTTGAGCAATTAAACGCACGATTTGGTGCGGTCCTGTAATCCAACCGAGACGCATGGCAGGCACAACAGTTTTAGAAATTGTACTCGTATATATTACATACTCATTCCCTTTATCCATTGCCGCGAGGCTATCTGGCATCGAGGCTGGATCAAATTGAATATCTCCATAAGGATCGTCTTCCATAATGACAACATGATATTTCTCAGCCAAGGCGAGTAACATCTCTCTTCTTTGTTGGGACCAAACTTTACCACCAGGATTTGAAAATGTCGGAACAACATAAATACACTTAGGTTTATATGTTTTTATTTTATCTTCTAAGTCCTCTTCAATCATACCATCCTCATCCGAATCTATTGGTATGACCGTTGTTTCATAAGAACTAAAAACTTGCAGTGCAGCAAGATAGGTTGGGTTCTCTGTTAAAATAACATCGCCAGGATTAAACATTACCCGCGAGAATAAATCAATTGCTTGTTGAGAGCCGGATGTAATTAAAATATCATTTGGGTCTTTTTCAATTCCTTTTTTTAGCATCCGCTGAGCTAACAGCTCTTTAAGTGCTAATAAACCTTCTGTCTCGGCATATTGTAACGCCTTATTCCCTGAACAAATCGCTTTATGAAAGGCTTTATCAACCGCTTCTACAGGAAAAAGCCCTTCATCTGGTAACCCTCCAGCAAAGGAAATAACATCACCCTTATTAACTACTTTTAATATGTCCCGTACCGCTGACGAGTCGAAATATCGGACACGATCGGCAAAACCGTACTTCATTATATTCCCTTCTTTCTCTTATCTATGTCTGCTTCATCCAAGGTATCACGAATAGTTAACCAAGAATGGCACGATCATTATCCATCTGCTTACCACGAATACGTTGGAATTCTTGCAATAATTTTTCAATGGTTAACGCTTGTTTTTTCGCACCATCAATATCGAGAATAATTTGACCCTTATCCATCATAATCAGACGATTGCCTAAATCAAGTGCTTGTTGCATATTGTGTGTAACCATTAATGTCGTCAAGCCTGTTTCTGCTACAATTTCTCCTGTTAATGTTGTAATTAGTTCTGCTCGTGAAGGATCTAGAGCCGCTGTATGTTCATCTAGTAGGAGAATATCTGGTTGAGTAAATGTTGCCATAAGAAGCGATAACGCTTGCCGTTCACCACCAGAAAGTAAGCCTACTTTTGCTGACAAACGATGCTCCAATCCTAAATGCAGTCGCTGCAATTCACTTTTAAATAATTCTCGTCTTTTTTTATTTGAACCTGGCTTAAGCGTTCGCGTCTTATTACGGGCATAAGCAATTGCTAAATTTTCCTCAATGGTCATCTTTGGTGAAGTGCCCGCCATTGGGTCTTGAAAAACGCGACCAATTTGTTTAGCTCGCTTATGCTCTCTTAAAGTTGTCACATTTTGATCGTTTATCTCAATCATCCCAACATCCGGGAACAACGCACCAGAAATCATATTCATTAATGTGGATTTCCCCGCCCCGTTACTCCCAATCACTGTAACAAAGTCACCTTGTTTGAGTTCAAGCTGAATGTCTTGTAACGCTTTTTTTTCATCCGGGGTTCCTTCATTAAAAGTCACCGATAAATTTTCAACACGTAACATTAGGCACCCCTCCTTACTTGTTGATTTAATGCGTGGCGCTTCTTGCGCTTACGGCTACTTTCTTTAACCGTTTCAATAACTTTCGGAACAACTAACGCTAATACAACTAAGAGTGCTGTAATTAATTTAGTATCTCCATTATCTAAGAAATCAGAACGAATGGCCAGTGTAATAACCATACGATAAATGACCGCTCCTACAACAACAGCAAGTGTTGTCCGACCAATCGTCTTCGTACCGACAATTGACTCTCCAATAATGACAGAAGCAAGACCAATAACAATCATCCCAATACCCATATTTAAATCTGAGAATCCTGTAAATTGCGCATAGAGACCACCAGATAAAGCCACTAAACCATTTGATACACCTAAACCTAAAACTTTTAAGTGATCTGTGTTAGCTGAGAAGCTACGAATCATTTGTTCATTATCTCCAATCGCCCGGAGAGCTAAGCCAACTTCTGTCTTTAAGAAGTAATCGGTAATAAATTTAATCATAAATGTAACAAGTAGCATAATAATAAGTGCAGAGTACGTTGACGGTAGCCGTTCAACACCTACCGTCGTTAGGCCTTGATCAAGTAATTGATCAATACCCAGGCGCTCAAAAACCGATCTTAATTGCGTAAAAAATGTGTCTTGATTAAGTAGGGGGATATTTGACTGCCCCATAATGCGCAAGTTTATTGAATAGAGTGCAGTCATCATTAAAATCCCTGATAAAAGCGGGTTTACTTTTCCTTTCGTATTTAATAAACCCGTTATACTACCAGCAATAAATCCAGCAAGTAAGGCCGCAAAAATAGCCACACCTGTTGGCATACCGTTAACAATAAGTAATGCTGATACGGCTGCACCCGTTACAAAGCTTCCATCGACTGTCAAGTCAGGAAAGTCTAAAATTCTAAATGACAAGTAGACCCCGAGTGCCATAATCGCAAAGATAATTCCCGATTCAACGGCGTTAAACATCGAAATAAACATAATAACTCCCCTTCTTAATAAGAAAATCGACTAAACACAACGATAAGCTTGTTTAGTCGACCGTTCTTTTTATCTTTTTATTCAGTGGCCGCTTCTTCATCCCAAGCGTCTTGCCAGACGATATTTTGTTCAGTTGCTGCATCTTTATTAATAAATAATTTCATTTCAGGCGGGTACTCTACCGCAATTTCATTTGGCTGTTTTTCCCCAGTTAATATATCTGCTGCCATCTCACCTGAACGATACCCAATAGTATAGTAATCAATCCCAAACGTCGCAAATCCTCCACGTGCCAATGAATCTGGTTCACCGACGACAAGCGGAATATCTTGCTCATTTGCTACACCGACAACACTTTCAAGCGCTGAAACAACTGTATTATCTGTGACAATATATAAGACATCTGCTTCACCAACAAGAGAGGTGGCTGCCTGTTGTACTTCTGCTGAGGTCGACACTGTACGTTCAACAACTGATAAGCTTGTTCCTTCGGCTGCTTTTTTTACCGCCTCAATTTGTACAACTGAATTTTGTTCACCTGTGTTATATATCAATCCTACTGTAGCACCTTCAAAGTATTCATTTATGAAATCAACCGTATGTTGCACAGCTTCTGGGTGCATATCGACAACACCGGTAATATTGTCTCCTGGTTCATCCATCGCATTAACCAATCCAGCACTTACCGCGTCCGTTACAGATGTAAAGACAATGGGAATGTCTTTAGTTGCCTGTAGTGCAGTTAAAGCACTCGGTGTTGCATTCGCAAAAATAAGATCTACTTGATCAGAACTAAAGCTCTGCGCAATAGTCAAAGCATTTGTTTGATCTGCTTGAGCACTTTGAAAATTATACTCAACAGTTAGTCCTCTGTCACTTAGCGCTTGCTTGAATCCGTCAAACGCCGCATCAAGTGACGGGTGTTCAACAAATTGACTCGCACCAATAGTGTAAGTTGTTCCTTCATTTACTGCATCCCCCTCTTTATTTGGTTCCGCATTCGTTTCTTCATCAGCTGTGCCGCATCCTGTCACAATCACAGCAATAATCACTACGATCATCATCCCTATCCATTTCTTCAATTATTATCTCCCCTTTATTGTTTGTCTTTTTTAAATTTTCAGAATATATGACGATTATTATATCATATACAAACAGTTTAGGGTATATGTTTTTTAAATAATCAAAAAATTACACCGAATTGTACTCACACCATGATTCGTCCTATCGAGATTCAACATTGAGCGTCTAACTACCCTTAGAAACTTTATGCCCCTCAGAAAATATTTTCTAAGGGGCATGTCAGTTAAACATGTTTATTCTTTTTCTACCGGTAGTTCCGGGTAGCTAATCCAGTCACTAAAACTGCCTGGATAGAGCTTTACATTTTTATAACCTAGAAATTTTAAAGCCAGATAATTCATACAAGCAGACACACCTGACCCACAAGACAAAATAATTTCGTCCTCTTTGCTTAAGTCTTTAAACACAGATTCGAGTTCACTTTTTGTCTTCCAAGTCCCATCTTCATTAAGTACTTGCTGCCAGTCATAACATTTAGCGCCAGGTATATGCCCTTTTTTATGATACAACGGTTCAGTCAGTCCTAAATAACGTTCTAAACTTCTCGCATCAGTTAAAGTAATATTAAAGTCATCTTTATGCTCAATCACGTAGTCAATATCCACGACCAGTTCGTTATTTCTAACAAATGGCGTTGTTGATTTTTCTTTTCGTCTGACAACATTTGTAACTGGGTAATTCAGTTTCTCCCAGCGATCAAAACCTCCATTTAAAACATAGACGGTCGGATGCTGGTAATGATCAAACAACCAATACAAACGCGCGGCAAACATGGCGTTGCCTTGGTCATAAATAACTACTTTAGTATCATTTGCAACGCCAATTTGGCGCAATTTCTCAATAAATACAACTTCATCCGGTAACGGATGATTGCCCCCATGCTTTTTTTGTACACCGGATAAATCTTTATTTAAATCAAAATAGACGGCTCCGGGTATGTGCGATGTTTGGAAAAGTTCTCTCCCTTTTGAGGGATCTAATAATTCGAATCTTGTATCAATAATCGTATATTCATCGATAGATTTTAATAACGTTTCTGGCTCGATTAAAAATGTCATCCTAAATAACCTCCAATGAACGGAACTTATTAATTCTAAAGAGTAGCATGACTTCAAAAACAATAAGCATAACTACAAGTGCCAATGCAATGACAGCCAAAATTTCTACTTGAACAAAAACAACGAGTAAATTCACGATGAAACTTAAACTAAAGGCCACAAAATAGCCTTTGCGCAAGTTGGTTACACCGTCAATATACCCCCGATCTTCGTGTGCCGTCGCTCTACTATGTAATAATTTAAAAATTTCAAGCAGTGTCATCAAGTGAAACGCACGTGTAATAACCCAACTTAGCGTTGCTATATCACTTAGATAATCAGAGATCGCAAACGTATTAATTAAAACTAGAATGGCACCAACAATGGGATAAATAAGCTGTAAATTCATCCCTTGTTTTTGATTGTATTGATGAAAACTAAAGGCTATTAAACCATATCCAACACTATCAAACAATAAATCAAAACCAAATACATCAATATTAAATAATACGATGATATAACCTATCATCAATATTGTCATAATTTTTTTCATATAATCCTCCTACGAAAAACACGTCGATTTTTCGTTAGTATACCACACCTTAACTCAGAATAACACGCGGTGACTGCTTGAGCGCTTCAATTGATGCATGCCCTAAACCAAACATCGCCATCTTAAGTTCTAATTCCCTCACTGCCATCGTCTCTATAACAGCATCGACAGAATCTGTCGCTTCTTTCAAGATACCGCGCGCGTAACCAACGACATCTGCACCTAGCCCAAGAGCTTTAGCAGCATCAACCCCATTACGCATGCCTCCAGAAGCAAAAACCGGTACTGCAACATGAGACCTTACCGCCCGAAGACTCTCAACTGTTGGGATTCCCCAAGACGAAAATGCTTCAGCCGCTTGCTTTTTTATCGGATCATGAGAACGAAGTTTTTCTACTTGAGACCAACTAGTGCCACCAGCTCCTGCAACATCAATAAACTGAACACCAATCGACTCTAGTCGCTTAGCAAGTTCTCCATCGATACCAAAACCAACTTCCTTCACACCGACAGGCACATCAAGGACCTGAATCAGTGCTGCGATCTTTGGAATTAAGTGTTCAAAATTTGTATCGCCACCTGTTTGAATCAACTCTTGAATGGAGTTTAAATGAAGAACAAGTGCTGTTGCTTCCGTTTGGTCAACAATGGTTTGACACATGACTTCAGTAAAACCATAGTTAAGTTGAACAGCCCCCAAATTAGCAATGATAGGAATCGTCGGCGCAAAGGGGCGTACTTTAAATGATTGCTTAAATTGTTCATCTTCAATTAACGCACGGGTCGAACCGAGCGCAAATGCCCATCCTCTATCCTCACACGCTCTTGCTAAATGTTCATTAATACTTCCCGCAAGGGCGGCTCCACCTGTCATTGAACTAATTAAAAACGGGGTTTTTAGGGTTTGATTAAACAAAGTTGTCTCTAGTGATACATCATCAAAGTTGATTTCTGGTAATGCGTTATGGATCAAGCGGACTTTCTCAAACCCTGTCGTAATATCTTCACCTAACACCTCATCAGTAAGACACCATTTGATGTGCTCTGCTTTTCTTTTATGAATTTCTTCTGACATAGGGTCGTCGCCTCCTTCTCATACATCATGCTACGCATAACGATAAAGTCATTGGTTTATTTGGTTAAACAACGCTAACTTCCGTTTATCTTTTACGATGGCTCGCTGAGTGAATACTTGGTAGTCATTTTCTTTTACGACTTGGATTATTTCTCGATAATAGCGTGCTGCCAACTTTAAAGTGAACGCACTTTTTTTAGGGTATTTATCGATATAAGCCAAACCTTCTGTAAACCATTGATCCGCTTGCTCTGTTAAATCATCAATGACCGCTTTAAATGAGGCGTTCACTTGTTTTTGATGAAACATATCGAGCGTATATCCATGACGATCAAACACTTCCTTTGGCAGGTAACGACGATTTAACGTCATATCTTGTCCGACATCGCGAATAATATTGACAATCTGCATTCCTTTACCTAGCTGAATGCCCGCTTTTACTAACTCATCTGTCGGTTCTGGATGTAGGATAGGAATAAGCATTTCACCGACACTGCCAGCGACACGGTAACAATAATCTTCTAACTCTGCCATCGTTTGATACTCAGTTTGTTCAAAATCTAATAATTGTCCACTCATTTGAACATAATAGGGCGCTTTCGTAAGCGGAAATGCTTGAAAAGCCCAGCGCAATGCTTCCCAAATAAAGTGACCTTCCGCGTGATCTAAATCATCAAAGTAGGTTTTGATCTCATCAATCGTATACGGTGATGTCTCTGGTTCATCCACTGCGTCATCTATTAGTCGGCAAAATGAATAGACAACATACACCGCTTCGCGCTGTTTTCGTGGTAAAAATTTAAACGCCTGATAAAAGCTCGATGATCCTTGTTTCATCATTACTTTCGCTTGTTCACGCAAGTCTTTCTGTAAATGCATTGATTATTCTCCTCTATCTATCGCGTCTGCGAGTAGTTTAGCCCCTTGCATTACAATAGGAACACCACCACCTGGGTGCACACTTGCCCCAACCGCATATAATCCTTTAATTGTCGGATGAACAACTTGAGGACGAAAAGCACCTGATTGAGATAGTAGTGGACTGACTCCAAAACTGCCGCCTAAATATAACCCATCCGCTTCAGCATCTCTTGGCGTACGCACTTTGATCCACTCAATGTGTTGAGTCAGCCCTTCATAAGCCACTTCTTCCAACCAAGTAAGCTGTTTGTTCACAAAGGCATCAAGTGCCTCTTTAGTAGGATTTATCACCGTTGGCACTGGTATGAGCACATATAATGTACTGAGGTCAGCTGTCGTTTGTTCAATCGGGGCAGGATTGAACACATAAAGTGAAGGATCTTTCGGTAACGCATCTGCATGCATAACATCTTCCATATAATGATTAAAATCTCTCGACATGAAAAATTGATGCGTCAATTGATCGGGGTATTGCTTTGAAAGACCTAAATAGATCATTACACAGCCACTAGATGGCTTTAATGGGCGCTCCAGTACTTTGTGTTGATCTATTAATCCTTCAATTGTCGGATAGTCACCATTATATACTACTTTATCATAAAAGACCTGGTCACCGGAAGCAACCAAACCCTTTATCTGATTATTTTCAACAATAAGTTTAGAGACGGGTACTTCTTTTTTAACAACGACACCTATCTCAGTTAAATATCCCTCTAGTTTTGGAATAAGTGAATAATATCCACCTTTAACGTACCACACACCAAAAGCGTGTTCACTATATGAAATAAGCCCATATAAAGCAGGTACTTGATGCGGCGCCCCGCCAATATAGAGCGTTTGTAAACTGTAGGCATCCCTCAGCCGTTGGTCATCAAAAAAGCGGGATAAATAATCGGTCACCGTTCGATAGGATTTTGATTTCAATACAAACTTTAAATTAGTTAGTGATAAGAAGTCTCGTTTTGATTGGAAATCACGCGATAAAAAAGCACCAACACCGAAATGATAGACGTCCTCCATTTCAGCTAAGTATCGCTCAAATCCTTTGACATCAAAAGGAAACTTCTTGTTTATCTCATTTTTTGTCGCTTCTTTGTCACGGTATTTACGGAATGTTGTCCCATCTTTAAAATGAATATCGTAGACGGGATCAATGGGTAATAACTCGTATCGATCTTCTGTAAATCCTACGTCATTTAAAATTGATTTCAGTAATTCCGGTAACAATACAATAGTTGGCCCTTGATCAATAATAAAACGCTCATTATTTTCATACGTTAAGCGGCCGCCAAGCTTGTGAGACCTCTCGTATAACGTGACGTCGTGTCCTTGACGCTTCAAATAAAGTGCGGCAGTTATACCACCTATTCCACCACCTACAACTGCAATACGTGCCATTTTTTGCGATAAGTAAGCCTCGCTCACTCATCTCCCTCCCCTTCTCATACATCAATTGAACGAACCCCCATCAATAACCCTTTCAGATCTTAGATGAAGGGTAACCATTAAGATACTATTAAAAATCATCAACAGGATGTATAGTCAACATTCTATGACTGAAGTTGCGAGTGTTCTCGACTATGTCCTAAACGCTGGCTATGCCTATCTTCAACGCCAACAATTAATAATGCGATGAATAAATAGCGAGACAACCGTCTCGCTACAATCACTTTGTTTTCTTTAATTTCTTATGACATATTGCTCATCTAATAATCGCGCGCTAATGAGTGCCGATTGATAAATCGTTGGTAGTCCGCTGCCTGGATGCGTCCCCCCACCAACCAAAAATACATGGTCAACATCATCAAATTTATTATGAGGACGGAAATACATCATTTGCGACAAATTATGGGCTAGATTAAATGTGGCCCCCTTATATACGTTGTAATCATCTTGCCAATTTTTCGGAGTAATAACTTTCTCCACCTCGATATGTTGACGTAAATCTGCTAATCCTGGTTCTTTTTCTAATCGATTAAGCACTTTTTCGCGTAAAATCGGCGATTGTTTCTCCCAGTCAATATCCGCTTCTAAGTTGGGCACTGGAACAAGGATGTAAAGTGATGATTTACCTGATGGCGCTAAAGTTGCATCTAGTTTTGATGGGTTATGCACATAAATGGAGTCATCATTGGAGAGTATACCCCCTGACGTGACATTTTTGACATTTTCCTCATAATCTTCGGCAAATAAAATCATATGATGAGGTATATCCAGAGGGCGATCAACGCCTAGATATAACATAAATGTAGACAAAGAGACCCCTTTTTTGTCAACTTTCTCTTTCTTATAACGTTTTAAGTCTTTTTGATCGAAGAGATGAGTCACCGCATAGCCAAAATCCGCATTAATAACAACATCATCACTTATCTTCACTTGACCATTTTCCAATTCAACGCCTACCGCCTTTCCACCTTCCACAAGAACACGCTTCACCGGTGTATTTAAATGAATCGTGCCACCAAGTTCAAGAACAACATCTGCCATCTTTTCTGACACTTGGCTCACACCGCCAGTCGGGTGAAACAAACCACCTGAATGTTCTAAATATGATAACATCGTAAAGGTACCTGGGCACTCCCATGCGGACATACCTAAATATTTCGACTGAAATGAAAAGGCCCACTTTAAACGCTCGTCACTAAAATACTTTGATAAACAACTATACACTGTCTCAAAGGCATCTAAGTGTGGCAGGGCTCGAATCGCTTCTTTAGAAGTGTAATCTTTGAGCGAACCGAACGGTTTACGCAATAGATCACTGACCACCTCAAATTTCTTACCCTCTCGCTTTAAAAATCGCCAATAGCCCTCTCCATTTCCTGGGAAGATGCGTTCAATTTCTTCATAGGTCTTTTGGTGATTCCTACTTGGCTGGAATTCAACATCACCAAATTTCAAGGTATAGAGCGGATCGATTTCTGTCATTTCTATGTAATTTTTAATCTCACGGCCACTTTCAAAAAAAACTTCTTCTAATACTGACGGCATCATATAAAATGTTGGACCTAAATCAAAGTGATAGTCACCTACTGTTAACCTTGAAGTTCTTCCTCCTACACATGAAGCTTTTTCATAAATATCTACTTGATATCCTTTATGTAATAATTGCATGGCAATCGCGAGACCACCAGGTCCTGCTCCAATAACACTTACTGATTGATTTAACATGATTCCCCGCACCTTTCCTACTTATCCATGTATTTTTCGTGACTTTTTCTTACATTCATTATATAATACCTGTATAACTTTTGTATAGAAATATACATTATTTTGTCGAATGTTATGCTTTCTAGACAGAAAAGTTTAATTACAGATAAATAACATCTAAACTACAGACAAGTACTTTTAAATTACGTATATTCTTATTTAGAAAAAAGGTGGTGTTATAGTGTACGGAATAAAACGAATTGCCGAATTAACAGGGGTTTCACCCATTACATTACGGGCTTGGGAGAACCGTTATGGCGTTATTTTACCTGACAGAACCGATGGCGGAACCCGCGTATATACGGACAAACATTTAGAGGATTTACAGTGGGTAATTAAACAAAAAAATGATAATCATCTCTCCATTGGACAAGCTATGCTGGCACTTGAACAAAAACGCAAACAAACTAAAAAAGCGCAAGTCTCATCTGCAGATTACCCGCGTTTTATTGATGGTTTGTTCTTACTCCTTAAACACCATCAATTAGATGAAGCGAGCGCCTATGTAGAAGAATTAAAAGAGTTAATCGAAATTGATCGTCTTTTCCATCAGATCTTCATCCCAATATTAACACGAATTGGGGAAGAATGGGAGAAAGGTATCCTATCGGTAGCTGATGAACATTATATGAGCCACTTTATCCAGCAACAAATTGCTCATTACTTTTATCATTACGACGTGAAAGTAAAACGTGCAACAGCTATTGCCGTATGCCCTGTTGATGAGATGCATCAAATCGGATTATTGTTGTTTTCCATCTTCTTAAAGCAACATGGAATTGACGTCTTGTTCATCGGGGAAAAAACACCCCTTGATGATATAAAAACATTAATTGAGGATCATGATATCAGCTTAGCCGCTTTCTCACTTACTACCTCAAATGAACTAGATACAATTATTGACTTTATTGATTTACTTAAGCAAGATTTCCCTGATTTAATTCTTGCTATCGGCGGTCAACAAACTAGCGCCTTACCCGAGCGCTTCCGTGACAATATTATTAGTCATGACCCTGTTGATTGGGCCGCTTGGGTTATGAATACAATGGCTTAATGCTGATTAAATTTAATTGCTACATTAAAACCATCGCGAAGGGCTATGACGTCTTTTGTGATGGTTTTTTATCTAAGAGCAGGTACCTTAACTGTTTTTAGCTTGTGAAACAAAAACAAGTCATCACTAAATAACTACAAACTAGCGCCAAATGCATCCAGTGTAAAAACATCGTACCTTTATTAAATAGTTTCTTTTCATAAATACTTCATGCTACACTTATTTAAAACACTATTAGGAGGATTAACTTATATGAAAAACGATTTATTACAACGCTTTATCTCTTATGTGAAAATTGACACGCAGTCAGATGAGCACTCAGACGCGTGCCCATCTACAGATAAACAGTGGGTATTGCTTAAACAATTAAAACAAGAGCTTATAGACATCGGTATGTCTGAGGTGACACTCGATGATAACGGCTATCTATTTGCTACGTTAAAAGGAAATACAACAGCAAACGTTCCAACTGTAGGATTTTTAGCACATGTTGATACAGCTACGGACTTTACGGGGGAAAATGTGCAACCTCAAGTTATAACTGACTATGATGGGAAAAATATTGTGTTAAATAAACAAAAGCGTATCGTCATGGAAACGTCTCACTACCCTCAATTAAAAAATTATCTCGGTCATACGCTCATTACAACCGATGGAACGACACTACTTGGTGCAGACAATAAAGCTGGTGTCGCAGAAATTATCACGGCGATGGATTATTTAATTAAACACCCTGACGTCATACATGGCGACATACGTGTAGCGTTCACCCCAGACGAAGAAATTGGACGCGGTCCTCACAAATTTGATGTATCTGCCTTTCATGCTGATTTTGCTTACACGATTGATGGTGGACCCATTGGGGAACTGCAATATGAAAGTTTTAATGCCGCTTATGCTAAAGTACGATTCCAGGGAAACAATGTCCATCCTGGTACAGCTAAAAACAAGATGGTTCATGCTACTAAAATGGCGATGGCTTTTCATGACCGCTTACCAAAAGCCGAGGCAGCGGAATTCACGGAGGGCTATGAGGGGTTTTTCCACTTATTATCAATGACAGGCGATGTCGAAACTGCCGAACTGTATTACATTATTCGTGATCATGATACAGTCTTATTTGAACAGCGTAAAGAGCGTCTTATGCATATGGTAAGTGACTTCAAGCAAAAATATGGTGATCATGCCATCAACATCGATATGGGTGATCAATATTATAATATGAAAAATAAAATTGCCGAGAAGATAGCCATTGTTGATGTTGCCAAAGAAGCCATGACCGCTTTAAATATCCAACCCATCATCGAGCCGATACGCGGCGGTACCGATGGTTCTCAGCTTTCTTACATGGGACTTCCAACACCTAATATTTTCACTGGAGGAGAGAATTTCCATGGTAAATTCGAGTTTGCCTCACTCAACGATATGACAAAAGCTGTCCAGACGATTTGTAAGATAGCAGAAACAGTTGTCGCTTATCACCAATCAGGAAAATTATGACCCAGCAAGTTCTCTCATTTTTAAAGAGGAATCGTGCACTATGTTTAATTGTATTGAGTTTCTTAACGCTTTTCCTTGCAGGGGCGCTCTTCATTGAACTTGCTGAAGACGTTCTGAAAGGGGAGGGGTTTTATATCGATCAAGTCTTTGAAGAGATATTTGTTTTATCAGATTCACAAGGATTATACACCTTCTATCGTTGGATAACAGAGCTTGGGTCTTTTTGGTTTTTACTGTTAGCATCGCTGATCACCGTAGGTGTATTACGTAAGTTTTATCACCAACGTTTTCTCATCACCATGTTTATTATGACGATGATTGGAACATCGTCACTGACTCTCTTACTCAAACAATTTTTCGGTCGCGAGCGACCGAATGTGATTGAAGCGCTTGACGGAGTAGGCTATAGTTTCCCTAGTGGACATGCAACGGGCGCAATGGCTTTTTACGGTTTTCTTATTTTCTTGGTGGCAATTAGTCACCAGACGCGTTTACTAAAAGTGATACTCACCAGTATTTTTGCGCTGATTATACTCAACATTATGATGAGTCGTGTGTTTTTACATGTGCATTACTTTACTGACATCATCGCTGGAGCTACACTTAGCTTTGTTTGGCTGGGCATCTCCATTATAAGCATCTCTTGGTTATGGCAGCGCAAAAAATAACCGCTAGAGGACCAAGAAGCTTTTTAAGTTTCATTATGCGCATTTGCTCGTAAAAAGGCTGACCTAAAAGTACGAGCTTCTCTAATTTATACCTTCAAGCGCCGCACATGACATTAACCTGTCACATGTGGCGCTTGAACAGTAAGACCATCACAATAGTAAGTAGACAAGCGCTTAACAAAAGTGATATTGGAGACTTCTTCATGCTTTTGGTGATCATGACTGTGAACTACTCCCACCACTTACCACCCTTACGGGTTGCTTGAAGTGGGGGCTTCTTGGGTAATCGCCACTTTTGATAGCTGACGAAATTGACCAAGCTAACCCTCTTGTTCCAAGAGTTTATATTTTCATTAGGCACTTGCTAATAAGTGAATACCTTCTTTTTTGATATTGAGTGCTGAATTATAATCTCTATCAAGGTTTAATCCACAATCACATCGATAAGTGCGCTCTGATAATTTGATTTCTTTTACAAAACCACAGTTAGAGCAAGTTTTTGTAGAGGGGAACCATTTGTCTATTTTGACAAGCTGTTTTCCTTGTTCTTTTAGTTTGTACGCT
>NZ_FOWN01000058.1 GCF_900115465.1 Halolactibacillus alkaliphilus
ACAGGTGCCTTTCGGCACTGGGGTTTCTTAACTTCAAAGTCTTCTTGGTTGGCATATTTTTTTACTGTGCGAGCATCAATACCTGTCTTGCGACTAACACTCGCATAACTTTCTCCTTTTTGATTCACTTCATATCTGATATAATTTACTTCAGCCACTGCTAACATCTCCTAAATATCCTCCTGTCAAACGTTATTGGTCTAACGAGGAGTTTAAAGTTATTTTTGAGTGTTGGCAAGTGGTTTTTTGTATATTTTTGGCCGAATTTGACCAACATGAATTAACTGCCCTAAACTACATTTCAATTATGCCACATACACACCGACGGTGCTCTATCAAGCGCGATCACCTATAGCATCATACAGACAGCTAAAGTTAATGGTCTTGATGCCTTCAAATACCTGACCTATATATTTGAACAAATGCCTAATACGGAAAACTTTATGGATGAATCAGTTATTAAAACTTTCTATCCATGGAATCCCGATGTTCAGGCAAAATGTAAATAGCCTTTACTACACTTAACATTGTAGCAAAGGCTATTTGTTGTGCCGACCTACCTGATGGATTGGCGCTTACCCAACAATTGACTTTATTTCATCGAAAATTCTTTTATTATTTAAGAGGTCAATGTAATTAAAAAGAGATGCTCTTTTGTCGCTAGTTTTGATTTTATCAACAAAATCACGATGAATTATGTCTTCTAAAAGGTTAAATAAATTATCTTCGGTAGAGCTTATTTCACCCAGAAACGTTTCGCTTTTATCTCGCAATATACCATTTTTAAAGAAAACGTCAAAGTCAAAGTGATAATATAGAACAGGTTTATTTAAATAAGAAAAGTCAAATGATACTGAAGAATAGTCGGTAATCATCAAATTATTTCTTTGAATCAATTCTTGAACAGTTACTTCTCCTAGTTGAACGATGCTAATATTTTTTAAATCATTGCTTTTAAAATGTTGAATATAAGGTTGCATACGATAATGAGGATAAAACTCTAGATGTATATTATTTTCAACCAGCAATGATTGTAACCTAGAGTGATGTAATAAGGAATGATATCTTTTGTAATACTCAGATTCAATAAAAGTCTTCTCGTCGGTTAACCATTCACGCCAAGTAGGCATAACTAAGATAGATTTTTTCGTCACGGTATTATCAAGTGAATCAAATCGAGATAACCCAGTGATCTTTACCTCATTCTCATCGTATCCGAAGATTGACTTTACAAGATCTTTTTCTTTAGTCGAACTTACACAGAACATGTGGAAAGGGTATTTATAAAACTGTTTATGATACTCTACATTTTTACGACCGAGGACTCCATGCTGTAAAAAAATACGTATACCTTGTTGAAAGGAATCAAGAAACTGTCCCGGTACAGGTAAAATATTTTCAAAATCATGAGTGCCAATAAAAACTTTCGCTCTTAGTAATAAGTTGAAATGTTTATCGCTACCATATTTTACGACGTTCCCAAAATTTCTTATTCTATTATAATCTTTTGATGAGGTATCTATGACATAATAAATAGGTAAATTCGGATAATTATCTCTGCAATATTTAAAAAAATGATAGCCATTATCTTGTGCAGTATCGAATCGCTCACCAATTAACCATACATCTTTATTTCTAGAAAAAACTTTTGAAATTTGTCTATTGTACTTTAATTTAAGTTCGTTTTTTCTGGAAAGCTTATACGTTAATAACTTAATATTACCAAACGGACTGTATGCCTGACTAAATAATATTAGGCTGTTTTTTTGTTTGAAAAATGTATTTTTTTCATAATGGTCTTTATAATAAATAAACTCAGTAAAACGTAATTTCTTTTGAAAAAAATACGATTTATATTGCACACGTGCATACGCATCAAAGATAGTAAATGTGTTATCAATTTTATGTTGTAACTTTGTCAAATCAATAGTAATTTTAAAAGAGTTAAAGTTTTTTTCTTTTGTTTCAGTAAAATGAATATCTTCAAATGTTTCACCAGTATACCTATTACGTAGTAAAAATGATGTTTTCAAATCTGAATTTTCGGCTATAACATCTAATCCACTTTGGACCGTCATGACTATTTTATCTTCGTCAAAATCAAAATGCTCAATATTCCTTATCTGCACCGCTTTTTTAAATTCAAAGCCAAGGAATTCGTTTTTTGTTTTATAAAAATAGCTTTCAATAAGTTCGTTGAGCTCCATTAAGTCATTTGTTTGATCAAGTAATGAATCATCGAGTATTTTTATCTTTTCTTTTCGATATACTTGATTGATTGAATATTTTAAATTAACTTTCCACTTACCTAAGTGTAGTTTTAATAAATGGCTTTTATTTTTCTTCGTTAATGTAAAAATAATTAGGTAATGTCCATTTAGTTGCTCAATGTTAGCTGGTATTTCAATGTAGTTACTCTGAATATTCATAGGCTCAAGTACAATAGATGATGAATTTCTATCATAGTTTTCAAGGGGATACATTGGGTCTAATTTAAGAGAAAGAGCTATATCCTGGCTATTTCTTTTAACTTTGTGTAGATCAACCGATAAATCCAAAGCAGTGACCTTAATAGAAACATTCTCGTTTTTTGTTTGATAGAAGTCAAGATTATAATTTTTTTCACTAGAAGAGTAAATTACAGGAGCATTAGAATAGACTTCATCTGAACCTTGGCTTCTTATTTTTTTGCTGTCAGCATTGAGTAAATAAATATCCCAAATGCCTGTACTAAAAATGTCACAATCAATATAAGCTTTACTAAATTTGTCAAGACTCACCTTAAAAGTGTGCTCTATTTGACTTTTCCGTTTTATTAATAAAATTTTAGAATGTTGTTCAATTTTATACTTATCAGAAAAGGTGACTATAATAGAATCACCTTTGATTTCATAGTTATTTATTAGGCAATTCATTTATAACAACTCCTTTTGATAAAGATTTTTTATATTGATCTGAAATGCCAATAGTTATGATAAGCCATTGAATCATCCCTATATGAAAGTTATTTTGGAAAAGTGTTAGTTCGTAATTTGAATATATAACAGTTGCTATAAAAAAACCAGCCGATAATGCACCTTCAAAAGTATTGAGGTTTCTTGATAATAGACCCCACATTAAATATAGAAAGATTAGAAAAAAAGTTAATCCAATAACACCTGATTCCATAAATATCTGTAAATACTGATTATGAGTAGATGTATTAACTCCATTAATATGTCCAGCTTTGGAACTTATACCATGACCAATAAGAGGAGAATTTATTGAATGATTCCACACTTCACTCCAGATGTGCTCCCTGCCACTAAAGAAGCCCTTAGAAAACAAAGAAGTTGAAATATTATTCAATTTATATCCGATAGTGGTGTTTGGCAACTTAACGTAAATCAATATGAAAAGTAAGTTAAAGCCTAAAGCTATAAAAAAAGCATAGTATGCAAGGTTTCTACGATACTTGTTAATAAGTAAGATTAATATAACAATAAATATAGATAAACTAATAGATCTTGCTCCTGTTTCGCTTATCAAAAACAAAGAAATCAACAACATAGTTATAAAAAATGATTTTAACAATTTATTACTAACGTAGTGGAAAGATAAAATAATAAAATAAGTGCCGCAAAATAATAGGATTGCGAGTCCGTTAGGGTTTCTAAAACCACTAGTGAAATCTCTGAAAGGACTAGTAGAAATTCCAAAAAACCAGTCGAGTAACAAATAAAAAATAGATATGCTTATTATATAAGATATATAAATAATACTTTTCTTTCGCCAAGTGGTTTTGATGGATATTATAATAAAAGTAAAGCTACCAAGTAGTTTTAGGATAAGATTAATATTAAAATCATTATTAATAAAACTACTAGTAAATATTGTTACAAAATACAAACATATGACAATAATAATATCGCGTTGCGAAAGTAGAGAACCGTAATTTTTAGTTGGAGCTAAAATTAATATACTTAGGCTTAAATAAAGTAATAACGTTAACATGTAGTCTCCTGTGGTTCTAAAGGTATTTTCTGTTAATTCAAAAATACTTAGAAAAAGCAAAGTGAGAAAAATCACTTGGTTTTTTAAAGTTAGAGAAAAGATATTGTTCATTACTAACACTCCTAAAAATCTGTATTTGATTTAAAGTGTACACTATAAATAAGCTAAAATGAATATCTTAATTGTTTTTTTATCTAATAACTAGTATAATTCAATAAGTATTTACGATTTAAAGGAAGGAAATTTTATGAAAGCAACTATTAAAGTTTTAAAAGAACAGTTTAAATATTTTTATTTAGTTCGTCGTTTGTCAGTTTATGAATTAAGAAGCAAGAACAATGATAATTATCTTGGCATGGCGTGGGAGATTATTAATCCCGTTTTTCAAATTTCAATTTATTGGTTTGTCTTTGGTTATGGAATTCGTCAGCGTGAGGATATACCATTGACTGAAAATTTATCTGTTCCTTTTATTTACTGGATGATTATTGGGATGATTGTATGGTTGTTCTTCTACCAATCAATTATTCAGGGATCAAAATCTATCTATACTAGAATAAAAATGTTAGCGAAAATGAATTTTCCAATGAGCATTATTCCTAATTACGTTGTTCTCAGCCGTTACTTTGTATTTCTAGGAATGTTTGTTATTCTTATATTAGTTATGAATATGTCAGGTTATTATGTTAATATTTATTATTTGCAATTTCCATACTACTTACTAGCGTTATTTGTTTTTACATTTTCATTAGCTTTCGTTATGTCAACATTATCGACAATAATTCGTGATATTCAAATGTTTCTTCAATCAATATTACGCATGGGCCTATATATCTCCCCGATACTTTGGAATGTTGATACAATTGCCAATGAGACAATTAGTTTAGTTATGAAGCTAAATCCACTATATTATTTAATAGAGGGTTTTCGATTCAGCTTTTTTGGAATCGGATGGCACATTTTCAACGATCCAATATATACGGTGTATTTCTGGAGTATCACTATTATACTTTTTACATTTGGATCTGTTCTCCATCTTAAATTCAGGCGGCATTTTATTGATTTTGTATAAAAGAAGGGATTATATGACTATATCTATAGAAATTAAAGATTTATCCAAAAAATATAAACTGTATCAGAGTAGAAGCGAACGATTTAAAGACTTAGTTTTACCTAAGAGTTATGGAAAAGATTTTTGGGCGTTACGTCATGTTGATTTTAGAGCTAATAAAGGTGATGTAATTGGATTTATTGGCATTAATGGTTCTGGGAAATCAACGCTATCAAATATTATCGCAGGTATTGTTCCGGAAAGTAGCGGGAGTATATATATCAACGGTCAAGCATCATTAATAGCCGTATCTTCTGGATTAAAAGGTGACTTAACAGGACGTGAAAATATTGAATTAAAATGTTTAATGTTGGGTTTTTCGATGAAAGAAATAAAAGAAATGCAACAGTGGATCATTGAATTTGCAGAGTTAGAGGATTTTATAGATCAACCCGTTAAATCCTACTCGAGTGGGATGAAGTCTCGGTTGGGTTTTGCTATATCTGTTACAATTGATCCGGATATACTTATTATAGATGAAGCTTTATCAGTTGGGGATAAAGCATTTGCTGAAAAAAGTATTGAAAAAATGAAGGAATTTAAAGCGCAGGGGAAAACGATGATTTTTGTTAGTCACTCTATAAATCAAATTAAAAACTTCTGTAATAAAGTGTTGTGGTTAGAATTTGGCCAAGTAAAGAAATATGGAAATGTTGATGATATCATACCGGAATATGAGAATTTTATCAAAGAGTATAAAAAAATGACCAAAAAACAAAAGAGTGTATACAAGAGAAAAGTCATAGAAAATCAAACGGTCCGAGGTAATAAATAATGAAAGAGGTAAATATATTAAACGTAAACATATTGTGCGTAACGAAAGAAGTCTTTCTCGAAAAAATAATATATCCTCGATTGAAATTTCAGCAGTTAACTCACATTGTGACCGCTAATCCAGAGGTTATTGTTAAAGCTTATGAAGATGAACAGTATTTTCAATCAATTAACACAGCTGATTTTGTTATTGCGGATGGTATAGGTGTAGTTAAAGGTGCAAGGATTTTAGGTGGAAATATACCTGAGAGAATTGCTGGTTTTGATCTTATGCAAGATTTACTGGAATATGCAGATAAAAAACAATTAAGATGTTATTTCTTTGGTGGATCTAACTTAGTGATACAAGAAATGATGACTAAAGTGAACAAGCAATTTAATAACATTGTAGTTGCAGGTTATCGTAATGGTTATGATGTCATTGATGAGGATGTTATTTCGAAAGAACTGCTCACAAAAAAACCTGATTTAATATTTGTAGGACTAGGTGTGCCCAAACAAGATGATTGGATAGGGACTTATAAATCAAAAGTAAATAAAGGTGTTTTTATAGGGGTTGGTGGAAGTTTTGACGTTTTAGCTGGAGAGGTAAAAAGAGCCCCTGATTTTTGGATCAAACTTAACTTAGAATGGTTGTATCGCTCACTAAAGCAGCCTTCAAGATTAAAGCGATTATCAAGTAACTTTAAATTTATCTTTATGATTTTTTATGAAAGACTTAAGAAAATCTGAAAAAGGCTTCTCTACTAAAAATTGACTACTGCCAAAGGAATGTACCACTAGTGACAAGTTTTTAACCATCCTTTGCCATGTCATGTTACCACTGATCATTCATCCCACCCCAATTAAATATACGTTAAGTTGAGTAGGATGATTTTTGTATTAATGCTGTTAGAATCCGTTTGATAAACCTAGCCGTTCTCGCATGGAAACTTCTCCATCAATCATAATGGTGTAAGCATTATGCACGATGCGATCAATGACAGCTTCTCCTGTGG
>NZ_FOWN01000014.1 GCF_900115465.1 Halolactibacillus alkaliphilus
GGTAACGCTCGATTATACGTTTGAAACTCTTGACTTGCCTTGTTAATTACACGTTGCACCGTTGTTGGAGAAACAGCACAATCACGTGCAATATCCTTTATCGAACGAGCTTCAGCTGTCTTTATTGCCGCCTGAAGGCACGTATCTTTCGAGATAAAACACCCTTTATTAACTAGCGATGTTTTCGCTACGAACGTTGTCTGACATTGTTTACAATAGAAGCGTTGTTTTCTTAATTCGAGATACGTCTTTTTCGTTCCTCCAGCAGGAATAACAATCGTTGATGTCTTCGTGCCATTTTTTATAATGGTGTAGTCTTCATTTCGGCGTGACAGCGGTCACAATGTGTTGGAGTATACGTGAGTGTACCCTTTAGGAATGTGCAGGCATGACCGTTCTTTGTGCCCGTGCGGGCACAATCCTCTTTAAAAATAATATTTTTATCTTGAATATCAAAAGCAATTCTTATAGTATGAGATATAGACAAGTGAGTTCCCTCCTAAGGATTAGTTTTCGTCGACTTCAATTCTACAGGGAAACTCACTTGTTTTCTATATTTAGAAAGAAAAAAGGTGCTAGCGAGTTATTTTAGTGAGCAATCTATGCCTCACTTAAAATCCCTTCACCAACACCAAATATTATACAACCCCGTTATCCTATTGATGATAACGGGTGCTTTTTCAATTATTTAGTATATAGAAACGAATA
Organism: Halolactibacillus alkaliphilus; assembly: GCF_900115465.1. GTDB lineage: Bacteria > Bacillota > Bacilli > Bacillales > Amphibacillaceae > Halolactibacillus > Halolactibacillus alkaliphilus. The sequence continues at coordinate 709 of NZ_FOWN01000014.1, forward strand.
GAGAAACTCCGAGGTCACTTGACTACGCCCTATAGCTTTGCCTTGCTTCTAACGAGCCTTACAAAAACAGAACAAACACTTCTTTATCCGATCGTTTAAATAGGTTCGACTCCCACCGTCTCCATCATTTTCTTGTATAAAAAAAACAAAAAAACTGACCTTCCATAACAGAAAAGTCAGTTTAGATATGTATAGTACAACCACCAAAGGAATGAATTTTTTTACATTTTTTTGGTGGAGACGGTGGGAGTCGAACCCACGTCCAGAGATATCGCCACTCAAGCGTCTACATGTGTAGTTGACTTATTTAGAATTCGCAAGTGCTTATGCCAATCAACAGGCGTCTGCATTGCTAGTCTGATTGAGCTCTTCTAACTTGCCTCAGACGGTGGCGGTTAGCGTATCCCACTTAAGTTGAGACCCCAAATCTTAGCACATGGGCGATGCTAAGCGGGATCCTTTAGCAATTGCTTAGGCAGCTGCTAAAGAGAAATTGTTTTGTTTGCCAGTTATTATTGGCGGGTAACGTTTTACGAGCCGTAACCTCGACATGCAGCCTGAGCTCAAACTACCCCTGTCGAATCCGTAACGTCCCCAAAATTTAGGAAGGTACAGAACAAGGCGAAGTAAAAGCCTATTCAATTATCTAACATATCCTACTATAACAGGAATCTAGCTATATTTCAAGTAAGACCCCTATGATTAATCACGGTCCTTTAAAGCACGCGCCACATCACGGTTCATTTGTTTACGTTTTAAATCCTCTCGCTTGTCATATTTCTTTTTACCTTTTCCAAGCCCAATGAGCACTTTCGCATAACCATCTTTAATATAGATTTTAATTGGCACCAGTGAGTATCCAGCTTGTTGCGTTTCCCCAATGAGCCTAGCAATTTGCTTCTTGTGAAGCAATAACTTACGCATCCTTGTTGGTTCATGATTATGAATATTCCCTTGTTCATACGGTGAAATATGCAAATTATGAAGAAAGACTTCACCATTATTTACTCGTGCAAAACTATCTTTCATATTTACCCGGCCGTTACGTATGGATTTTATCTCGGTTCCCTGTAAAACAATCCCCGCTTCCATCGTCTCTTCAATAAAAAAATCATGATTAGCTTTTTTATTACGTGCCACAACATTCCCTGATCCTTTTGGCATGTAGAACACCTCCTATCATTAAATTGATCGTTATCTATTTTATCAATTCCACTTTTATTATACAATGGAAATAGAAAGAAACAAACCTTGAAGTTTAAACCTTTTTTGAAATGAGGAAGATAGATGGACACAATACGCTTACTAACGTTTGAAGATTTAAATATTTACCAAAAAATGCAAACTGGTGTTGAGAAAGATTACATGCTTGATGTTTTCAAGCGACTGACGACAACAAACGAAAATCGGTTATTCGGTTACTTTGTTGATGATGCACTCGTCGCAGTAGCTGGTTATACATATTTTCCAGGTGGAAATGTTATGCTTGGTCGATTAAGAAGTGACTACCGTTACCGAAAACAAGGCTACCCAACGAAACTATTAACTGCCTTAGTGAAACAACTTTCTTCTGATAAAACTGTGCGCTTTATTGGTGGATATACGCATATTTCGAATACACCTGCTAAAAAAATCATGTCACGACTTGGGTTTCAATTCATCGATACACATTACAGCTTTGCGTGTACTGATTTATCTCCCTTCTTATCTTCTGAGACACGTGTGTGGGATGAACTTATAACATACGATAAAAAGAAAGCGGCACTTGATCACTTAACACAAACCGCGATGACATCTTTTACATACGAAGCTTATTACCCATTCCCTTATTCTGAAAGACTCATACCAGAAGAAAAACTCAACAAGATAAGAATTTTCCAGTCTCCCCAGACGAAGGAATACCTCTACATGGATGAAGATTTTAAAGGAGAAGACCTACTCGTCATTCGTTATTTTTCTGATGATCTCTTTAATACTCCTGGATTATTTGACACAATTCATTTTGCTTTAAGTGGTGAGAATCGTCTGCCTTGGTTTGATTTTTCACCAAATCAATTTAACAGGATGATTCATCAAGACGCTTTTCAAATAGAAGAAGGTTGGGAATTACATGGAATGACGCTTTAATCTTAGAGGAGGCATGAAAAAATGATGAAAATGCTGCTTTTTGTTGGTGTAACATTGGTTGTGATCGGGCTACTAGGCACTTTATATTTATCACGCAGTCAACCTACTGATGGTGTACTTGAAGAAACACGACTAGAACCTGTTGACTCGCTTTATGTATCAGGCGAAAACGTACAAATAGACGTCATCGCGTCTTCAGACAACACAACGCGCATCACTTACAGCGGGTTGAGTGAATCGGCACTCCGCGAACAGTTCTCACTCGAACAGGTAGAGAATCATTTGACCATTTCTATTGACGCCTCCAGTCGCTGGTCATTTTTCAATTTTGGTTTTTTCACTTCAACACCAACGTTAACCATCGCATTGCCACAGATTGAGCTTGCGGAGATAAGGGGTAAGACGACTAATGGTCGACTGTCGATAAAAGATCACGCCATAAAAACACTTGATTTTCAAACGAATAATGGACGCGTGACATTAGAGCGCACCCACACCTACGATGCACGGGTAAAAACAAATAACGGTAGCATTACTCTAGAAGACGTCTCCGGCAAAATACATGCGGAAACGAGTAACGGATCCATTAAAGCGTTTAACCTGATAATGGACCACGACATCTCTTTATCTACAAGTAACGGAAGCATTACAGCGACACTTGCTAAATTGGCTAACACAACTATTGATGCCGACACACGGAATGGCTCTGTCACACTGTTAGGTAATAAAGCGTCTCAACTTACTTATGGAGAAGGTACCTCCCTTCTACACTTGCGCACGCATAATGGCAGTATTAAAGTAGAAGAAACGCACTGACGCCCCTTTAAAAAGGTTTGAATATTAGCACTATACAAAGACCAGGCCACCGAATATCCGATGGCCTGGTCTATATTTTATCTTGTTTTAGTTTCTATTGATTATTTTTTGCGTTTTTTCTTCACTGCTTTAGGTGGGACAGCGCGCCCTTTTTGTTTTTTCTTTTTCTTTTGCTTGTTCTTTTTCATCTCTAGGAATGGTTCTGGCTTTTTCTTCCCTTTACCTTTTGATTTACCTTTATCATTTGCACCACTCATCACGTATGGTCGTTTTGATTTTTTCTTCATGCCAACAATCTCAAAATCAATCGATTGCTCTTCAAGATTGACAGCTACAACACGCACTTCTATCACATCACCAATACGGAACACATTACCGGTTCGTTCCCCAATCATCGCATAACGCGTTTCATCGTAATGATAATAGTCATCCGTTAGGTCACTCACATGGACTAACCCTTCTACAGTATTATCTAGTTCAACAAATAAACCAAAACCGGTGACGGAACTAATAACACCCTCAAACTCTTCACCTATCTTATCTTGCATAAACTCTGCCTTTTTAAGGTCATCCGTGTCACGCTCTGCATCAACAGCGACACGCTCTTGTTCTGACGTATGTTTAGCAATCTCTGACAGCTTGGTTTTCCACTTTGTTTGTGTTTCTTCAGATATATCGCCGTTAACTAAATATGTTCTAATTAAGCGATGGACAATTAAATCCGGGTAACGTCTGATTGGTGACGTAAAATGTGTGTAAAACTCTGTCGCAAGTCCAAAGTGCCCAATACTTTTCGGGTCATACTTTGCTTGTTTCATCGAGCGCAACATTAACTTCGAAATAATCATTTCTTCTTGTTCACCTTTAACCTCATCTAATACATTTTGCAAGGCTTGCGGATGAATATCGTTTTTCACACCTTTAACTGAATAACCAAACTGTCCAATAAATTCAAAGAATTTTTGCAAACGGTCTTCATCAGGATCCTCATGAATACGGTGGATAAACGGTACATCCATCCAGTGGAAGTGTTCAGCAACGGTCTCATTCGCCGCTAGCATAAATTCTTCAATTAAGCGTTCTGAGACCCCGCGATGACGTAGGACAACATCTGTTGGATGTCCTGACTCATCCACAAGTACTTGTGCTTCATTAAAGTCAAAGTCAATGGCTCCTCGGTTCATCCGTTTGCTGCGTAAAATACTTGCGAGTGTTTCCATCTCATGAAACATTGGCACGAGCGCCTCGTACTCATTCATGACCGCTTCATTTTTATCTGTCAAGATTTGATTTACCGCTTGATACGTCATACGAGCAGATGTATTAATCACACTTTGGAAAATATCATGTGAAACAACTTCTCCTTCAGTATTGATTTCCATTTCACACGCCAGAACTAATCGGTCTGCGTGTGGGTTCAATGAACATATCCCGTTAGATAAACGGTGAGGAATCATCGGAATGACTCGGTCTACTAAGTAAACACTTGTTCCGCGCTTATAAGCTTCTTCATCGATTGGTGAAGCTTCTTCGACATAATAAGACACATCGGCAATATAAACGCCTAATAAATAGTTCCCATTAGCCAACTGTTCAACACGGACCGCATCATCTAAGTCCTTCGCATCGGCACCATCAATTGTCACAATTGTTTTGTCACGGCGATCAACACGCCCTGCCAAGTCTTCTTCATCGATCGTCTCTTTAACATTTTCCGCTTGGTCTAACACCGCTTCAGGGAATTCAATCTCAATATTATGTTTATGAATAATCGACAAGATATCTACTCCTGGATCATTTTTATGACCAAGTATCTCGACGACTTCTCCTTCAGCTGAATTTTGACCTTCTGGAAACTTCGTAATCATAACAATCACTTTATGCCCATCAACAGCCCCTTTACTGTCTTCTTTTTTAATGAAGACATCGTTTGGGATACGTTTATCATCGGCAACAACAAAACCAAAGTTTCCTTTATCAATATAATTTCCAATGATACGCGTCGAGCCACGTTCTAAAATACGCTCAACCACACCTTCTACACGCTTATCGCCAGATACTTCTGCATCCGCTCTCGCTAAGACAATGTCACCGTTCATCGCACCGTTTAAATCGTGTGGATGAATGTAAAGATCCTTCATACCTTCAGTATCCGGTATCAAAAAGGCAAATCCTTTTTTATGCATCTGCACTTTGCCACGTACCAAACCCGCACGTGCAGGAGATACGTATTTATTCTTCCGTGTTAACATAACTCTTCCTTCATCTTCTAACTGATTAAGTGATTTCATCAATTCAGTAAATAACTCACTTGTCACCGTCTCTGTAAAGACAGCCTCTGATACATCATCCACCGATACAGGCTTTTCCGCTTCTTCAGTAATAAATGATGCAATTCTTTGTTTTAATTGTTCCATTTAATCTTCACCTTCTTTCAATTATTTTCTTCTCATGTGTTATTATGTGTCTTCATCACTAAGCATTATGCCATTATATAGGATAGTCAAACGGGACATTGCTCATAGTATAACCTAATCCCAATCCAATGATTCTAAGAAACGGTAGGCATCTTCATGTACTTCTTCACGTTTGGGTCCTAAAGTAATCGCATGCCCTGCATGCTCATACCAATGGATTTTTTTATCATCACATTCCACATGATCATAAATATACGTCGCACTCTCTGTATTAATCATTTGGTCATCTTTCGCCTGAATAACAAGTGTTGGCGTATAAATGTGATCAAGCACCTCGCGCACTTCATCAATAAGACCAGCCAAGCTCTCAAAGAGCTCCTCCGCTTTAGTAACCAATGTCTCTACCTCTTGATCGATTATGCCCTTTGATTTACCTTCTTTTTCTTTATATTGGCTCGCAAAATAGCGGAAACCTTTCGTCAGTTGGGTAGAGTTATCAAAGAAGATTGGTGAACACATCGTACCAACACCTACTACAGGGTTTTCTGTCGCCAGTTTTAAACTTAATACGCCGCCGAGTGATAAACCTAAGACAGCTATTTTATCGTAGCCATCGACTTTCATTTGCTGATACGCTTGCTTAACATCTTCATACCACGTTTCTGCCGATCCTTCTAATAAATCCTCCGGACTTTTCCCATGCCCACGATAAATAGGACCGTATGATGTGTACCCTTTAGATTCAAGAAATCTCCCTAACATACGCATATCAGCACTATGGCCAGTAAACCCATGTAATAATAATACCGCTCTTTTACCACCTTTAAACATAAACGGTTCTGGTTGTTTAATTTTCAAATCTATCGCCCTTCCTCTAAAAGACTCTCTCTCAAATTTCTTTGCTTACGTTCATAGTTTATCAAATCAGCGTATCTCTTGCATAAACCATGCTTTATAAAAAAAGAAAATCTCTTCATAAGTGACTAAAGAACGTGTCACTCAAGAAGAGATTCGCCTTGTTAAATAATATACGCTAACGCAAACGTTGCTACAAAGAATACGACTGCAGCAACAATTGTCGCTTTTTGTAATACCGCATCTAAGCCACGTGCTTTTTTCTTTCCGAAGAGCTGTTCTGCTCCACCAGAAATCGCACCAGCTAATCCTTCACTTTTACCTGATTGCATGACAACTAACCCAATAAGAATAACACTAGATAGAATAATTAACGTCACTAAAATAGCTTCCATCGTTAAAGCATACCTCCTAGACCCACTTAAAGTCACTATATTTCTTAAATAATATTAAATAAAAACACTAGTACTAATTTAGCATACTTCACCAGTTGATGACAAGTATATTTTGTTCATATATTGAAAGCGTTAACCCGCGTAAACAAGCACTCGCCCGATATTTTGTCGAAATGACTGTTTTTGATTGATTTTGATTGATTTTTGATATCTTATAGCGTACACTATAAGTAAAAAGGAGGCGGCCTTATGCTTACACCAAAACGTCATGCCCTGATCATTGAAGAACTTAACAAAAAAGATTCCGTCACTATTCAAGACCTCGTTGATTTAATGGGCGTATCCGAATCAACCATTCGTCGGGATTTAAGCGAACTAGAAAATCAAGAGAAATTAACACGCGTTCACGGGGGCGCAACGACACTTCACCATACGAAGGAAGAACCGAGTTATGAAGAAAAGAAGACTCGTGGGACAACCGAAAAAAAACAGATTGCACAATATGCATCAACATTAGTTGAAGACCATGATGTGATTTATTTAGATGCCGGGACGACAACGTATGAAATGATTCCTTTCTTAAAAGATCGGCCGATTACGGTCGTAACTAACGGTCTGATGCACCTTGATCTTTTGCAGCATTACCGTATCCCAACATATATTATTGGCGGAAAAGTAAAAGATAAGACAGGAGCAATCATTGGCAGTGTTGCTTTAAAACAACTGGAACATTACCACTTTAATATTGCCTTTATTGGCGCAAATGGGATTGATCTTGCTTTTGGCTATTCAACTCCCGACCCAGAAGAAGGTGACTTAAAAGAACGTGCCTTGCGCTTAAGCGATGCCCGTTATGTTCTTGCAGATGAAACAAAACTTAATCACAAAAGCGCTTATCGTTTTGCTGATTTAAAAGAGGCCACTCTGATAACTAATCACATAACACCAGCGGATAAAAAGCGTTACACAAAAATAACGGATGTCGAGGAGGCAAAGAGATGATCTACACATGTACACTTAACCCATCGATTGATTATATTCTGACAGTTGATCCTTTCACTTACGGCGGATTAAATCGGGGCACACAACCAAACTATTTCCCAGGTGGAAAAGGTATTAACGTTTCACGGATTTTAACACGCTTAGACGTGACGCAAAAAGCCTTAGGTTTTCTTGGTGGTTTTACTGGCGACTTCATTCGTAACGCTTTGACATCAGAAGGTGTTGATCACCTATTCACTGAAGTAACCGATGCAACCCGCATTAATCTAAAACTAAAAGGACAACAGGAAACGGAAATCAACGGACCGGGCGCACGTATCAAAGACACAGAAACAGAAGCATTTATCAAGCAACTCGATCAATTAACGGAAGACGATTATCTCGTATTAGCTGGTAGCTTACCGAATGATTTACCAGATGATTTTTACTTACAGATCGTTAAACGCTTGCGGGAAAGAAAAGTAAATCTTGTCCTTGATACATCATCTGAAGCACTGAAGAAAATGGTTGGTGAGCCATTATTTTTAGCCAAACCTAATCACCATGAATTAGGCGAGCTATTCGATGTAGAGATTACGACAAAAAAAGAAGCAATCCATTATGCGAAACAATTACTTGATTCAGGTATTAAACATGTGATTATTTCTATGGGAGGCGATGGCGCCATTTACTTACATGAAGATAAGTTGTATCAAGCGGACGTACCTGAAGGTACCGTGATTAATACGGTTGGTGCAGGCGATTCCACTGTTGCTGGGTTTTTAGCCGGAATTGATCGAGGGTATACACCAGAAGATGCTTTTCGCTTAGCCGTTGCATCAGGAAGCGCGACCGCTTTCACTAAAGATTTAGCGACAAAAAAAGATATGGAAACGCTTTTCAACTTAGTGGAGATGAAAGTAAACGATTACCAAAACAATGATTGAACCTTTACAGTTCAAAGGTTTTATGATATGGTATCAAAGGTTTATTATGTCCTATTCTCTTTTTCCATATCTACTCGGAAAAAATAATCGGTCTTTTACGAATAAAAACATGCAATTGACTTGATATTTGACGGTGTAAACCGTTAAAATATAGGGTATGGTATACTGAAAACAAAACATAAAATACTAGGAGGTTTTTTTCATGGCAGCTGAAAAAACAATTACAATTACAGATTCAACAGGTGTGCACGCACGCCCAGCAACAGTGCTCGTAAACAAAGCGGGTAACTTCTCTTCAGATGTAACTGTAGAGTACAATGGCAAGTCTGTTAACTTAAAATCAATTATGGGTGTTATGTCTCTAGGTATCCCTAAGGATGCTGAAATTAAAATCGTTGCTGAAGGTGCTGACGAAGTTGAAGCTATCGAAGCAATCTATGCATCAATTAAAGAAACTGGTTTAGGGGAATAATCCTGAATATGGCGATTTTAAAAGGCATTGCGGCATCTAACGGTGTCGCAATTGCTAAAGCATATACTTTAGAAACACCCGATCTTTCTTTTGAGACGAAGAAAGTTGACGATGTAAGTACAGAAGTTAATCGTTTACATGACGCCTTAACTGTGTCAAAAAGCGAATTAGAGAAAATAAAAGAAAACGCACGTCTTTCTCTTGGTGATGAGCATGCGGAAATTTTTTCTGCCCACCTTTTGGTTCTAAGTGATCCAGAACTCATTACACCGATGGAAGAAAAAATTAAAAACGAAAACGTCAATGCTGAAAAAGCGCTTGATGATGTTGCAACAATGTTTATCGATATGTTTAAAGGTATGGATAATGAATACATGCGTGAACGTGCAGCGGATATTCAGGACGTTACAAAACGTGTAATGGCACACTTATTAAACGTGACTTTCCCAGACCCTGCATTAATTGACGAAGAAGTTGTGATTATTGCTGAAGACTTAACACCTTCAGATACAGCACAATTAAACAAGCAATTTGTGAAAGGGTTTACGACAAACATTGGTGGTCGTACATCTCACTCGGCGATTATGGCACGCTCTCTAGAAATTCCTGCAGTTGTTGGTACAAAGACAGTGACTGAAGATGTTTCTGAGGGTGATATCGTTATTGTAGATGGTATTGATGGCAAAGTTATCATTAACCCAACAGAAGAAGAATTAGCTTCATATGAAGAAAAACAAGCCGATTTCGAAAAACAAAAAGAAATCTGGGCACAATTAAAAGATGAACCAACGCTAACAAAAGATGGTGAACTTGTCGAGTTAGTCGCAAACATCGGTACACCTGATGATGTTGTCGGTGTTCTAAATAATGGTGGAGAAGGTGTCGGTCTTTACCGTACAGAGTTCCTCTATATGGGTAACTCAGACTTCCCAACTGAAGACGAACAATTCGAAGCTTATTCATCTGTCTTAAAACAAATGGGTGACAAACCTGTTGTTGTAAGAACATTAGATATCGGTGGCGATAAAGAATTAAGTTACCTTGATTTGCCGAAAGAAATGAATCCATTCCTTGGTTTCCGAGCGATTCGTCTTTGCTTAGAGCGTGACGATATCTTCCGTACACAGTTACGAGCGTTATTGCGTGCTAGTGTTCACGGTAACTTAAAGATCATGTTCCCAATGATCGCCACGCTTGACGAATTCCGTTCAGCTAAAGCTCTTTTACTTGAAGAAAAAGATAACTTAATTGCTGAAGGCGTCAAAGTAAGTGACGATATTGAAGTAGGTATCATGGTTGAGATTCCATCAACCGCTGTTATCGCACGTCAATTTGCTAAAGAAGTTGACTTCTTTAGTATCGGTACAAACGATTTAATTCAATATACACTTGCGGCTGACCGTATGAACGAACAAGTATCATACCTTTACCAACCTTATCACCCAGCGATCCTTACACTTGTAAATAATGTGATTGAGGCTGCTCACGCAGAAGGTAAATGGGCTGGTATGTGCGGTGAGATGGCTGGCGATTCTATCGCTATTCCAATCCTACTCGGCCTTGGTCTTGATGAGTTTAGTATGAGCGCCACCTCTATTTTACCAGCGCGTACACAAATTAAAGATTTATCAAAAGAAGAACTGCGTTCTTATAAAGATGAATTATTAAGCATGTCAACAGCTGATGAAGTAGAAGCGTTCATTCGCGAAAAAACAAATCAATAGTATAAAGATAACCCCGTTCATAAGCTCAATGCGAGCGAATGAACGGGGTTATTAGCATTTTTAGTATATAACTCTCATTAGCGCCAAAAACGCGTCAGAGCGTCTTTATCTTCAACGTTATAACGGACCATATCAAAGATTAACTGTAAATCGACTGATTCAGACCATTTGATCTTCACCAGCTCCTTTGTTGTTTGATAACCTACTGCTTTAATTCTATCTTGAAATGCCGCTTTACAGGCTCTTTCTGGCGCTATAGCTAGGTGGGCTTTTGCCACACTAAACCCTATGATATAGGTCCCATGCGCAACAAACATCGGTTGGTTCCACTTTACGACGTATTCAAGCGTTGGAAATTGCCGCTTAACTTCTGACAAAATCATCTCAAGGCGATATTTATGTTCAGGAACATTGATTGTATTTAGAAACGCTTCAAAAGTCTCCAATCACACCACCCCTTCTATTTAACAGCTACTGTGAACTCTTTACTAACTCAGAGAAACTTTCGGCCGTTTTTTATGTCCATAAATACGTGGTGCAAGATATTTATCAATCAGTGGGCTTAAAGCATTCATAATGAGGATTGCAAAGCCTACCCCACCCGGAAAATCAAAGAGAATACGAATCCCGATCGTTAATACCCCTGCGCCAATCGCAAAGATTGTTTGACCACCAGGTGTCAGCGCACCACTTGTGTAATCTGTTGCCATAAAGACAGCTGCAAAGACAAGCGTTCCGCTTAGCACATGTGTCATCATGTATGTCGTGTCATACCCGCCATAAATCGAACTGATAACAGCAACAGTTATGACGTAAAGAAGTGGAATCTTCATATTAATGACACCACGAACCACTAAATAAATAAAGGCAAGTAAAATCATTGCTTTCGAAGTTTCACCGATATTTCCTCCTAAATTCACTCCTAGAAATAAATCCCACAATCCAGGGACATCCTCTCCAACGGTGCGTGAAAAGTGACCTATTGATTCAAGGGGTGTGGCCGTCGAGACAACATCTGTTCCTCTGCCCGGCGTCACCCAGTTGGTAATCCAAGGCGAGAAGAATACTTTTAACATCACACGCGCACCAACAGCCGGGTTAAACATATTTCGACCAATCCCACCGGGGAGCTGTTTGATAATTACAATAGCAAAAAAACTCCCCACAACAATTGACCAATACGGCGCTGTTACTGGTACACTAAGACCAAGTAACATACCAGTAATGACAGCACTATAGTCATTAATCCTAACCGGTTGGTCTTTTATTTTCTGATAAGCATACTCAAATAGAACACTTGATAATATACCGACAATGACCATAAATAAAGATTTAATCCCGAAAAAATAGATAGCTGCCGCTAGTGGGAATAATAAAGCAATAACGACTTGTTTCATTATCCAATCTGTTTTTTTCGGTGATTTCAAGTGAGGAGAAGCTGTCATTTTAAGCGTCATATCTTGTAAATTAACCATTATGCTTTCTCCTTTCTTGCCCTAATTTCTGTTTTTGCTTGTCTAATATTATCAAGTAAAGGAATGTTCGCTGGACAAATAAAGGAACAGTTACCACAATCAATACAATCCATCGCACCTAAACGCTCAGCTTCATCGATATCCCCTTTTTCATAGGCATTTGATATGAGAATCGGTTGTAAACTTACTGGACAGACATTCAGACATTCAGCACACTTAATACACGGTGTTCGCTCGTCTTCTTTGACTTCTTCTTTAGGTAAAAATGTAACAACAGACGTCCCTTTTGTAATAGGTACTTGACCAGAAGTAATTGGCTTACCCATCATCGGGCCCCCGTGTAACATCTTCCCTGTTTTACTGACAAAACCGCCTGAAGCATCAATCAATACTTGAATTGGGGTACCAATTCTCACTCTAAAGTTTTGCGGGTCTTTAATCGGTTCTCCTGTTAAAGTCGTCACACGATCAAGGAGTGGCAAGCCTTTTTGAATCGCTAAGTAGACAGCACGCACTGTACTAACATTCGCCACAATTGTATGCACATCTAGTGGTAAACCAGCAGATGGTACTTCTCGATTGACTAATGTTTTAATTAATTGCTTTTCAGCTCCTTGAGGATAAAGCGTCTCAAGTTCTTTTATTTTAATACGTGTATCATCGCCAATCGCACGCTTTAATGCCTCCACGCTATCATGGACATTTGTTTCAATGGCGATGTATGTTTGTTTGATTGGGAACAGGCTTAATAACTCTTTCACACCTGCAATAATATCATCAGCTGACTCAATCATGAGGCGGTGATCGGCTGTTGAATACGTTTCACATTCTGCCCCGTTAATAATTAATGTGTCAATCTGCTTTTCTTTTGGTGGTGATAGTTTGACGTGCGTTGGGAAAGTAGCCCCACCCATACCAACGATCCCTGCTTTTTCCACGAGGGCTAACTTCTCTTGTGGTGTAAGATGTTGATTAGGTTCTACTAATAAAGGGGCTGGCGTATCTTTAAAGTCATTTTGAATGACGATCGCTCGATTTGGACCGTGCATAGAAGGCATATCTTTAATTGCTTCCACTGTACCTGAGACTGACGCATAAATATTCGCTGAAACAAATCCTTGTTTTTCTGCGATTAATTGACCCATTTTTACGTGGTCACCAACTTCGACAATTGGCTCTGCTGGTTTTCCGATATGCATATTAAGCGGATAAATCATCGTATCTGATAGTGGTGCATCTACAATTACTTTATGTTCTGTGCGCTCTTTTCTTTCTTCTGTGTAGGCACCCCTTCGCTTGTATTTTAATTTTAAATTTAACATAATACGTCCTCCTCGTAGTTTCGGATTATTACTCTATTCCTTGATTTCTATGCCATTAAACCCATTTTTTCCGTATGTATATCATTTTTTAAACCAACTTACGCAGTGTAGGCCGCACTTCAGGACTGCATCATTTGTTGTTATATATGACCGAATTAACGCGTTATAACAAAAACACTCACACTTTATTTCATCACCCTCTCCACGACCTGCAGACTTATCGAATGAGGACAACGTAAACCAGCTAACATATATAAGCGAAAAAGACTATGAATAACGGTTCGCTCAGATAATGGCGCTATATGTTAAAATGCCTCTATAAAAGTTAGACGTAACTGCACGATTGTAGCAAAAAAGCACAGCAACACGAGTAAGGTCATTCACTTACAAGCGTTGCTTACTGTTTTATAAATTATTATATAGCGTATAAAAAGAACCGCGACACTATCATCAACTTGCGTTTTTCTTTTCTTTATAGGTTGACTTAGTAAATGAACGGGGGATACCCTCTTCATGTAGCCAACTTAAAAATAACCCTAAATAAATGCCCAAACTATTCAAAATCCAATCATCAATGTCCACCGAACGAGATACCATATGCAGTTGATGAAGCATAAATTGCCCACCTTCAAAAAGAACCGGAATAAGTATAATGAAGAGTAACTTTTTATACCAGTCGTAAGGCTTGTAGTAGAGCCAAAATCCGAGCGGAAACATCATCACCACATTACCTACTAAATTGGCGATGATAATCTCGAGAGAGAGCGTCTCTTGTCTATAAGCACGCATATATAGTTGAATGGTTTCAAAAGGGGTTAAATTTATCTGAAGAACATCTTGCACGTCACCTAATTCTCTAAACCAAATCAGATAACTTAAGATAAGTAAATATATAAACATCAAGCCATTAAACAGCCATTTCTTTAATCGCCGATTACTTAGCTGTCTGAAAACGATATAACTTACCATAAAAACAGGTAAAATAACAAAAAAACCGAACGGCAAATAAGACACTCCATGTCCCCCTCTCATTTTGGCGCATGCCTTCTTTATTATTACGCAAATGATCTGACAAGACAATAGCCTCAGTAATTTTTTTAAAAAAACACGATCAGTTTAAATAACAATACCTCATTCAACCAACCTGATAACAATAGTTGAAGGCCTAGTCAATTGACTAGGCCTTTTGATGAAACTATGATCTTACACTCTCTTAGCGTAAGTTATAAAATGCGTTTTTACCAGCATATTTAGCTGTTTCAACAAGCTCATCTTCGATACGTAACAATTGGTTGTATTTCGCAACACGGTCAGTACGTGAAGGAGCACCTGTTTTGATTTGTCCAGCATTTGTCGCAACAGCGATGTCAGCGATTGTTGTATCTTCTGTTTCACCTGAACGGTGTGAGATAACAGCTGTGTAACCAGCTTGTTTCGCCATTTCGATTGCTTCAAATGTTTCAGTTAATGAACCAATTTGGTTAACTTTAACTAAGATTGAGTTACCGATACCTTTTTCGATACCCTCAGCTAATTTTTCAGTGTTTGTTACGAATAAATCGTCACCTACTAATTGAACTTTGTCACCTAGGCGGTCAGTAAGAAGTTTGAAACCATCCCAGTCGTTTTCGTCAAGACCATCTTCAATTGAGATAATTGGGTACTTGTCACACATTTCTGCATACCAGTCAACCATTTCTGCAGAAGTACGAACAACACCTTCACCTTTAAGGTTGTATTTACCATCTTCATAGATTTCAGAAGCAGCAACGTCCATTGCTAATTGAATTTCTTCACCTGGCTTATAACCAGCAGCTTCAATTGCTTCAATGATTGTAGCTAAAGCTTCTTCATTTGACTTAAGGTTTGGTGCGAAACCACCTTCGTCACCTACAGCTGTATTATAACCTTTTGAAGTAAGTACTTTCTTCAAGCTGTGGAAAATTTCAGCACCCATACGTAATGCTTCTTTGAATGTAGGTGCACCTACAGGCATAATCATAAATTCTTGGATATCCACGTTGTTGTCAGCGTGCTCTCCACCGTTTACGATGTTCATCATTGGTGTTGGTAACACTGTTGCGTTAAATCCACCTAGGTAAGTGTATAAAGGAATACCTAAGTGATCAGCAGCAGCACGAGCAACAGCCATAGAAACACCTAAAATAGCATTAGCGCCTAATTTAGCTTTGTTTGGCGTACCATCTAATTCAATAAGTAAACGGTCAATAACAACCTGACGCGTAACGTCAAAACCTAGTAATTCCGGTGCAATCACGTCATTAACGTTTTCTACTGCTTTTTCTACACCTTTACCTAAGTAACGATCTTTGTCGCCGTCACGTAGTTCAACTGCCTCATATTCACCAGTTGATGCACCACTTGGTACTAAAGCGCGACCGAATGCACCTGATTCTGTGTAAACTTCTACTTCTATTGTTGGGTTACCGCGTGAGTCCATGACTTCGCGAGCATATACGTCTGTAATGTATGGCATAATAATTAGTCTCCTTTGTTGTTTAAATATAGTATGGTCTTACGATGTGTTTTTAAACATTGATTCGAATCAATTATTTGATTTGTTCATAAAGTCATTACTTAATTAATGATTTACCTGTCATTTCTTTTGGAAGGTCAACGTTTAATAAATCGAGTAATGTTGGGGCCAAGTCTCCTAGGATACCGCCATCACGTAACTCAATGCCTTCTTTAGTTACAATAACAGGCACAGGGTTCGTTGTATGAGCGGTCATTGGCTTGCCATCAAGTGAGACAACTTCGTCTGAGTTACCGTGATCAGCGGTAATAATCGCATGTCCACCTTTTTCGATAATTTTATCAACGATTTTACCAAGGCATTCATCAACCACTTCAATCGCTTTGATTGTTGGCTCAAGCATACCTGAGTGACCAACCATATCAGGGTTAGCAAAGTTTAAAATGATGGCATTTTGGTTGCCTTCATCTAACTCTTTAAGCAAAGCATCTGTTACTTCATACGCACTCATTTCAGGTTGTAAGTCGTACGTTGCGACTTTAGGCGAATTGATTAAGATCCGCTTTTCCCCTTCAAATTCTGCTTCACGGCCACCACTCATGAAGAACGTCACGTGTGGATATTTTTCCGTTTCAGCGATACGTAATTGGTTCAGCTTATTATCTGCTAATACTTCACCGACCGTATTTTTAAGGTCTGTTGGTGGGTAAGCAATCTTACTATTAACCGTATCACTATACTTCATAAATGATACGAAGAATAAATCTTTCGGTGCATCTTGTCCGCGGTCAAATTCTTCAAAGTCATTGTTAGCAAAACTTTGTGAGATTTGGATTGCGCGGTCTGGACGGAAGTTATGGAAAATGACTGAATCACCTGAATGTATTTTAGCTACCGGCTCACCAGAATCATCTGTAATAACTGTTGGGATGACAAATTCATCATAAACATCTTCACTATAAGCGTCTTCTACCACTTGTAGTGGATCATTGGATGTTTTGCCCTTGCCGTATGCAATAGCATCATAAGCAAGCTTCACACGATCCCAGCGCTTGTCACGGTCCATCGCATAATAACGACCAGAAATCGTTGCGAATTGACCTACACCAAGTTCATCCATCTTAGCTTGTACTTGTTCGATGTATTGTTTCGCTGATTTTTGACCAACGTCACGTCCATCTAAGAAACCATGTACATAGACTTTATCAAGTCCTTTTTCTTTTGCAAGTTCTAATACCGCATATAAGTGATCAATGTGTGAGTGAACCCCACCATCAGATAAGAGACCAAAGATATGCAATGCTTTTCCATCTTCTTTTGCGTTCTCTACCGCTTGAACAAGTTGTTCATTCGTAAAGAAATCACGCTCACGGATAGACAAGTTCACGCGTGTCAGTGACTGATAGACAATACGCCCTGCACCAATGTTTAAGTGACCCACTTCTGAGTTACCCATTTGACCATCTGGTAAACCAACCGCCTCACCTGAAGCCGTTAATTGGCTGTGAGCATACTTGTTCCAGTAACGATCAAAGTTCGGTGTATTGGCTTGCTTTACAGCATTGCCAACCACTTCATCACGTAAAGCATATCCATCAAGGATAATCAAAGCGGCTAATTTGTCTTGACTCATTATTTGCCCGCCTCCACTAACTTAAGGAATGAATCAGCTTCTAGGCTTGCGCCTCCAACTAACGCACCATCAATATCTGATTGCTGTAATAATTCATCGATATTGTCTGGCTTAACGCTACCACCGTACTGAATACGCACAGCTTCAGCTACGTCACTTGAGACAACAGCAGCTACGGTTTTACGCACATGTGCACAAACCTCATTTGCTTGAGCTGATGTCGCTGTTTTACCTGTTCCAATCGCCCAAATTGGCTCATAAGCGATCACAGATTGTTTCACTTGGTCTTCAGTTAAACCTTCAAGTGCTTTTGTTACTTGATCAGCTACTAAATCCATTGTTTGGTTCGCTTCACGTTGCTCTAATGTTTCACCAACACAGATGATTGGCGTTAAGTCATACTTAAAAGCTGCATGAGCCTTTTTGTTTACCGATTCGTCTGTTTCGTTGAACATTTCACGACGCTCAGAGTGACCGAGTACGACATGTGTCACACCTAAGTCTTTAAGAACAGCTGGTGACACTTCACCAGTGAACGCACCACTTTCTTCAAAGTGCATGTTTTGTGCAGCGATTTTTAAATCTGTCCCTTTTGTTTCTTCCACTAGTGCGTGCAAGAATGGGTAAGGTGCACATACGATTGAATCAACCACATCACTTGATGGCACGTTGTTCTTTGTATCAGCGATAAAGCTTTTCGCTTCCGCTAATGTTTTGTTCATTTTCCAGTTACCTGCAATAATTGGTTTACGCATAATCTCTTCCCTTTCGTCTATGATTAGTTGACTAATCAGTGAGCTTATTATTCTACCTTACTTGTTGCTGATCGCAGCTAAACCAGGTAGTTCTTTACCTTCAAGATACTCAAGTGATGCACCGCCACCAGTTGAAATGTGTGAGAAGTCATCAGCGAAGCCAAGTTTCATTGCTGCAGCAGCTGAATCTCCACCACCGATAATCGTCGTCGCATCATTTAGACCAGCGATTGCTTTACAAACACCAACCGTACCTTTAGCGAATGCTTCCATTTCAAACACACCCATAGGTCCGTTCCAAACAACTGTTTTTGCACCTTCAAGTTCTTTTTCAAACTGTGCAATTGATTTAGGACCGATATCAAGACCCATGTAGCCTTCAGGAATCGAACCAGCCGCAACAGCTTTTACGTCACCTTCTTCAGAGAAAGCTGTGTTGATTGTTGTATCAACAGGTAACACAATTTTACCTTCAGCACGTGCAAGTAAATCTTTCGCAAGATCTAATTTATCTTCTTCAAGTAATGACGTCCCGATGTCAAGACCTTGTGCTTTGTAGAATGTATAAGCCATTCCACCACCGATAAGGATTTTATCTGCTTTAGTTAGTAAGTTTTCAATCACGCCGATTTTATCACTTACTTTTGCTCCACCTAGAATCGCTACAAACGGGCGCTCTGGGTTATCAACTGAATCACCGATAAAGCGAATTTCTTTTTCCATTAGGAAACCAGCCGCTGATTCAACATGTGTAGCAATCCCTACGTTAGATGCGTGCGCACGGTGTGCTGTACCAAAAGCATCATTAACGAATAAGTCACCAAGACTTGCCCAGTACTTACCTAATTCAGGATCGTTCTTGCTTTCTTTTTTACCATCGATATCTTCAAAACGAGTGTTTTCAAACATCAAAATATCGCCATTGCTTAATTGATCAATCGCGTTTTCTAATACTTCACCACGTGTTTCAGGTACGAAAGCAACATCTTGACCTAATAATTCAGCTAAACGCTCAGCCACAGGCTTAAGTGATTTACCTTCCTTGTCTGCTTCTTCTTTCACACGACCTAGGTGAGAGAAGACAATGACTTTTGCATCTTCTTTAAGCAAGTGTTTAATCGTTGGAAGAGCTTGAACGATACGGTCATCATTTGTGATGTTACCGTCTTTCATTGGTACGTTGAAGTCAGCACGTACGAGTACTTTTTTGCCAGCAACGGCTAAATCAGTTACAATTTTCTTCGCCATATTGGATAATCCTCCTAGTGAAAATTAAAAGCGGAAAGCGCGAACGCTTCCCGCTAATGGACTGCTTGTTTATTAAAGTTCCGCTAAAAATTAAAGGTTAGCGAAGTATTCTAATGTACGCACTAATTGTGCAGTGTAAGACATTTCGTTGTCATACCAAGCAACAGTTTTAACTAATTGCTTACCGTCAACAGTCATTACTTTTGTTTGAGTAGCATCAAATAATGAACCGTAAGAAATACCTACGATATCAGATGATACGATTGGATCTTCAGTGTAACCGTAAGATTCGTTAGCAGCTTTTTTCATTGCCGCGTTAACACTTTCTACTGTTACTTCTTTGTTTAATACAGTAACTAACTCAGTTAATGAACCAGTTGCTACTGGTACACGTTGAGCAGCACCATCTAATTTACCATTAAGATCAGGAATTACTAGACCAATTGCTTTAGCAGCACCTGTTGTGTTAGGTACGATGTTAGCTGCAGCAGCACGAGCACGACGTAAGTCATTGTGTGGCGCATCTAATGTATTTTGGTCACCAGTATAAGCGTGAATTGTCGTCATAAGACCTTCAGCAATACCGAATTCTGTGTTTAATGTATCAGCCATAGGAGCTAAACAGTTTGTTGTACATGAAGCACCAGAGATTACTGTTTCTTCACCAGTTAAAATATCATGGTTTACGTTATATACGATTGTTGGTACGTCATTTCCACCTGGAGCAGAAATTACAACACGCTTCGCGCCACCTTTAAGGTGAAGTTCAGCTTTTTCTTTTGAAGTGAAGAATCCTGTACACTCAAGTACGATATCTACACCTAAATCTCCCCAAGGTAATTCTTCAGGGTTACGGTTAGCTAATACTTTAACGTCTTTACCGTTAACAGTGAAAGCACCTTCTTTAACTTCAACTTCGCCATTAAAACGACCTTGAGTTGTGTCATACTTTAAAAGGTGTGCAAGTGTGTCAGCATCAGTTAAGTCGTTGATCGCCACTACCTCGATTCCTTCTACTTCTTGAATACGACGGAAAGCTAATCGGCCGATACGACCAAAACCATTAATACCTACTTTTACAGTCATACGTATTTCCTCCTTAGTATTGTTTAAAATTTTATCTAAAGGATTAAAAATCCTTTATTAACGCTTTGGCTGCCCCTTCATCTGTGATGAGGACATTACTTTTTCCTTGTCTAAAGTAAGAGCGGATCGCTTTTGCCTTTGAACGACCTCCAGCAATGGCGACGACTGTCTTAATATTGGACAAGTCTTCTAATTGCATACCTACTGTTCGCACTTTATGTACGATTTCACCGTTTTGGTTAAAATAATAACCAAACGCCTCACTTACTGCTTTTCCCGATTCTAGTTTAGCTAAAACATCTTTTTCTGCTTTTCTACGCTTAGCCATAGTAAAGGCATCCCCGATGCCGTGCATGACGATGTCAGCTTGTTTAATTATATGTAATGTCTCTTTTACACCAGGCTCCTCGATGATGGAATGATACGTTTCCTCACTTAAAGGATCTGGTACATATAGCAAACGATAATCGCCTTTCATCTTATTGGCCATTTCAGCACAAATAGTGTTCGCTTGATTCTCTACCCGCTCTCCGAGACCACCTCGGGCTGGAACGAACATTGAACCTTTACCTATATCGGTCGGCGCCATCATTTTTGCAATTGCTGCCATCGATGTACCACCAGTTACAGCAACGGTTTGCTTTTTATTAAGTTGGGATTGTAAAAACGTCACAGCACGCTTGCCTAGTTCATCTTTCACCCAAAGGTCAGTATCACTGTCCCCAGGTGTAATTATAACACGTTCTAGGTCGAATGTCTGTTTAATTTTCGTTTCAAGATCACGAAAGCCTCGTAACTCCTCGAAATATGGCGTAAACTCATCTACTAACGTTTGACCAGTTACGGTGAGTACCACACCTTTAGGTGTCGTTTCAACAAGACCGAGTTGAGACAGTTTGTCAATCTCACTGCGCGCTTCCCGCTCTTTTAACGATAACTGTACCGCAAGATTTCTTCTGCCAATCGGCTGGTAGTAGTGAATGGTATGTAAGAGATGATACCGCCGGTCAATCACCGCGATAAGATCAGGGCATATTTTTCGTTGCAATTCAATGAGCTTTTGCATCTTTTTAACACCCTTCCAATTATCTTGGGACGTTTTTTGTCCCTATGGTCAACATTTTGTCCCGCTTAGAACAAAATAATACCCAACACCCATAATATTATCAGAGATGACAGTGAATGACAAGTTTTTTCGTCCTATCCGCTTCTTATCCCACTTAAAAGCAACGCTTTGTAAACTGCAGCAAGAAGGTATAGCTCAAAAGAAAACTGCGTCTAACTATACCTTCTCACTAGGTTCACGTTATTATTTATCTAAATTGTTGTACATGTTTCGTAAGATATCTGCTGAATTCTCAAGTTGTTTTTGCTCACGTTCTGGTAGGTTCAATCGTAAAATCTCCCTCACACCATTTGCATTAACAACAGCAGGAATCCCCATAAATACGCCATCAATATCGTACTCACCTTGGAAATATGTTGAAACGGTTAAAATAGAATTTTCATTGTAAAGCAATGCTTTAGTTAAGCGCGCAAGACCCATACCTATACCATAATAGGTCGCACCTTTTTTCTGGATAATTTGATAGGCTGCATCCCGAACATTTTCAAAGATAGCTTGCATATCGCGATCTTCATAGAAGTTATTTAGTTTACCGTACACATTTAGCGGTAAGCCACCAATCGTAACATGCGACCAAATAGGCAACTCAGAATCCCCATGTTCCCCGACGATATAAGCATGGACATTTCGTGAATCTACTTGGAAATAGTCACTGAGCAAATAACGGAATCGAGCGGTATCTAATATCGTTCCCGATCCAATTACATGTTCTTTTGGCAAACCTGACGCTTCATATGCAACGTGCGTCATGACGTCAACTGGATTTGATGCGACGACAAGGATGCCATCAAATCCAGAGGCCATGATTTCTTTTACGATGCCACGCATAATTTTAGCGTTTTTACTCGCTAAATCAAGTCTCGTTTCTCCTGGTTTTTGGTTTGCACCAGCAGTGATGACAACTAGATCCACATCATGACAATCCCCATAGTCACCCGCTTTAATTTTCATCGGCGAACCAAAAGGGACACCATGATTTAAATCTTGTGCCTCACCTTCTGCACGTTCTTTATTTAAGTCAATAAGAACCAGTTCGCTGACTGTTCCTTGATTTACTAATGAATAAGCATAACTAGAACCAACAAACCCTGTTCCAACAATAGCTACTTTTTTCGTTTTATTTGATTTCTGATGCATCTTACAACACTCCTTAAAACTTTATTTAAGAGGTTTCTGCCTCTTACTTTTTTACTATACCCGAATCACACAAACAATATGTTTGTTTATTAACAAATATGTATAAAAAAATACGTGCACATTAAAACCAAAAAAAACAAAACAATCCCATCCAACACTGACTACGCAAATGTTGGATGGGATTGTTAGTTATTTCTTATCCGACAAACAAAGACTAAGACACTCATGTAAGGCCTTAATCTTGCATCGTATTTTTGAAGATAATCATCAGCTGACGTTTGATCTGTTTTACATCGATGGCAACATCAAGTAAATAGAAAAAATAACTACTTGATAACAAAATCAAACTGTTTTGGGTGAACAACGAGTAGCCAAAAATCCCCCGCAACTCTACGATCTCCCAGATTAACAACAGCGTGACAAAGACCCATACTATTACTTTCATTTCACACCTCGTACTTTCATTAAAACGGCAACGATCACTACTATACACTTTGTTACTATCTATAGTTTTATTATATAGAAAAGACAGATGAGACCATCTGTCTAACAAAGCGCGCTCGGAGGGATTCGAACCCCCGACTCACGGTACCGGAAACCGATGCTCTATCCCCTGAGCTACGAGCGCATATTTTAATCGAACAAAAATCATTATAACCGAATCACTATAAAAATTCAATGCTTCTTTTTTTTGCTGCTTACAAATATCATGTTCCAGTTGTTTTGGTTGATTCACTACACACAAGATGAAAATCTCTGTTATAATATCCGAGTAGGTTTAAACAAAAGGTAAGTTGGGAAGAAAAAAGACAGCAGTGAGTGGTTTTTATTTGACCTTTTTTGACCTTTTAGCTATGATAATGTTACACACGTATTAAACTCAGTTAAGTCATTTTAAGGAGGAATATATATGAATTTAATCCCTACAGTTATTGAACAAACAAACCGCGGTGAACGTGCTTATGATATTTATTCACGTCTACTTAAAGACCGCATCATTATGTTAGGCAGTGCCATTGATGACAATGTGGCTAACTCGATTGTGGCTCAATTGCTTTTCTTAGAGGCAGAAGACCCAGACAAAGATATTTCGATTTACATTAACTCACCAGGCGGATCGATTACCGCAGGTATGGCCATCTACGATACAATGCAGTTCATCAAACCAGATGTATCAACCATCTGTGTCGGTATGGCAGCATCCATGGGCGCATTCTTACTTGCTGCAGGAAAAAAAGGGAAGCGTTATGCGTTACCAAACTCTGAAGTCATGATTCACCAACCATTAGGCGGAACGCAAGGTCAAGCGTCAGATATTCAAATTCATGCAAATCGCATCATTGAGATGCGTAATAAATTAAATGAAATTCTTTCTGAACGTACTGGACAACCTATCGAAGTCGTTGAACGAGACACTGATCGTGATAACTTTATGACCGCACAAAAAGCACTTGATTATGGTCTCATTGACAAAGTCATGGAGAAAAAATAAGCCTGAAATTTTTTAGGAAAAGCGAAGAGACACATTGTCCCTTCGCTTTTTTAAATGTATAAACAAAGTGCCTACCTCTTGTTATTGAGATAGACACCTAGGATTATTGTTGGTTATATAATTCTTCTAATGGTTTAGTAATTGTACGGCTAATAGAATTAATAAATTCGTTCACTTTTTGTTCTTCTTCCATTAGCTTAGAAATTGCTTCGTGTTGTTGAACTGTTTCAACAACTTTACGTGCTTTTTCTACTTCTTCTTCGGTAATTTCTAGACCTTGCATTTGTTTTTGTTGTAATTCAATTTGTGTGTTACGGAAATCATCGAACATTTTCTTAGCGATGTCATCATTCATAACAGCCTCATACGCTTCTTTAAGTGTTGAAAATTCCTCGCTTTGGCGAATCGCTTCTGCTAATTGTTCTGCTGATTGTTGTACGTTAGACATAAAATAAAATCCTCCTAGTTTTTACTGACCAAGTTGGTCTTCTTTTAACTTCCTGTTTAACTATAACAAACTTCTAAACGTAATCCAAACGATACCGGTTAAGTTTTTTTGTTTTTCTCTCGTTTTTTTATTTAGTTCTAAAGCTCCAGCAGCATAATTAACAACTAAAGGTTCCCTGATGTTTGCTATTTTTGTTATACTACTAGTAATATGGTAATCATAGCACCATGACTTTCTCGGTTCATACGTGCTTGCCAAATGATGATCAACTGAAGCATCACTAAGAGACACACGCAACGAAGGGATGACGAACCATGATTAAACGCTTAAAAGCGCTCTATCCAAGCTTAATCACTGATGAAGAACGCCAAGGAAAAGGACCTTACTATTGGTTTACAACATCAGACAATCAACTTATCGGTATACTAGAAAACGAAATTAAAGAAAAAGAGCACGAGTTACTCGATTTATTACTTACACCTTACCACGGTGCTTACCCACCAGTCACCGAACGTGAACAGGCATGGTATGATTGGATTTTTGAAGGCACAAACTTTATCTCAGCAGCACCTAAAGAGTACCGCTTCATTTATTTCTCACTATCTGACGCCTTAAGTGACCCTAACGATTTTAGAGAAGCTATTTATGGGATGTATTCTTATAAACCCGTGATTCTCTTCTCAAGTCAAAAGCACGGTGTCATTATAGAAGAAGAACGCCCAGACGAAGATGACACAATCACCTTCTTTGAAATGATTGAAGTTTTTACGAGTGACTTTTTTATCGATGTTCACTTCTTTATCGGACCATATTTACGCGACCTAAAAAGAGCGCATGATTATCACCACTGGATGGATGAACAATTTCACCATATTCAACATTTTAATACGAAACCCGTGATGACATACATCTCTTCTGTGCCTTATCTAATGTCCGTTATCAAAGATCAAACAGCTATTCAGTTCCTTATTGAGGCCGTATTAAAGTCAACGGTTAAAGACGAAGAATTACTCCGCACCATTCAAACGTTCTTAGAGGCAAATTCAAACGCCTCACTTGCCGCAAAAGAAATGTACATGCATCGAAATAGTTTACAATACCGGATTGATAAGTTTGTTGAAAAGACAGAAGTTGATGTCAAACAATTTGAGGGTGCTGTTGCTGTCTATTTAATCCTTCTATTAAAACGTCAAATTGATCTAGCTTAGGCACTTTGCCTGCTGCTAGATCTTTTTTTGTTCACTCTCACGAAACCACTGATATGACTGGGGAGAAAGCGTATTTTATTTCGTTACGACTAGAATTAACCCTTCATCATGTAAGCGTTGCACAATGTCGGATTTTTTTCTTTGTGCATCTTGTCCATTTACGCTCAGCCATTTTTTTTGTAGACTTAAGGCATCAAATAAAAACGCTTTCACACATTTTAAGGAGGAACTATTACTATGGCAGAATTAAGCTTGAGACATATTGATAAAATTTATGAAAAAGACGGAGTTAAGGCGGTAGACGATTTTAATCTTGAAATTAAAGATAAAGAATTTATCGTTTTCGTTGGTCCATCTGGTTGTGGTAAATCAACAACACTTCGTATGATCGCTGGTTTAGAAGAAATCTCAGCTGGTGAATTCTATATTGATGATAAATTAATGAATGACGTTGCACCTAAAGACCGCGACATCGCAATGGTATTCCAGAACTACGCATTATACCCACACATGAATGTCTATGACAACATGGCTTTTGGTCTTAAATTGCGTAAGTTCAAAAAAGACGAAATTGATCGCCGCGTTAAAAATGCTGCACAAATTCTAGGTCTAGAACCATACTTAGATCGTAAACCAAAAGCACTTTCAGGTGGTCAACGTCAGCGTGTAGCTCTAGGTCGTGCCATCGTTCGTGATGCGAAAGTATTCTTAATGGATGAGCCGTTATCAAACCTTGATGCGAAACTACGTGTACAAATGCGTGCAGAAATTCAAAAACTACACCAACGCTTACAAACAACAACAATTTATGTAACACACGATCAAACGGAAGCGATGACAATGGCCACACGCCTTGTTGTACTTAAAGATGGTTTAATCCAACAAGTGGGTGCACCTAAAGAAGTATACGACAAACCAAACAACGTCTTCGTTGGTGGATTTATCGGATCACCTGCGATGAACTTCTTCCATGGTACATTAGAAGAAAATGGTTTCCGTGTGTCACCTAAAACATTGATTGAAGTACCAGAAGGAAAAATGAAAGTTCTTCGCGAACAAAACTACATTGGTAAAGAAACTATTTTAGGTGTGCGTCCAGAAGACATTCATGATGAACCAGTATTTGTAGATGCTAACCCAGGTTCTACATTAACAGCTCAAATCGAAGTAGCTGAATTAATGGGTTCTGAGTCTTACTTATACTCTAAATTAGATGAGCAAGATTTCGTTGCACGTGTTGATTCACGTACAGATATCCACGGTGGAGAATCACTTAAGTTAGCATTTGACATGCACAAGTGCCACTTCTTTGATAAAGATACTGAAGAACGTATTAAATAGTGTATACCCCCTTATATACATGAAGAGGCGACTCCTTAGGAGTCGCCTTCTTTCAATTTTATTGCCGTTTTTTTTAATAGTCCTCTTTTATGCACCTCTATTTTGCATACTTCCAACGACTAAATCATTTTTGTCGGGTCTACCCATTGATCAAATGCCTCTTCTGTCACATAACCAAGTGCTAAAGCCGCTGTCTTCAAATCTGTCTGCTTTA
The DNA here is from genome assembly GCF_900115465.1 of Halolactibacillus alkaliphilus. Lineage (GTDB taxonomy): Bacteria > Bacillota > Bacilli > Bacillales > Amphibacillaceae > Halolactibacillus > Halolactibacillus alkaliphilus. Next base: position 28,425 of record NZ_FOWN01000014.1, read on the forward strand.
GATGGGCGTATTTCGCAATCTCACTTGCTTTATCATAGCCAATGTGTGGATTCAGAGCCGTCACAAGCATTAACGATTGTGCTACGGATGCTTTCACTACTTCTTCATTAATCGTTAAACCTGAAAGGCAGCGTAAATTAAAACTATCCATCGCATCACTTAATAGCTCAATCGACTGAAGGACGTTATAAATAATTACTGGTTTAAAGACGTTTAACTGAAATTGCCCTTGGCTTGCCGCAAAACTAATCGTCGTATCATTCCCTAAGACTTGACTACAGACCATTGTCATAGCTTCAATTTGGGTTGGATTTACTTTCCCTGGCATAATAGAACTTCCTGGTTCATTTGCTGGCAATGTATATTCCCCGTAGCCGGCACGCGGACCGCTAGACAGGTAGCGTAAATCGTTGCCGATTTTAAACAAATCCATCGCAAGTGCTTTAACTGTCCCGTGCAAATGTACTAATTGACTATGACTTGTTAATCCATGATAGTGGTTGTCTGTTTTTCGAAACGGTAAACCCGTATAGCGCGAAAGCGCATGTGCCACTTCGTCTCCAAAATCCACCGGGGCGTTTAATCCCGTTCCTACCGCCGTGCCACCAATCGCTAATTCAAAACAACCATCCATATCTTGAATCAGCATATGTTCTATCTTTTCCAACATGGCTAAGTAACCACTAAATTCTTGTCCTACTGTAAGAGGTGTCGCATCTTGTAAATGCGTACGACCTATTTTAACAACATCAGCAAATTGGTGTTGTTTAGCTTTCACTGTTTGAATCAGCCTCTCCAAAGCAGGAAATAATCGATCAGTTAGTGCTAATACAGTTGCGACATGCATTGCTGTTGGAAACGTATCGTTTGAACTTTGAGATTTATTCACATCATCATTTGGGTGGAGGGTGACCTTGTTGTCTGATGCTAAAAAGCTTAAGACTTCATTCACATTCATGTTTGTTTGTGTCCCAGATCCAGTCTGCCAAACAACTAAAGGAAAATGTTGATAGTCTGGTTGATGAAGCCATTGATCACAGGCGTCTACAATACGCGTACTTTTCTCAAGTGACAGTGTCCCTAAGCGATGATTGGCTTTTGCGGCCGCTCGCTTTAACATTACAAAGGCTTCTATTAACTGTTTCGGCATTTTCTCTGTACCAATAGGAAAGTTATCTAAACTTCTTTTTGTTTGTGCACCGTAGAAAACAGCTTCACTCACTTCCATTTCCCCAAACGCATCACGTACTTTTCTAACCATCATGTCCATCCCCTTTACCTCATGATTAACTGAATGTTTCGGCATTTTCTTTACATTTATTATAACACAAAAAAACCAGACAATGTCTTAGCGCTCATTGCCTGGGTAATCAAAACCAAAATATTCTTCTAACGTCAGTTCACGTTCATACAGTTCCGTTGCGACTTCTTGTCCAACATAACGCAGGTGCCAAGGTTCATAATTATACCCAGTAATTTCTTCTTTTCCTTCTGGGTAGCGAATAATGTATCCGAACCGGTGTGCATGAGTTGCGACAAACATCCCTGCTTCTGTCTCACCAAACCGTTGGCTTAACAAAACCTCATCGTTTCCTTCTACCGAGACGTCCATAGCCAATCCCGTTTGGTGCTCACTCGTACCCGGCTTTGCAGAAAACTGATCCGCATGCGTTTGACCTTTACTTGCGACATTACTCGCATAAATGGCAGCTTGCCTTTCATGTGAACGATAGCCTGAAACGGCTACTAACCTTATCCCTTCTTCACTTGCCGCTTCAAACAACAGCTCCAGTGCCTCTGATGCTTCTTTTCTTAATAAGCGCCGATTATCCCCTTCAGGCGAATAATGCCAGACATTAGGTTCAGTCAAGTCCTCAGGTTCATAACCGTCTGGTAATTGTCTATATTTATTCACATAGACGAGTATGTCGTTTTCATTGCTAACAATATAAAGGCCCGTTTCCGGGTCTTTTCCTTGTGTAAAATAATCGGGTTCCACACGCTTTATTTCTAACGGTTTTTTTTCTAAAAAAACCAAACCTAACTTTCCTTGCGCCCCCCGGGCACTCAACACCTCTTGGCTAATACAGCCTACCAAGACAGTGACTAACAGCAGAAACAACACGGTTTTTTTCATCATATCACACCTCACAGTCGTCGACCTAGTTTAACATATAGAGAGGATGTTTGTCTCTAGTGAAAAACTCATACAAAAAGGCCGTCGATTGAATACGGCCTTTGGGTTAATTATCTTCATTATACATATTTTTTAAGTCAATCAAGGAAATAATGCCGATATTTGGCAGACAGTTGTTGAAAAGCGTGTTCATCACCACTAGTAATGGCTTGATCTATCGCCTGATCAATCGTTTGTTTATTATGATGAAAAATTAAATCATCTAATAATAACGTCGCCATTAACCCATCTTCAAATGAGTAATCACGCTTTGCGATAATGTATTTTGCATACCCCTGATTGTAACGACGTAACGTAAAACAGACTTTTTGCTTTTTCATCAATGTCAACTCCTTTATGCCCTTGATCAGACAGTTATATTTTAATTATATATACCCCTTCTAACTAACTTTAAACACAAACGTTTGAACTAGCTAACAGCCAAGCTTTTGTTTTATATTTTCATCTTATGCAACAAGCATTAAATTGTTGCCTCAGTCAACTTTTTAAGCCACGCTAAATGAAGTGGCGATCAGCCCCAACTGTTTGTCTAGACCCACATAGGTTGGGCATGCTATTGTAAATAGACATGCGTTAGCTAAAAAAAAACGCTAAAAATACAGAAGGCGCTATAACGGCTTCACAGAACGAAAGTAGGTAAAACATGGATGCATTTAAAAAAGGGAGCCGAGGTGCCCTCGTCTCCATCATTGTCTATTTTATTATTAGTATAACAAAACTCGTCGTGAGCTATGTCGCTGACTCTCAAGCACTTCGTGCCGATGGGTTAAATAACGCGACAGATGTCATCAGCTCAGTCATTATCTTTATTGGCTTACGTATTGCGGTGAAACCGGCTGATCATAATCATCGCTATGGACATGCGCGGGCAGAGATGATTGCCAGCCTTGTCGCATCCTTTATCATGCTAACGGTTAGTATTCAAGTATTAACCCAATCAATTACAAATCTTATCAATCGCAATTACCCAGAACCGGGTTGGTTGGCTTTTTGGGTAGCTTCAATAAGTGGTTTTATTTTATTTATTGTCTACCGTTATAACTATAATCTTAGCCAATCTGTTAAAAGTCACGCATTAAAAGCGGCCAGCCTTGACAACCGAGCCGATAGTTTGATCAGTTTTGCAGCTGCGATTGGTATTATCGGTACGCGCTTTGGATTGTTTTGGCTTGATCCTGTCCTCAGTCTTTTTGTTGGTCTTCTTATTGCTAAAACAGCTTATGACACATTTATTCAAGCAAGTCACACGTTATCAGATGGCTTTGACCCTGAGATGATTAAAAAAATTAAGCTCCTTGTCTTATTAGACCCTGACGTTTTACACGTCTCTGATATTCGCGGGCGTACTGTTGGAAGTCATATTATGATTGATATGATTATTTATGTAGACCCTGACCTAACGATTAAATCAGGTCACGATATAACCGATCGGATTGAAGCACAACTTACCGATCAATTAGCCATAGAGTATACAACCATTCACGTTGAACCTTACAGCAACAAATAAACAACAGTAATACTAATGAGAACGACAAAGACGAGTGGCACACGAAACAAGGTCAGGATAAAAGCGGTCCCACCACCTATGATACTGACAACAGGTTGATCAGGGATAGCCTGAATAATTCCCGGAAAGATTAATGCTCCTAAGGTCGCATAAGGAATGAGATTTAAAAACTCACCGACAAGTGGCGGGACATAAAGTTTATCAACAATGACAGGCGGAAGAATACGCGGCACGATCGTCACAAACCATAAAGAAATGAGTAATAATACTGGCACCTAGAGCACCTCCTTCTTTCGAATAATAACACCTACACCGCTAGCAAGAAGTGTAGCTAAGACAATCCGCATGCCTTCAGATAACAAAGGAACAAATAGATAATTAAGGAGCATCGCCAGTATCGCAACGACGCCGTAACGCCACTCCTTCTTTACCGGCGGCACTAAAAGTGCAATAAACATGGCATATAAACTGATGCCAAAACTTTGACCAAGCGCCTCCGGTATAAATGACCCAATCACTCCACCTAAAAATGAGCCGATGACCCAGGCAAAATAGCCGGCGAGATGGAGCGTCACATAAAAACTTGCAGGGGTATGCTTGGCTTTATTTAAAGTACTTAAAATCGCAAAGGATTCGTCGGTAGTAAACGCACCAAAGCTCATCTTTTCTAATAACGTATAGTGACGCATCCGATGACTCATCGATAATGACATAACGAAATGACGAAAATTAAGCACAAACGTCGCTAATACAAGCTCAATAAAAACAGCTTGCACAAGTAGCATGTTTAAAATCATAAATTGACTCGCTCCACCAAAGACAAGCGCACTCATCGCTGTTAATTCCACTAGGCTGAGGCCTGCTTGGTTAGCGAGTACCCCGTAAGCGAGCGCAATCGGTAAATAGCCAATCATAATGGGTGTGGCGGTAATTAAAGCTTCTTTCACTGGGTGTGTCTTCATATTTTCCCCCTTTAGAATAGGCTATGTATTGTTTTTCACCTATCTCTTTTATCTATTTTCTCTTCTTCATCCTATAAAAAAACAGCTAGCCATATTGGCTAGCCTTTTTCTTTCATAACATCCATTACTCGACATCGTCTTGTTCTGTTAAAATTAACGGGCCGTCTTTTGTGATAATAATGGTATGTTCATATTGTGCTGAACGCGAACCATCAATTGTACGTGCCGTCCAACCGTTATCGTCCATTTGACTCTGCCATTTGCCTTCATTTAACATCGGTTCAATCGTGATTGCCATACCATCTTTTAAACGCGCACCCTTATTTGGCAGACCGTAGTGCGGAATGTGTGGCTGTTCATGAATCGTCGGACCAATGCCGTGTCCGGTAAAATCACGTACAACACTGTAGCCTTCTTTTTCGGCATACGTTTGAATGGCATGACCAATGTCACCAACACGGTTACCTACTTGCGCTTGTTCAATACCTAGGTAGAGTGATTTTTTTGTTACATCAAGTAATTTCTGCGTTTTTTCGTCCGCTTCACCAATGACATAAGTCCATGCCGAATCGGCTAAACCACCTTTATATTTAACGACCATATCAATTGTCACGATATCACCTTGTTTTAATGCCTCATCTCGAGGAAAGCCATGACAAATTTCATCGTTAATCGATGCACACGTCGCATACTCATAACCTTGATATCCTTTTTGCTCGGCAGTCGCCCCGTGTTCAGCTAAGTACTTTTCAACAAAGCGATCGACTTCTATAGTTGTGATACCTGGTTTCATCATTTTGGCAATTTCTTTATGCAACTTAGCAAGTAATCTCCCTGCTTCAGCCATCATTTCTATTTCTCGTTTACTTTTTCGTTCAATCATTTGCTTCTTCCCCTTTCTTCCTCTCATACTATAACATATTTCGTTTATAAATGGGGAGCGAAAAAGGTGGAACACCTAAAAAGAAGGACCCACGCAGCTAAACGTAGGCCTTATAGGTATGAACACATGAATAACAAGCGTTTACTCTGCTTCCCTTTTTAATAGACGCACACCATAAATCCCACCAGCGACCGTCTGCTTACGTGATTGGAATGTCACTTCTAGATGCTGTTTTCCTTTCGTTAACTGCTCAGGCAGAACATAATCACGCTCAACTAACTCACCTGGTGCTTCTGACTGTAAATGAACGGTTTGTATCGAGATACCATCAACTAAAATATCAAATAATCGCGGATACATGACGTCATTGATATAGACATTATCATCCCCACCAAAATACGTGACCCGAAGCAATAGTGGGGTTGCTGCTGTTTTTAATCGATAACTAAAATACCCATGGTCATAAGCATCTCGCCAGTGTCGGTCGACACTGGGCACGTAACCCATGCGTGAATGAACTTCCACCAAATGATGATCTGTTTCGGGTTGTTGCTCACCTGGTGTGACATAATCAACAGTCTTTAAAAGCAATAACTGCTTTAATTCTTCAGCTTCTCTAGTGTATGTGCGCGCCGCTTCTTCTGAAAGGACGTCAACATAAAGGGCGTAACGTTCATGATGAATCATAAAGAACGGTTTAAATGTATAACACTCACCCGTCTCACCAACAACAGGTAACGAACGAAAGGTCAGCGTCTCCTCATCCATGCACGTCAAGATGTCTATTAATGGTTCATCTGTAATTAATGGCGGGACATGAATAAGCGGGTGATGATTGTAAATCTGATGATCTCCCACGATATCTGTCTCGGGATACTGCTCTTTACCTAAAGCTGCGGCCAATACGAGCGGCCCATACATGAACGCCACTTTTTCTTTGGCATCTTTATTATGATAAATATGCAAAGATTGTGGCAAACGCCACGTTAACTCATCACCTTCATACCAAGTGCGTTTGATTGTTATATAGCCCGCTTCAATCGACGATGAAACGACTTGATTATTTACAGCCACAGTCATCGGTTCACTAATCCACGCGGGCTGTCTTACTTTAACAGTTAACTTGATACCATTGCCACTTGAGACAGAGAGTCGCACTGTCTCATCAAAGGGAAAGGCCGTCGTTTGTTGAAATTGAATGGCCGCTTCTTCTAGCGTCACGCGGGCACTAATAAATAAGTTCACGTATAACGTATCATCAATCTGTTTAAAAATATCTGTCCAATATCTCGCTGGATTTTCCATACCAGTGCCGGTACAACACCAAAAACTATCTTCTTTATCACAATAGACTTTAAAGTGTCCCGGTTCTGTCGCCACAAAATATGTTTTCCCTCCTGAAATAGGATCTTGCGAAGCTAAAATATGATTATAAAGGGCCCGCTCATAATCGTCATAATATTGTGACTGCTGGTCCCATTCAAATATCATCGCACTCAACTTCATCATATTATACGTATTACACGTTTCTGTTGTGAGAATCCCTAAAGGCTCTGTACCTGAAGGGCCAAAGTGTTCACCGATACTGTTTCCACCAATAACATAACTTCGATGATCCATCACCTCCCGGTAAAAAAACATCACACTTTTTTTATAGCGCTCTTTCTTTGTTATTTGATACAATTTTGCCGTACCGATCAGTTTCGGTATTTGTGTATTCGCATGCTTCCCAGCTAAATCATCGATGCCTTTACTTAGCGGTTCTAGAATAATTTGATGTTGAAACCGTTCGGCGAGTTCAAGAAAACGGACTTCGTTTGTTAGTAAATACATATCCGCAAAAACCTCATTCATACCCCCAAATTCACATATTAACATACGCTGAAAAGAGGCATCTGATAATTTTTTCAACCCACGCTCAGCCCAATTAGCTAAACGGTAGACCACTTTTTTCGCAAGCATTAAACCAGTAAAATGATAGACATCAATTAAGCCTTGATAGATTTTATGTATGCTGTACCAAGGCACCCACGACCCACCTAGTGAAAAAGGCGCCACCCTAAACTCGCCTGTAAACACCTCATCAAAACAGTCCCGTTTAAAGCCACTCACATAACCATCTTCTGACTGTGCCTGTAAGTCACTAAGTTCCATGATGGCGTAATCAATGCGCTCTTTTAACACAGGATGTTTTGTCGTTTTATACATAATACTTGCCGCGGATAAATAATGACCAAGTGAATGACCAGCAATCTCCATCGACTCCCATCCACCGTAACGTGGCTTTTTCGGTTTAAGTCCCGCCGCTATATAACATGGTGCGATTAATCGATCAATATCTAAATCAAGTAAAAATGTTAAGCCAGTGGCTTCCGACTTTTTAAATATCCCCTCAGTTAATGTTACGTCTAACATCTCCGTCATCCTCTCTAGCTACATGATTTACGTGGCTTTTTTTAAAGCCCACGCGTTCATTATCGCTATCTTTTAGCCGTGTTTCCATGCCCTTCGTTTAGATAAACCTATCTTTTTTTCAGTTAGTTTTGTTATACTATTAAGCGAAAGGGTGATCCGAATGACAGAAGTAATATTGAACGTCGATCAACTACCACTTATTAATGAAGCAGGATATTTAACGATTGAAGACGATCACTTTACCCATCTATCACGTATTCTACAAGATATACATGTCTTTATTTTCGTTGAATCTGGGAGCATCCAGGTGACAGAAGCTGACATAGATTATTATTTAACAGCGGGTGATTATCTGTTTTTACATGCGGGTGTCCACCATTACGGCAAAGTGCCTTTTTCTTCTGGGACAAGATGGTACTACGTACACTTTTTCCAGCACGACACGTTACATCACGACACCTTTAGACCAGAACGGGCCGCATTTATGACACCAAAGACGTATTACCATAAACAACTGCGTTTAAATAAACAGGGGCATATTCACCAGCAAGGGCCATTCATTGATCGATTCAAACAGTTGCTTTACGCCAAGCGTGAAGGGAGTGTACGACAATCGATCGAAGCGTATCACTTGTTTTTTGACTTAGTGAGAATGAATCAACACGTAAATGCTCCCCACCAAACGATTGCTGAGGCGGTCTTTGATCTAATCGAACTTCACAAAGGTCATGTGACAAGTAAAGACATTGCTTCTAGTCTTCATTTAAACTATAGTTACATCTCGACCGTCTTTAAACAAACAACCGGTCAGACGATTCAACAAGCCAAAAATACTTATCGCATCGAACAAGCGATTAAATTATTTCAATACGAACAACTTAATGTCACAGAAGTAAGTGAACGCCTCGGCTTTCCTAACCCGTACTACTTTAGTCGTGTATTTAAACAATACACCGGTTACGCACCTAAGCACTACTTAAAACAACTGTAACGCCGCTAGGTAGCCATTCACAAGACACTTTAAAGAAGCTGCCACTCTCTATATTAAATCACGGAACAACACGCGCCTTCACTATAAAAATAAAAAGGTAAACGACGAAAAAAACGTCCTTTACCTTTTTAGCTACGCATACGTTGATTGATTTCTTGACTACGTTAAGTCAATTTCATTAATCTTCTTTTCTCTTCACGTGACAAATGTTCAGTAAACCGACTAATCTCACGATCAAAAACGTCTTTATACGCACGATATAAGCGCGGATAGCTTTTTTTAATTCGCATCAAACCAGCGGCGTGAAGGTCTGCTTCTGCTTCTATTGCCAACTCATAAATATACCCTTGTTCAAATAACTCATCTTCCAACATTTTTTTCCGTTCATGTCCTTTAAAAAGTAGCCGGGTGAGATCCAGGACAACGCTCATGTTGATTTTTGAATCTATCATCGCCCGTTCGTAATCTTTTTCTAATTGGGCTAAGGCTTTCATATCCTTTAAACCGTCTCTAAGAGCGGGTTTGTCAGGAATCATCGCCAATTGTAGTTCTTGTACATAACAGCCATACGTAAACAAACCTAACTGATAATACGTGGTAAACATTTCCGTTAGCTGATCATAAAGATGATCAGTAAATTCATCATCAGGTAAAGTAGGCAAAAGTTCTTTTAGTAGCTTGTGTACTTTAAGAATATCCTTTGTTTGATTACGTTGCAAAAGTAAATCAAAATACCATAACAATACCGGAGCATCATCAGCGGTTGGTGACTTTAGGTGTTTAACATACTCACTTGATATGTCAAACCCACGGTCTTCATCGTCACTAAAACTATAAACGGCGCTTAAATATTTAAGCAGCTGATGTTTTAAGTGGCGGTCTTGATTTAAAATCAATGTTTCATACCGCTCTATGAAATCAGTTATCCTTTCTTGTTCAATCGCAAACTTTGACAAATGACTCACACCAAACAACACAGTACTATGATCGATTGGTTCTAACATTAAAGCGGCAGTCATATGTGTTTTGCTTGTTACATCATCCTCCCCGAGAAAGCGAAGTCCGTGAAGCATTAAATCTTTCACATTATACTTATATTTTCTGATGCGATCATAAGCCATCCGTTTTTCAGCACTGCCTAACACTTGAAAAGCTTCTTCTATTCGCCGATTAGTTTCTAGATCAACTTCTTTTGGGAATTTTTTTACCTGTTCATAATACCTATAAATGATTCTTGCTTGAGACGCTTTAGCTGTGGTACCTAGCCTTTTATAATAACTATCTCTTTCCATTTATTCGATTTCCTCCCTCATACTATTTTCTTTTGCCTATGTAACGATACAAACACCTTATAATGACGAGAAGAATCCATTACGTTTTCTAACCGATTCTTCTCGTCTATCATGCTCCTCTTTCTTTTAACAATACGGTTTTGCCATGGATGCACCAATAATAATGAGTAAAATAAACAAGACAACAAGCAAACTAAATTGTGAAGATTGACATTTTGGCGGATAACACTTTGGTGGTTGGCATTTATCGCATCCTTTATCATAACATTTTTCATGACAGCCCACTTTCCTCACCTCCTACTTACACTGATAGTGTATGTACTAGAAAGAAAATGGACTGGGTTATTGTTACTTAGACATAATCATGGATTCGGTAATACTGACCATTCACTAATCGATCATCAGCTAACAACAGGTCAACAAGGACACGGCCAACCAAGGCCGGATGTCTAAGTGCGTCCTTATCTTTAAAGCCAATGAATGTATCCACTTCTTTGAACTGATCTTCTGATGCTTGACGAATCGTTTGTTGCATCGCAGTATCCATAATGCTCGGATCAAAAATAATCACTTTATGTGGCTCTTTTAGCTCATCTACTTCCAAAGCCACCGTCTTCGTGTAACGATTGATTGCCGCTTTTGAAGCACCATATAAACTCCAGCCATATGTTGAACGATCTGCTGCTCCAGATGAAATATTGGCGACAACGACAGGTGTGCTGAATTTCTCAGCATCATGCAACAGGCGAGAGGTTGTAAACATGGGCGCGGTGATATTTAAGCTGACATGCCTTTCAATAGCCTCACGGCTATGGCGCTTACTTACATCGATTGGATTGACCGTGGCCGCATTATTGATCAAGTAAACCTTCTCTGTATTCTTATTAAAAACGTGTGTCTTGATTTTATCACATGTATCTTCTAACGCCTCTAATGAGGCAAGGTCACATGGATAGTGTGTATATTCTACACCTAAAGCTTGGCTAATGTTTTCCAAGTCCACATTTTTTGTTCGACTTATACCGATCACGCGAACTTTTTCTTGTAAGAATAATCGTGCAACACTTTCTCCAAGACCTTTTGATGCTCCAGTGATAATCACATACTTCATAGGAAGCCCTCCTTTTCACCCATGGTGTCTAGGGTTACCCTTATTATAGCGCAATTTACATGCTTGATAAACGGTGACCTCCATACATTTAACTGATCTATTCTCGGTCATCCCTGTTTCCTTTGTTATTTCTTACAGAAATCCATCGAAGAAAACACACTGCTTTAGCTGTTGGGCAGTCAGAGATAGTGCTCATCAAACGCTTTTTTTACAGAATTATCACACTTTTCATACAAAACACTTGATAAAGAGAGGCTATTTAACGTAAAGTAGAGCATATATATAAAAGGGGGAACCATCATTGTCTCAATCATTTGAAACTAAAACCGTTCATTTTAAACAAGATAAACATCGTCCGCACAACAGTAAAGTCACACCTATTTATCAAACAAGTGCCTTTTCATTTAAAGACTTAGATGATGTTGAAGCTTTTTATAACGGGGATACGGATTATTTATATTCACGCGTAGGTAATCCGAATCCTGATGAACTTGCCTACCTTGTTAGCCAATTAGAAAATGCCCCGAGCGGGGTATCAACAGCTTCAGGTCTTTCAGCTATCTTAATAGGTGTCTTATCTGTTTGTCAGGCAGGTGACCATATTTTAGCCTCTACTGATATTTATGGTGGAACATATGAATTATTTGAAACCGAGCTGACGAGCCTTGGAATCGACGTCTCTTTTGTTGATTTTAAAGACTTAGAGGCAGTAGAAAAAGTCGTTAAATCTACCACAAAATTAGTGTATACGGAATCGATTACGAACCCCTTGCTTTATGTTGAGGACTTAGCAGCCATTGTGAGCTTCAGTAAGGCACATCAGTTAAAAACGATGGTGGATAATACGTTTGCGACACCTTACCTTATGACACCTTACGATTTAGGGGTTAATTTAGTTGTACATAGTGCCACGAAATACTTAGGTGGCCATAGTGATATCACCGCAGGTGTCGTCGTGGGTGATACGGATTTAATTAAAAAAGCACGTACTAAAGCGATCCACTTAGGACCTACACTAGCGCCTATGGAAGCGTGGCTCACAGTCAGAGGCATTAAAACACTAGCTTTAAGAATGGAAAGACAAGTGAGTAATGCGCAAAGATTAGCTGACGCATTAATAAAGCACAAGGATGTTAAAACAGTCTACTACCCTAAAAATGCAAGCCCTCGAGGAAACGGCGCCATCGTGTCAATTGACTTGGCTGAAACCATCAATGTTTCAACATTTTTCAAATCGTTAGGCTTTGTAAAAATCATTCCGACTTTAGCTGGTGTAGAAACAACCGTGTCATACCCAAAAACAACCTCTCACCGGGCACTATCTGAGGATGTACAAAAATCACTTGGTATTACTGAGGGCTTAGTTAGGATCTCTGTTGGAATCGAAGCGAGTGAAGACATTATTCAAGCATTTACCCATGCCTTATCTGTTAGCGTAGGGCCTGTTTCTAATTAAAGAACCCCAAAGAAACAGCCGCGTAACCTGTCTACTGGTTACGCGGCTGTTTTAGATTGCGTTGGTTGTGACCAAGCTTTAACTTATTTTTTTCCTGATGCTTTGTCACTTTTACGTGATAGGACGTACAATAAACTACTTGAAACAATCAATAATAGACCAAAGGCCATAAGGCTATAACGTAATGTTGCTGTATTAGGCAACATACCATTTGTATTTGTCGCTGATTCATTTGAACCCGCAGTTGACCCATTAGTATTTGTCGCATTAGAACCACTATTGGTCGTATCATTCGATGTTGAGCCGTTCGTCGCTGAACCGTTGTTTTGATTCGTATTATTAGATGTACCAGCATTTGATTGATCATCACTCTGATTTGAGTCATTGTTCGTCGATCCGTTACCCTCGCCATCCGGATCATTTGAACTATCTCCAGAGGCGTCATCATTTTGATCATCGTCAGCACTGTTATTGTCGTTATTATTGTCGTTATCGTTATTATCATCGCTATTATTGTCATTATCGTTATTATTGTCGTTATCAGAAGAATCATCCTCATCAGGTATCACATCTTCATCCACAATCTCTTCGATAATAGCATAAAAGCTAAACGTATCTGTTTTAATGGTGACTTCTTCCTTTGCTTCATCGTATGTGGCAATCGGGTGGAGTGACAACTCACCTGATTCACTTAATCGAACAAATCGTAAGCCTTTAGGATTATCAATGGTTTGTCCACTTACATCAAAGGTAAGTGTCACTGGCGCCGGAAATCTATCACGATAACGCCCTGATGTGTTATATACATTTAAGCGATAAATATCACTCTTTAAATTAAACACATCAAAACCTGGTTGATCATTTGCCTTTGTCAGTCGAAAGATGAATTTATCATTTTTGAAGAAATCCGCTGTCAGAAGTCCATTTGGAAAATCGACCATTAATGCATCGTTGTCATGACTCGTCATCAATCGTTCACCATTTGTTAATGTTTGTAGAACATCTTTATTCACATAAACAATATCTTTTCCACGGGTAGATAAATGACCATTGCCACCTTGATACGTCGCTAAGTTCGCCTGTTCAATAACAACGGCATTTGATTCATATTCATAATCGTCATTAACGTCGTTATCATTGTCATTATCGTTATCGTTGTCGTTGTCATTATCGTCCGGATCTTTTTCAACAATCTCCTCAATAATCACAAATTTACCTGTTTGTTTCGGGCGGATCCTTACCGTACCCGTAGATGCGATATAATCCGCAATGTCTTCAATATAGATTTGACCATTCGGTCCAATTGTCGCATATTTCAGTCCTTCAGGATTGGATATTTGTGCTTGATTTACATCAAACTCCATCGTTACTTGTGATGACGTTGGGAAACTTGAAAGAAACGCTTGATCACTGTTAGTTAATCTGAAATCATACGCATGACTTCGAACGCGCAAGCCAGTGAAGTCAGACGTATCGGCTAGTTTATTAATTCGGTAGTTAAATTGATCACCTGAAAAATGTCTCAGTTTTAACACTTGTTCTGGCACCGAGACGACTAACCCGTCATGTGAGGCACGGAATACATCGCCTGTCCCTAACTGACTTAATACTTCACCTAAAATAATCACATTGTTTTTATCAAACGTATAAATATCGCCGTTTGTTAACCGGTACAGTGGTAAATTATCATTATCAATAATCAGTAATGTTGATGGGTCTGGTGCTGGCGTTTCTGGTTCTTCAGGTTCTTCTTCGTCTGGGTTGTCTGGATTTTCTGTATCTCCCGGTTCTTCTGGTACCTCAGGTTCTTCATAAACAAAACCTTTCGGACCGATAAAACCATTAATTTTCTCAGACGACTTTACAAAAATATAGTTACCAGGGTGATAGATAGGTGCACTTAGACGTGCATTCTCTTCTTCATAATCATATTTATTTACAACGTAATATTCACGGACAATAAGCTCACGGCCATCTTGAACATACTCATAATTACGGTACAAGTAAAACTCTTCATCTTCTGCTTTTTCAGGCAGTGGAATCGAATATGTGATTGGCGCATTATAAGTCGTAATCTCTTTTGATGTCACCTTTTGATCGGTTTCAACTAACTGATGCATGTTAATATCAACGGATTGACCAATACCCATAGCACTCGCATTAGGTGAATAGTTGTTTTTAAGTGCCGCATGTAACTTCAAACTTTCACCCTGAGTTTCAGGAAGGTACGACGGTGGCAGCTGGAGCGACGCATCCCCTTTATTAAAGAATAGGCGTTTCTGCTTAAGAGCTTTATTAACAACAGGCGAATTAAACACAACCGGCGCGATTTGATTCACCTGAACATTTTGAGCACTTGTCTTAAAGTATTTATCGTAAATTGTTTCTGTAAAATACGTAAAATCAGACACAGGCTGCGTATTTTCTACAAGTAAGAATTCAATATCATTGTTTTCGGTACTAAAAATAACATCCCCGTTTGATGCATCATAAAAAATCGGAGTCTCAAAATCTTCTATATACTGACCATTTGATTTATACACAAGCGTGGGTCTTTTTTGTAAACCGGCTTTCGTACGAAGTTGAAGTTGACTCGTACCGACGCGATTAATCGCCTGGACTTGATTGTCTTTTTCATACATATCCGCAAAGTAGCGCATATGATTTGATAGCGGCGTAATTTTAACACCATTCATCACTGAATGACCTTCGTTATCAACAGCGGTATAAGGCGCACCTTGGTCATATGTCAACAACAAGGAATAGTCTGTTGAGACGACTTCTGGCGAGAATGATGCCGCAAGAAAACCATTTCTTAAAGCAAACGTGGTATTATCATTAAAAACACCAAAATCAAATTTATCATAATAAATACCATAGCCATACATCGCATCTCGAACAGTCAAGCGATTGTTTGATGCATTGTAGTATTCTTCAATGTCAGAATAATTTAAATAAACCGCATTTCTAACCGACATTTCCTGTTCAAAAGCGGTATGACGCTCTCTAGAATTAAGCTCAGCAAAAAACTGAAAAGGTGATAAAAACGGCAACAATAAGCTGACGGCTAACACCCCACTAATAAGTGCTAATTTATGTTTCATATGTATAACCTCCCGAAATATCTGTGACTGACTTCTGCAACGCATCGCGTCTAATGATTGTTTCATTATATGTGTTTGTATAAAGATACCACATGATAAATGACCTTTATTCCTTACCCTATTATATCGACAAAGACCGAAGTAACCTAAAGTAAAGTTTATACGATAAACAAAAAGATGACATAAGGCCTTAGTCTTTCAGCCTATGTCATCTTTATTTCGTCTTGATTAGTTACTCAATACGTCGACTAATACATCTAAATTTCGTGCCATTAATGAGAAATAGTCTTCATCATTATCTATATCTTCCGTGCGCAGCGTTGCTAAATTATGCAGTTCATTCGTTTCCAGTCCAGCCTCATCTTTAATTACTTCTGACACTTGTGATGAGATATTCTGTTCAAACAAAAGCGTATCAATTTGGCGTTCTTTCACTAAATCAATTAAACGAATTAATTGTTGTTGAGACGGCTCATTTGATGGTGATAAACCCGTCACAGCTAGCTGTTCAATACCGTAATCACGTGCCCAATAATTATAAGCCGCATGTGTGACAAGAATCGTTTTATTTGGTACTTCTTGTAAAGCTGTGGCAAATGCTTCATCTAATGCTTCTAAGCGTGCGACTAAATCATCATAGTTTGCTGTAAAGTAAGCCTCTTCCTCTGGCATAAGAGCAATAAGTTCATTTAAAATATTTTTACTTAATTCAATAGATAGCTGTGGACTTAGCCAGACGTGCGCATCGTAATCACCATGTGAGTGACCATGGTCGTCTTCGTGACTGTGATCGTCATGAGCATGGTCATCTGCATGACCGTGGTCGTCATGAGCGTGGTCATCTGCATGACCGTGATCGTCATGAGCATGGTCATCTGCATGACCGTGATCGTCATGAGCGTGGTCATCTGCATGACCGTGGTCGTCATGAGCATGGTCATCTGCATGACTAGGGTCCTCGTGAGCATGGTCATGTAAATAAGTGATCATATCAAGTCCTGTTGATGCTTCTAGAAAAATTACAGATTCATCAGCAAGTGCTTCTTCAATTTTAGTCGCATAACTCTCTGATTGTTTTTCATTGTAAATAAATAAATCAGCACCAGCAATCGCAATCATCTCTTTGGATGTTGGCTCATACGTGTGGGCATCACTACCTGCCGGCAAAATAGATGTCGCCTCTACAAATTCTCCTCCAATTTCACTTGAGAAAAACTGAAGTGGGTAAATGGTTGTCATGACGGTTAATTTTTCTTGATGATTATCTCCCGTTATCTCTTCTGTTTGGTTTGTTTCTTCTGCTTGACCACAAGCAGTTAGTATCGTTAACAATGTGACGATGAACACTAGTCCGAATCGTTTCAATGTTTATTCCCCCTCTAAATATATTCTACGGGAAATAGTATATCGTAACCGTTACGCTTTGTAAACAGTAATGGTTACGTTTTGTTTATTTATTTTTTATATTTTACTCGCGCCAATTGATAAACTAGCAGTAAAACGAGCGTTAGCACAAGAAAAATAAGGGCGCCAGTATCGTATAACCATGGATAAATAACGATGGGTGGCTTTAAAAAATAATCTGACAAATAGAATAATCCTAAGAGCACAATAAATCGACTAATGTGCTGAAAGCGTTCCGTGTGTTTAAAACCGTGACTATGACAAATAAGGAATAGAAAAACTGTGAGCTTAATCACGCTCGTCACAATAATAAACAAAGAAAAAATCGTCTCAATCCGTTCAATTATTCTAAACCAATGGATATTCATTAACATATGAAAGAAAGGATACGTTGATATTTTTGTTAGCGCGGCACCTAAGAACATGAGTGTAATAACTGTTACCGTCAAATAAATTAGCAGCACTTTTAACAGTGTCTGTAGATAGAGCGTACGCACGCGAGAAGTATCATTTAAATATTCCCCTAAGCGCAGCGTCACAAATCCATCCGCAAAGACGATGAAAAAAAATACCCCACTGCCTTTAATGAGGTTCATAGGTTCATTCAAATAAAGAGGCATGAGCGTCTGAAAATCAAGGTGCATAAAGGCCATTAAAAAAATAATGATAACGGATAGCGTCGGTAAAAACTGCAAGACTTCCGCCGTACGACCAACATGTTCTAGCTTATAGCGACTTAATAGGAGAACAACTACTAGCATAACAATCAGCATCACACGTGTCGGTGTACCCATTAAATAATGTAACGTAATAAATTGACTTAAGATGATCACTTCCAAGATAAATAAGAGCAACGTAAAGATGACTACCACAACATATATTAAAAGACGAATAATAGGCCCAGCAGCCGAGAGCTGAAACAATTGTTTCGGAATAATGAAGATCAAAACACTCGCTAAAACGCCTGCTAGAAGTATACCTATCCATCCATTTTGATCAAGATAATGAATGGTGAGTTTAGGGAAATACAATACTTTACTTCCTAAAAACGAGAAATACAACAAGCATTTAAATTGACGCTCCGTTAACTTCATCCCTCATCCTCACTTTCATCATCTGACAATTGACCGTTGTGCGTCATCTCAACATCTACTTGGTAATCCACAGTAATTGTTGGAAACAGCGTCTCCCACTCCTCTTCTACCACCTTCCACACGCTAGGTGCTTTTCGGTTCACAACTTGACCGAAACCTACATTGTCCGTTTGTTCTTCTTGGAGTCGATCGACACAACTTGACATATAATCGCCTACTTTGGCCTCGACTAAACTTGTGAGTTGGTTTATCCCTTCTTTTCCTTTTACAAAGCCCGTTGGGGCTTCTCCTAATGTTACGTTTAGAGTCGTTACAACGTTGAACGAAGCAGGTGGTTTTACTAACTCAATCTTCGTCTCTGCTTTTGTCACCTCGAACGTATAAGCACCTGTTTCTGTCATCACAACAATCACAGTATTGTCAATTTCATTGATCAAGTAATTAAACCCAAGACTTTCTGTTTCATTTAACCATCCAATAAACATATCTTTTTTAAATAGTGCGATATACTTCACCTTCAACACGGCTTTTGGTGTTGTTTGTTCTAAACTGGTCATTTCTTTCCCACTCTCAGAGTTACCTAATACGGTTATACCGTTCATCACTGGTTCAATACCACCGGATAAATAATGTTGATAAAATTCCTCTAACTCCACTTCTAATGAGGGGCCATAGAAATCCTCTGAAGCCGAAAGACCATTAATTATTTTATTTGCGGGAATTTGTTCAATTGGACTTAAGACTTCCAGTACTTTTTTTGCCGAAATATCTTTTGACACAAGTAAAGCAAAATCACTACGCATTTCATGGTCCCGCATTAAAAAGTCTAGCGGCTCGATAATCCCGTCTTGACTGACCCCTTCACTAAATAAAACAAAGCGAATATGTCCTAAAAATATTTTCCTTGGTGTAACATGTGTGAGGCGTCTAATGGCATGAAAAAACGTTTCGCCACTTTCAGAATAACAGCTGATGCCTGGTTGTGTTGTTTTACCCGATGTTCCCGCAACCTCAGATGGATTTAATACTTGTAGCGTTACCTCATAACCCGTGGTTGACTTGTCAACACCTATTGCTGTTGCAATCATCATGTCATTTAATTCTGTTTGAGAGTAGCAACTTGTTAAAAGCGGCAACAACAATATTAGTAACACCAGTTTTATGCATACTTTTTTCATCTATTACACTCCCTTTCTTACTTTGTCACGTTTAAAGACATGCCTAATAGTAAAGAGATGTTGCCGCTTATCTAAACGCTTTCTGACCCAAAGATCAGCATGTGCCGTTTCGTCATAAGGCGCGATACCAGTCAAGTAACTGACACCGATTGAATCAAGTGTTGTTAAGTGATGGACTAACAACACTAAACCTAACGTAATCCCCACCAATCCAAATAAACTGGCGAGTAGAATAAACACAAATCGCAACAAGCGAATCGAAATCGCAAGGTCATAACTTGGAAAGACAAAGTTACTAATAGCGGTTATAGAGACGATGATTACCATCGCATTGGAGACAATTCCAGCTTCTACCGCCGCTTGCCCAAGTACTAGAGCACCAACGATTGAAACCGCTGAACCAACCGCACTAGGAAGTCTTACGCCTGCTTCTCTTAAAAGTTCAAAGGTAATCTCCATTAACAACACTTCCAGTAAAGCAGGAAATGGGATTCCCTCTCGTTGGGCAGCAAGTGAGACAAGGAGTGCTGTTGGAATAACTTCTTGATGAAATAATGTTAGCGCAATAAAAACAGCTGGTGTTAGTAAAGCAATAAATAAACTTAACACGCGAAGCATCCGGATGGCACTGGCAATGTCTGACCGCTGATAATAGTCTTCACTTGATTGGATAAAATCAAACAATAAACACGGCACAAGCAAGACAAACGGCGTGCCATCAACTATGACAGCAATTCGCCCTTCCAAAAGACCCGCGGCAATAACATCTGGACGTTCCGTATTATAGACGGTCGGAAAGACTGTTTTAACTTTTGTCTCTAGGAGCGTTTCAAGATAATGACTTTCTAAAACAGCTGCAATTTGCGCCTCTTTTAATCGCTTCAAAACATCATCAAGATGTTCTTTCTTACAGACTCCAGCTAAATAGACGACTTTCACATCTGTCCCTGTTTCTGTACCAAGCGTTAACGATTGAAACATTAATTGCTTATTTTTCAACCGCTCCCTAAGCATCGCTTGATTAACCACAACCGATTCAGTAAAGGCCTCACGTGGCCCTCTTACTACTTCTTGAGTTTTCACTTCACCAATGGCCCGGTGAAAATTCTTCCCGATATTTACTCTCACAGCCTCGTCATAGACGACGAGAAGTTGATGGTTCAATATCGTATTTAAATAGTCATGAGGTGTTTGTTGTTTTTCTGAGGGACCAAGTTGAAGACAAGCTTGTAATAATCCGGTTTCTTTTGCCCGTTTTTTCTCGACCAATAAACGGATAAAAAACACTTGAAGATCTTCTGATTTTAACTCCACGGTGTTCGTTAAATAAATAAAATAGACTGTTTGGTCATTGACCGTTATTGGTCGGATGACAAGATCTTCTCGGTGATATAAATCTTTTTTTATTTTATCGATGATTGCCATTGTTTGTTCAATGTCCACCTGTTTTCTCACTGTTACCGCTCCTTTAAAAGTTTCGTTAGTAGTATCAACAAACTTCAGGAGATTCATACATACTAGGCAGCAACAGCCTCGATTTAATAAAGATAGAAAAAGCAAAAAAAGCCATAAAAAAAGAACACCCATTGGGGTGCCCTCACTTAACGGCTTTTGACGAGCAATTGAACAGCTTCATCTACTAATTTTTGCGGGTCTTCATTTCCTGATTTTTCTGCTTCAAGCACGCAACTGACAAGGTTTGAACTCACAACCACACCCATTGTGCGGTCAATGGCTGTTCTAATGGCAGACATTTGTGTCACGACATCTTTACAATCTTTTCCTTCTTCCATCATTTTAAGGACACCTCTTACTTGTCCTTCAATACGTTTCATTCGATTAATTGCTTTAGGTGAGTAATCCATCGTCATCCTCCGTTCTCATTTACGATGCAAATTCTGTTAAGTATTTCTTACATTTACATGGATTATCGATAATCGCATACCCTGTTACCGCATGCCCATGACGTCTTAAAAGCCGAATACCAATATTTCTCTCTACTTCATCTGAGGCAATCACTACCACACCTTCTTTTGGTAGACCTTTATGATGACGTTTAATATAGGCTATTGGAAGAGCAACCGCACCAACAACAACTTCTTTTGCGGAATCACTATAATCACGTAAATCAACCAACACTGGTTGAGCCGATAATT
Organism: Halolactibacillus alkaliphilus; assembly: GCF_900115465.1. Lineage (GTDB taxonomy): Bacteria > Bacillota > Bacilli > Bacillales > Amphibacillaceae > Halolactibacillus > Halolactibacillus alkaliphilus. The sequence continues at coordinate 50,175 of NZ_FOWN01000014.1, forward strand.
GATCTTTTCTTATACATTGAACACCTCGAACAGGCACATAGCGCACATACAACAAGTAACCTATAAACACTGTTAGTGGTATGAATACAACGACCACTTTTTATACCTCCTTGATGGATAAGTCATTACTTATATTTTATACGTGTTACGGTATTTAAGTCAAATAAAACCCTTTAAAAATTTGTGATTTTTTTCACGTTTTAATCTCTCACGATGACGCGTTACAACAACACAGCTCGACATAGCTTCATATGGACAAACAAACCGCATGAAATCATTTATATAATTTTTGATTTCATACGGTTAGATATTTGTATTAAGCGACGGTCGTTTTCAACTGATACCCCACCAAAAATTTTATCACTGACGTTATTTTAAGGCAATCTGTTGATAAAAATCAACGAGCGTTACTAAGCCGCGATCAAAATTTATCACAGGGAAACTCTCATTAGGTGAATGAAGTCGGTCCTCTGGCGTTCCAAACCCTAATAAAATAATCGGGATATTAAAGATCTCATCAATCCACTCCACAACCGGAATCGATCCACCCATACGAACAAATACGGCTTCTTTATTAAAGGCTTCTCCATAGCTTTTCGCTGCTTGCTGGATCAACGGATGATCCACATCTACTTTATACGCTTTTGCGGACAATGGTTCACGCGTGATATCAACAGTTACACCTTTTGGCGTGTGTTTTTCGATATGTTTAACTAACTTATCTTGAATATCTTCTGGGTCTTGTCCAGGAACTAAGCGACACGTGATTTTGGCGGTTGCCTTCTCTGGAATAATTGTTTTTGTACCTTCACCTTGATAGCCACCAAAGAGGCCATTCACTTCAAGTGTCGGTCTGGCCATTGTATGTTCTGTCGCTGTGTAGCCATTTTCTGAGACTGTTTCAGGAATGTTTAATGCCATCACGTAGTTTTCTTTCGGCGCCTCTGTCATTAACTTACGTTCTATATCTGTTAATGGTTCCACATCATCGTAAAAACCGTCGACTGTGACCACTTCATCTACGTCTTTCATTGACTGTAAGATATGACTAATCGCCATCAATGGGTTACGAACAGCACCGCCGTATAGCCCTGAATGTAGGTCACGATTCGGTCCTGTCACTGTGAATTCTAGACCAGTAAAGCCTTTTAGACCATAAAGCACCGTTGGTTGCTCTTCCTCCACCATACCAGAATCAGAAATAATGCAAAAATCCGCATCAAATTGCGCCTTCTTATCTTGGAGTATACGATACAAATTCTCAGAACCAATCTCTTCTTCACCTTCAATACAAACCTTCACATTAATCGGTAACGTACCGGTTGTTTTCATTAATGCCTCAAGGGCCACAAGGTGCATAAAGACTTGACCTTTATCGTCACTAGACCCACGTGCATAAAGTCGGCCATGACGCACTTCTGGTTCAAATGGCGCTGAATCCCACAGATCATATGGATCCGCCGGTTGCACGTCGTAGTGTCCGTAAATAAGGCCTGTTGGTAAATCATCATCGACATGGTAAGACGCATAAACTAGCGGGTGTTTTTCTGTTTCTACTACATCAATATCAGTAAAACCAATATCTTTTAAATACGCAACCAAAAAGTCACATGCTTTCGTCATCTCGGTTTTAAAGTTTGTGTCTGTGCTCACACTTTTAATCCGTAAAAATTCATTAAGCTGTTCTAAATGGCGCGCACGGTGCGTCACTAAATAATCTAACACTGTTGTCATCTTCTTCTCTCCTCTTCTTTCTCTTCACCAAAGACATTCGCCCACTCAGAGCGTTTGTCTAACATTTCTAACGCATACTTTTTAGCACTGGTTAAACTATGACTAGCCGCAAAACCGCATTGAACTTCATTACAAGCTGGTACTTCTTCAGCATTTAGAATATCTTCAAGTGTCTTTTCTAACACTGTCAAAATCTCGTCAAAATCATTATGATTAATCACACTCAGATAAAATCCTGTTTGACATCCCATCGGACTAATATCTAGTACACAATCGAAATGATTGCGCATTAATTCAGCGAGTAAATGTTCCAACGAATGTAATCCGGGCATATCCATGTGCTGCTGATTAGGCTGTTTAAACCGCAGGTCATATTTATGTATCTGATCACCCTTTTCGCCCATACTCACACCGACCAATCTAACATAAGGGGCAACGACTTTTGTATGATCCAAGTTAAAACTTTCAACATTCATTTTTGTCATGAAGAGTCCCTCTTTTCTTTCACTAGTATGCTTTCTTCTACCATATCATTTTTTTGCTTATCTGACAAAAAATCATAACGGACTTAAGAACAATCATGATTATTTAACGCAAAAAGAAAATGGCGAGTAAAAAAATAACCGACAAGAGGTAAAAAAGAACGAATGGAAAAAGAAGAAAAGAAAAATAACCGTTCTGTATTTAATTGTTTTGAAAAACAACTAAACACATCACGGTTACCTTTTTAATCGTTTCAATTGAACTACCCCCACCTAACATTCTCACGAATGTTTGAGGAAGGGGATTCCATAAGGACACCCTAAAGGGGACCCATGCTCGTTCAACTAATTCTCTATAAACTTGGCACTGATTTAATTTTACGCTTATTCAGCACGGTCTGGAAACACACGGTCAATCATTTCACCGATTTCGTTGAAAAAACCTTCAACAGGTCTGCCTGCATCAACCTCTTTTTGATAGCGATCGGCTAAGTCTAAGAAATCCGGGTTAGTCGTTAGTCTAACAGTTTCCACCTCCGGATAACTTGCTTTAATCACTTGACTAACGGCTTTTTCCGTTTGATCAATTGGCATCGTATCATTTTCAATATCTGCAGCTACATAGACAGTCTGTCCCATTCTCATGAGATAGACGTTATTGACACTTTCAATTTCTTTTTCAACTTTCGTTTTAAGTTCGGCATCATCGATCATTTGATAGTCTGACATCATTTGATCATTCTCTGTCATACCATCGCTCGTGTTGCGATCATCATCCATCATTTGATCATTTGTTTCATTGTCTTTTGTTTGGTCATCATTAGGCTCATTCTGGTCTTCTACATTTTGACAACCAACAAGCATGACAGCCGTTAATAGTAATAACAATAATTGTTTCATCGTATATTTCCTCCTTGTGATTTTACTGATATTAGCTTAACCAGAATAGAAAGAAGCTATACATGTCAACAACTAAAAAAACTAGAAAAAACAACTGAAAATAACTGGCGTTTCAGTCGTCACAGCCAAAATTTACTGTGCATAACGTACACAGCAAATAACATACTAATGACGAAAGGAAGTGCGGATGATGAATTCTTATCTCTTGTGCGCAACATATTTGTTTGACCAAAATGATGACGGCTTGTTTATGTTAATGCTTCGGACCGATGATGATATTCTTTCCAAACGCATCCATCAATTTTTAACTGCTAAGCATTGTCTAGCACCTCTAAATGAACGATCACAGACCGAATACTTCTGTCTGCTTATTGACTACATCACTCATGGCTATCACCAAGGTCTAATTCATTTAAGCGCTTCACAACTTCAGTCACTGGAATAGCTAATCCTACCCGACCATAATCATTGTCTTCACGGATCGCATAAATTACCCCGACAACTTCTAACTGTTGATTAACAACTGGACTGCCACTATTACCTTTATAAATTGGGGCATCCAGCATAAGAACATCTGTCTCGAGTAGGGTATTTGATTGTCCTACAAATGTTCCCTTATTGGCAATGCGATTGAATCTTAGTGGATTTCCAACAAAACGTATTGACTCATTTACACTAGGCTGTTCATCACTTAGAGATAAATAAGGCAAGTCTTTACCTTCGATTTTAACAAAGGCGAGATCTACTTCGGGTGCGTGGTGAATGATGGCTCCTGTTTTTAACGTTTCTCCCTTTACACCTACAGAAACGGTTGACACACCTTCTACCACATGGGCATTTGTCACAATAACACCATCCGCTGAGACTAAAAATCCTGTGCCCTTCCCATCTGTTGTCTCAATGACTACAACAGTTTCTTTCATGTACTGAATCTCTTCATCAAACGAGAGATCAATCGATGCCCGTAAGAACTGAATCGCCGGTATATTAAACGTATTAAGCGCAAGCGCCAAGCCTTGTATTAACATGACACCGACTAAAAACATACCGATCCACTTCATGTCTTTTGAAAGCAAGGGCGAACGCTTTGACTTAACTTTTTTTCGTTCTTCTACAAGAATCTCCTGCATGTTCTCGTGGGTTAACGGTTCAAATAAATCATCATCAATCATCTCGCGCTTTACGTCTAGTAAATACGCTTGTTCTTCTTTTTTACGCTGATCTAAAAGTGCTTGTCGTTCTGAGGCGGTCATCTCCGACTCGCGGGGCGGCATTTTTTTGGAACTTTCATCATGATTCACGTTCATCACCTTCTATTTCCCGGGAAATTATTTAAAACTGTCTTTTTCCTCATTTTTTTGATTTTACCACGCGCTTTTTTCACCTATCATAACACATTTCCTAGTTAAAAGACGTGGCGAACCGACGTGGCTATTTATCCAAATTTTCAGTGAAGACTTGATTTTTTTCCTTATTTTCTCTATGATAAAACAAAATAGCGAGAGGGATTGAGTACATGTTATTAGAAGATATTTTAATGCATAACCATGCCTTTGTGGAGAATAAAGACTACGAGGCATACGTAACAAATAGTGTACCGGATAAGCATGCGGTTATCCTAACGTGTATGGATACACGTTTAACTGAATTGTTGCCTAAGGCGATGAATTTTAAAAACGGTGATGTCAAAATATTAAAAACGGCTGGTGCGATCATTAAGAATCCCTACGGTTCAGTGATGCGCAGTATTTTAGTCGCGGTTCATGCCTTACAGGCAGATGAAGTGTATGTCATTGGTCACCATGATTGTGGGATGAGTAGCCTTGATGCTGATGAATTCCTTGAGCATATCAAAGCCCACGGGATCGAAGAAGAAAAAATTACGAACTTGCCCGTTGATGCTTATGAATGGTTTGAAGGCTTTGACCACGTTGAAGACTCCGTCAAGAGCTCGGTTGATTTAATTGAAAACCATCCCTTACTACCAGATGATGTGCCTGTTCACGGCTTAGTCATTGATCCGAAAACAGGTAAAATCGATGTTGTCATTAACGGCTATCAGTAAATGAAGTATTATCTATCTGTTAAATAAGAAAAAGCCCCTTGTTAGTCTTAGCTTTTGTGCGTTTTCGGCTAGGACTAAACATCGGGGTCTTTTTTATTTTTCATACGTATGAATAGCTTTCAGCACTTCAAAAATAGCATCTTTTGCATCACGCTTCGCCATTTCTTTTATCATCTCTGGTGCCTCTTGTTCTAACTCAGCCAGTGTCTTAAAGAACTGCACCTCTTTTAGCTCATCTTCTTCAATGACTTTAGCAAATCCTGCTTCTTTAAAAACAGCAGCATTGAGTAATTGATCGCCACGACTCACTTTTTTAGATAAAGGAATCAAGATCATCGGCTTTTTTAAAGCTAAAAATTCAAAAATTGCGTTCGCGCCTGCACGAGAGACAATCACATCTGCGCTCATTAACAAATCCTTTAAGTCATCGGCGACATACTCATACTGTTTGTAGCGCGCATTTATCACAGTCTCATCACTTAAGGCTTTACCCGTTAAGTGAATCACTTGATACTTTTTTGTTAGCCGATCAAGGTGGTCGCGAATGAAGGTATTGACATGTTTTGAACCTGTGCTACCTCCCATAATCAACATAATCGGTTGATTTGGATCAAACATCAGCTTCTCACAGGCACGCTGTTTAGATCCTTCAAATAACTCTGGTCTTACCACAGCACCAATAAAGCGCGCTTTTTTTTCATCAACGTATTGAAGGGTCTTTTCAAAGGTCACTAAAATACGTTTGGCAAACGGCATGGCAATCTTATTTGCGAGTCCTGGTGTTAAATCTGACTCATGAATCACTGCCGGTGTGTTCGTTAACTTCGCCGCAATTAATACGGGTACTGAGACAAAACCACCTTTTGAAAAAATAATGGAAGGCTTGAGCTTCAGAATCAATTGAACCGATTGTCTAATCCCATTTAGCACTTTAAATGGATCTTTCAAATTATCAATCGATCGATAACGTCGATATTTCCCTGTTGAAATCGCATGATAGGTGACGCCTTCAATTGGCGTAATGAGCTCCTTTTCAATCCCATCAATAGAACCAATATAATCGATCATGTAGCCTTCTTTTTGAAGGAGGGGAATCAGAGCTAAGTTCACCATAACGTGACCTGCCGTTCCACCGCCTGTTAAAATAATTTGTTTCATTGTCATCATTCTTCCCTCTTTTTCTTTTCAATCATTGTTATACCTCTATGACACCTTACAGATCGGACTTCGATATTAGAAGGTGTTATGATAGTGTCAAAGAATCCAACAAAGACAAAAGTTGGTCTTTGGTTGGTGCCTCTTCAAGTTCTGAAGTATGGTGACGGTATTCGATTTGATATCTAAGCGCACCTTCAGTTTTTGATACGTGCGTCACGTAAGATAGCTCCTGAAAACAAACAGCATCCTCTTTCGTATCTGTCACTACTTCGTTAGGACAACCTAATGACTGGTCTGTCGTCACAGAAATAGTCAACAAGTCATTATCATTCGTATAAAAGCTCAAATCTAAATATTCATGGCCATTTAATTCGAAGTGATCATAAATAACGAAAGCGACTGGAATTGGAAGGGTATCTGGTACACTCACATCAAAACTTGAGACAGTTAAAGCCTCTTCAACAGCACCATAGGGATACTTATAGTATGTTGTTTCAAATGCATTATGTTCGACCTGTTCTTTAGAGCATCCTACTATTAATAGTATACTCATTATGAGTGTAAAAAATAATTTCAATCGTTTCCTCTCCTTCTAATTATTTAGTTTAACAGGCTTCGTTATTTTTTACCATAGTTAGAAGAGCGATTACACCTATATTAAAAACACTAAACTGAACTACCCCCACCTAACATTCTCTCGAATGTTAAGTGGGGGTGGCTTCTCACTCTATAATGATAAATCTTACAACATCTCATTTAAATTGAATAGAATATGTTTCCTTTGTTTTTCTTCGCGTGAGTAAATTAATGCTCTACACTTTATATGCGCTCACGCAATGCCTTAATAGCGTGGGGCTAGGAAAAATGTTTTGTTCATTATAAATATTAGCTAGCTTGAATGTCTCACTAAGAGAATCCCAAAAGTTAGTTTTTCTACTCTAACTTTTTGAGCAGGGTACCTTATAAGTTAAGTAACACACTTTTTTATACCTTAAGAGCGTTAATTAAACTACCGGCTAATATTTTAGCGCCAATTAATAAACTGTCCTCATCAATGCTAAATTTCGGGTGATGATAAGGGTGTACCGCCCCCTTCTTTTCATTAGCTGAACCTAAAAAGAAATACGTCGCTGGTACTTTTTCGGCAAAATAACTAAAATCTTCTGCGCCCATATTCGGCTCTAAATGACGGATGTTTTCCTTTCCAATAATCTCGGTTGCTGCACGAATCATCAGCTGATTTGTTTCACAGTCATTCACCGTCGCAGGATAGCCAAATTGGTAATCAATCGTTGCTTTGGCACCGTGAGCGCGGGCAGTCAAATCGGTAACTTGTTTTACCCACTGACTCATATTTTGGCGGATGCTTTCATCAAATGTGCGAACGGTCCCTTCAATGTAGGCTTTCTCCGCAATCACATTTGCCTTATCACCTGAATGGAAGCTTCCTACAGTTAAAACAGCCTGTTTCATTGGATCAACTTTTCTTGAAGTCAATTGATTGAGTTGCGTTACAATCTGCGCCCCAATACTTAAAGCATCCACCGTATCGTGTGGTAACGCTGCATGCCCCCCTTTCCCCTTGATTGTAATAAAGAAATCATCACTTGACCCAAGAATAGGGCCATCGGTCTCACCAATTGTGCCAACAGACAGATAATTCTCCATATGTAGACAAAAGATCCGGTCCACATCATCTAAAGCCCCGTCCTTAATCATCGCTAGAGCACCACCCGGGTCTTCTTCCTCAGCGTGTTGATGAATAAAGACAACGTTGCCTTTAAGTTGATCTTTAATTGACGTAAAAGCTTTGGCGACAGTTAAAGCAATCGCCGTATGCGCATCGTGGCCACAAGCATGCATCACACCATCTACCGTTGATTGATAGTCTAAACCCGTCTGTTCTTGAATCGGTAACGCATCAAAATCAGCACGTATAGCAACGGTTGGACCAGCAAACGCTCCTTTTAGCGTCGCAACAACACCTCTTTCGCCGACATGTTCTTTTACTTCTAAGCCGAGCGTTCGATGAAAGTGGGCGATTGTTTTAGGTGTTTCAACTTCTTGGAAGGATAACTCGGGAAACTTATGAAAATGTCGCCTTAAATCAATCATCTCCTTTTCTAAAGTCGTCAGTTCACCCATCACTTTATTGATCAATGTCATCCGTTCATCTCACCTTTCTTTTTTTTAACTAAAAAAGATGCCGCAAACACGACATCTTTTCGTTTATTTAATGAAGATCACGAAACACTACGAAAACGTCGTTTCGTACGCTTTTCAACAATACCGAGAATAAAATCGGCTAGGAGTGCTAACAACGCTGCTGGTACGGCGCCTGCGATAAGGCGGATATCATTCTGAGCATTGATGCCCCCAACGATTTCCCGACCTAAACCACCACCACCAATATAAGGTGCAATCGTTGCAACCGCAACAGCAATAACAAAAGCGACCCGTAAGCCGGCCATTAGAAATGGAATCGACAGAGGGAATTGGACTTTTAACAACAGTTGTAATTGCGTCATCCCAATCCCTTTACCTGCTTCAGATACACCAGGGTCCACTTCTTTGATACCAACGTACGTATTACGAACAATCGGCAACAATGAATAGAAGAATAGACCAATGACAACTGTCTCATTTCCTAAACCAAAATACAATAATAAAATCGCAAGCATCGCAAGACTCGGAATAAGTTGCAAGATATTAACGAGTGACAAAATCACCGGTGCTAACTTTTCTACTTTAGCCGCTAGGATTCCGAGCGGAATCCCAACGATTAAAGCTAAGCCAATCGCTTGAATAACCATGACAATGTGCTCAATGGTTAGAGAAATTAACATACTACTATTATTAGACATATACTGAAGTAAATCAGTGATAAATTCCATATTAAAACCCCATTATGATTAGTTTAGTAAGCCTTCGTTTTCTAAGAATTCTCGGGCTACTTCTTCAGCTGAACGACCATTAATGTCGACTTCTAAAATAAGCTGTGACATCGCTTCTGTTGATACAGTACCGACAAGACTATCAAAAATGTCTTTCACTTCTGGATAGTTATCAAGTATTTCATTACGTGCAACAAGAGAGGCATCATATGGTGGGAAGAATTCTTGATCATCCTCTAAAATGCGTAAGTCATATTCTGCAATTTGTGGGTCAACTGTATACGCTGTGACAACATCTAATTCATCGTTTTTAATACCTTCATACATCAGTGATACTTCCATCCCGCGCACGTTACCAAATGCAAAACCATAAGCATCTTGGAAACCACGGTAACCATCGTTATCACGCTCAACCCATGTCGTATCCGTTCCAAGGCGTAAATCATCAGCAAGTCCTGTTAAGTCAGAAATTGTTTCAATACCTTCACTGTCTTGAAGTTGGCCTTGAATCGCAATCGCATATTCATTTTTAAAACCAATAGAATCAAACCATGTGATATTATATGCTTCACCAAAGTAATTTTGCGCATTTTCAATAGTTTCTTCAGAATTTGTTGAATACACTACATCATCAAAGTGATTATTGTATACTTCACCAGAGTAGAGCATCGCAAAATCAAACTCTGCACGGTCAATTGAAGCTAAAATTTGTGGGCTCGCTTGAATATCTTCTGTAATATTAACTTCATGATCGGTATTTTCTTCAACTAAAATCTTCACCATTTGTGCAGCAATTTTCGGATCTGTATAAGACTGTGCCCCAAACTCAAACACTTCACCACCATCACTAGATCCTGACCCTCCACATGCAGCTAGTAACATCATCGCCATTGTAACAAATGCTAACAATAAGTTTTTTTTCATTCTTTTATACCCCTTTATATTTTATTCGCATGAATCCCAGAATAGGCTATGCGTCACTTACCTCTTACTCTCACAGTATTATCCTCGTGAGACAGATAATCGTTTTTCAATTCGGCCAAACACTAAATCAACTAAAAGTGCTAAAATAATCGCCAGTGCTGTCCCGGTGAAAATCATATACGTATTGTTTGAACCAATGCCCGCTATGACTAAGTCACCAAGACCACCAGCCCCAATGACAGACGCAAGCGTTGTCCAACTAATGATATAAACCGTCGTAATTCGTATCCCCGACATAATGTATGGTACGGCAATTGGTAATTCAACTTTTAGTAATCGCTGGACAGTCGAGTAACCCATCCCTTTAGCAGCTTCAACAATCCCTTGGTCGATCGACTCAACGCCTGCATACGTATTACGTAAAAGCGGGAGTAAAGCATAAAGAAATAACGCCACTACCGCTGGGCGAAAACCGATGCCGAAGATTGGAATAAGTAAAGCAAAAAGCGCAATCGTCGGAATGGTTTGGAAAAAGTTTGCTACATTAAAAATCGCTTGCTTTATCCGCTCATTCTTCATCTTTGTCATCCATATGGCTAACGGTACCGTTATAAGAATCGCAAAAGTAATGGACACAAAGGCGATCGTTATATGTTCCATCAAATAATTGAGGATATTGTCATAACGAATACGCCAAAACTCAGTATATTCTTCGATTAAATTCATGACGTTACACCACTTTTTTGATCGACTTGTTCGTGTAGAACATTAAGTAATTGATCTTGGTCCAACACACCGATAAACGTTGTATCTTCATGAACAATTGGCGCGATCGTTTCTTTACTTGCGACAAATTTTTCAACTTCTGCCGTCTCCCGGTAAGCAATGACTGATTCATCAACGAGTGAATCAATTGTTGCCTCGCGATTTTTGACTGCATCGTATAGTGATAAAATACCTAAATATTTATTATCACAGTCAACAATCGGTAACTGGTCTTTTCTTGCTTCAACCATCACGGTAATCGCTTCTTCCATTGAGTATTTTACATTGATACTAGGGTATCCCTCATCAACAAAAGCCGTCATTGGTGGTAAGCCACGCGCTTGTCTTAAGCGATCTTCACCAATAAAGTCTTCAACGAATTGATTTACTGGATTTGTCAATAACTCATACGGTGAGCCTTTTTGTACGACCTCACCATCACGCATTAAAATAATCTGATCCGCAATCTTGATGGCTTCATCCATATCATGTGTCACAAAGATGATCGTTTTGTTTATTTCTTTTTGAAGACGGACTAACTCATCCTGAAGTTGTTCACGACTAATAGGGTCAAGCGCACTAAATGGTTCATCCATTAGTATGATATTCGGTTCTGCGGCAAGTGCACGTATAACACCAATCCGTTGTTGTTGTCCACCACTTAATTCATGTGGAAAACGGTCACGGTAAGTGTCTGGGTCTAAATCAACCATTTTCAGTAGCTCATCTACTTTTTTGCGTGTCTTTTCTTTGTCCCACTTAAGAAGTTTTGGTACTGTGGCGACGTTATCATAAATCGACATATGTGGAAATAACCCAATGCTTTGAATGACATAACCCATTTGTCTTCTCAGTTCAATCGGATTAATTTCTGAAATGAGCTTTCCATCAATCGTTAATTCACCGTCCGTGTAGTCAATTAAGCGATTGAGTAGTTTCATTGTCGTTGTTTTACCACAACCACTTGGTCCAATTAAGACATTGAGTTTGCCTTCTTCAAATGTGAGGTTAATATTTTTCAAGGCATGAAAGCCATCCTCATAGACCTTATTTACGTTTTTTAATTGAATCAAGAGCGTTCCCTTCTTTCATCGTTCATTTTGTTTACTGTTATAAGTCTACAGAATATTGAGCCAATATCAAAACCCGATATACACTTTAAATTGTACAAACTTTATACAATTTAAAGTGTACAGATTGTACAGACTATTCTATCTTAAAATTACTCTTGATTACTCGATAATGCTACCCAACTTGATGTTTTTATTTTGAATCCTTCTATGATATTGTTAAAACTATACAAATATCTAACAAAAAGAGTGATACGATGACAAAGAAAACGACATTAACTGAGCAATTAGAACATGTAAAACATCGCGTAAGTGAACAAATTGCGGAAAACATGAAATCTTATGGTTACCCAGCCACGATTGGTCGCGTTATTGCGGCAATTTATTATGCTGGTCGCGCACTTGACTTAGATGAATTAGCTGAACATACCGGCATGAGTAAAACGCGGATGAGTCAAGTACTCAGAGAAATGACCAGTTATAACATTGCCGAGAAAGCTTTTGTGAAAGGCTCAAGAAAAGATCATTACACCGTTGAAGAAGACTATTATCAAACGTTTATCACGCTTTTCACTGGCAACTGGCGTGAGGTGACGATTCGCAACAAAAAAATCGAACAAAAAATCTCTGAAGAGCTGCATGACATTTATCATGACCCAGAAGCAACTGAAGAAATCAAAAATGAAGCCAAACACTTAATCGAAGATTCTAAAGCATCCGTGCGCTATTTTGAATGGATTGAGCGTATTGTTGAACTATTTGATTCACACGAGATTTTTAACTACGTTCCAAAAGATCCATTAGATGAAAATAAAAAAGCTTACCGATTTAATGATTAAGTCGGTAAGCTTTTTTTATTTTTCATAATCATAGGATAGCACTGTTAGACAATCTCGCTATAAAAGCCTTGTCTTACAAGTTTTTTATAGTGAGGCAACGGCATGATACTTTTTAATGCATACCTGGAAAGGCTTGTTGGCGCAACACATCATAAGCGATAATGGCTGCAGTGTTAGATAAGTTAAGCGAGCGCACTTTATCATTGTCCGCCATATGAATTCTTAAGCAGTGATCTTCTTTTCCTACAAGCAAGTCTTTTGGAATACCGGTTGTTTCCTTGCCGAAGACGAGAAACCATTCTTTTGACGCATCACTAAAATCAACATCTGTATAATATCTCGTGCCAAAATTCTCAATATAGTAATAGTCACCTTCTGGATGCAGCTCATATAAAGCTTGTATCGAGTCGTGGTGTTTAACTTTTACATCGTGCCAATAGTCTAGACCGGAACGCTTTAACATTTTGTCATCTGTAGAAAATCCCAGTGGGTGGATCAAGTGTAACGTCGCATTACATGCCAAGCATGTCCGTGCGATATTCCCTGTATTTGCGGGTATTTCTGGTTCAAAAAGAACAATATGCAGTCCCATTCAGTTTCACCTCTATTTAACTGTTTACTTGACGTAACTTTTAAGTCACGTCAGTCAATCTGGTTTTATTTGATCTATTTTTATTTTCCCTTTTTCTCGGTATACTTTTTCAAAACGAAGTCCCTTATCCATTTCTTCTATAACTTCTGGGTCTGTTTCCTTTACTTTGGCACGTTCAATCATCAGATAACTATCCACATGACCAATCTTACCAATCGCATAAGCGGCTGTGCCGCGAATCACGGGTCTTGGATCTTTTGTCATCAATTCTTCAAGCGTCTCTAGACTAGCGACTTCGCGGTAATGCCCAAGGGCTAAAATCGCATTTCTTTGAAGCGGCTTTTTCCCGCGCCAAGCGCCGGACATCTCGCCAAACGTCTCTTTAAATTCACGGTTGGATATTGTTAACAGTGGCAAAAGCTCAGGCTTTGCGAGTTCAGGTTTTGGTTCAAACGCCTCATGTAAGTGAAAGTCGACACCCTTATTGTAAGGACAGACAAGCTGACACGTATCAAACCCGTAAAGTTGATTACCCAGTTTCTCACGAAACTGGTCGGGTAAAAAGTCTTTTGTTTGGGTAAGATAAGCAATACAGTTTTTCGCATTCAATTGACCTGGGCCAACAAGTGCCCCTGTTGGACAGGCATCAATACACTTGGTACAATCCCCACAGGCATCTTCTAACATGTCATCCGGTTCAAGCGGAATATTGGTGATCATTTCACCTAAGTAAACATAAGAGCCAAATTCTGGTGTGATAATCGCACAGTTTTTCCCACTAAAGCCGATACCCGCACGTTCTGCGACCGCACGATCGGGAAGTTCACCTGTATCCACCATTATTTTCGAACGAAAGCCTGGTACTTTTTCAGCTAAAAAAGCATGCAACTGTTGAAGCTTATCATTAAGTACGACATGATAATCAACGCCCCAACTCGCTCGGCACACCGTGCCGCGACGCGCCCCTTTTTTATTTTCTGGACGTTCGCGCATCCGTGAAGGATAGCTAAGCGCAACAGCAATAATCGATTCTGCCCCCGCTAAGTGCATGGCTGGTTCTGTTCGTTCTTCGATAGTGCCTTTTTCAAAACCTGATTGATAATTTTGATCTTGTTGCGCTTTTAGTCTCGCTTTCATTTGTGTGAAAGGATCAATCGACCCGAAGCCAATTTTATCAATGCCGATGGAATGCGCGTAGTCAATAATCGTTTGTTTTAGTTCATCGTATGCCATGATTCATCCCACTCCATCTTAGTTATTACTATTATCCTATAGTGAACTACTCCCACCACTTACGGGTTGCTTGAAGTGGGGGCTTCTTGGGTAATCGCCACTTTTGATAGCTGACGAAATTGACCAAGCTAACCCTCTTGTTCCAAGAGTTTATATTTTCATTAGGCACTTGCTAATAAGTGAATACCTTCTTTTTTGATATTGAGTGCTGAATTATAATCTCTATCAAGGTTTAATCCACAATCACATCGATAAGTGCGCTCTGATAATTTGATTTCTTTTACAAAACCACAGTTAGAGCAAGTTTTTGTAGAGGGGAACCATTTGTCTATTTTGACAAGCTGTTTTCCTTGTTCTTTTAGTTTGTACGCTAAGAAAGA
>NZ_FOWN01000034.1 GCF_900115465.1 Halolactibacillus alkaliphilus
AGTGACAGCAAATGCCGCCTTTTAAAGTGCGTTCATGCGAACGCACCGGTTATCCGGTATTAGCTCCTGTTTCCATGAGTTATCCCAGTCTTATAGGTAGGTTGCCCACGTGTTACTCACCCGTCCGCCGCTCATTCCACAAAGTATCACCCCGAAGAGATCTACTTAGTTTCCTGCGCTCGACTTGCATGTATTAGGCACGCCGCCAGCGTTCGTCCTGAGCCAAGATCAAACTCTCAATAAAATTGATGAGTAATACTTTACTCTGGTTTCAAGCACTAGCTTGTCTTACTTTATTTCTTAACTTACTGTGTGTGTTATTCAGTTTTCAATGGTCAAGTAAATAACCGCCTGTGTCAGACAGTAAATATATAATAACATATCGAATTCACAGTGTCAACATAAACTATTCAAAATTATCAAAAAACGTCGATATGCGCGTTCGAAATGCAACGTTTCCTATCATAACGAATCTAATATCAAATGTCAACGTTTTTTTAGATGTTAAGATAAACGAACGCCCCCCACAATATACAGTGAGGGACGCCATTGTATTAAGAAAAATTAATTCGCCACAATATTAACGAGTTTACCTGGTACAACGATTACTTTACGCACGGTCTTACCTTGCAGTTTTTCTATAATTTGATCATTTTCTAAAGCTAACTTTTCTAAGTCTTCTTTTGAAATATCTTTATCTACAATTAATTTCGCGCGATTTTTCCCTAGAATTTGAACGACAACCTCAATTTCACGCTCAATTAACTTTGTTTCATCAAATTTCGGCCATGACTCATAAGCTATTGTTTCGTTCTTCCCAAGAAGATGCCACAATTCTTCTGCTAAGTGAGGTGCTACAGGAGAAAGCAATTTTACAAAACCTTCAACATAAGTTTGTTTAATTTCAGATGCTTTATAAGCTTCATTAATGAAAACCATCATTTGTGAAATACCTGTATTGAATTTTAACTCTTCAAAATTCTCAGTGACACGCTTAACTGTTTCATGATAAACCTTTTCAAGACTATCTTCTGAAACAATAGACTTAATTTTATCTATCACTTCTCCAGTTGCTTCATCAATAAAGAGTCGATATACACGATCCAAGAACCGACGTGCACCGTCAAGTCCATTTTCAGACCAAGCAATTGAGGCATCGAGCGGACCCATAAACATTTCATACAATCTAAGTGTATCAGCACCATGAGAAGCAATGATTTCATCTGGGTTTACTACATTACCTTTTGATTTACTCATTTTCTCATTATTTTCTCCAAGTATCATTCCTTGATTGAACAATTTCATGAATGGCTCTTTTGTAGGTACAACACCAATATCATATAAGAATTTATGCCAGAATCGGGCATACAGTAAGTGAAGCACAGCGTGTTCAGCACCACCAATATATACATCTACCGGTAACCAATCCTTAAGCGCTTCAGGGTCAGCCAAGTACTCACTATTACCAGGATCAATGAAGCGCAAGAAATACCAACAGCTACCTGCCCATTGCGGCATAGTATTCGTTTCTCTTCTCCCTTTTAGACCCGTCTTCTCATCAACAACGTTTACCCAGTCATCAATCACCGCAAGAGGTGATTCTCCCGTTCCCGATGGTTTAATTTCGTCAGTTTTCGGTAATACCAACGGCAAACTTTCTTCATCAACACCTGTCATAGAACCATCTTCCCAATGAATAATCGGAATTGGTTCCCCCCAATAGCGTTGGCGACTAAAGAGCCAGTCTCTTAAGCGGTAAGTCACCTTCTTCTCACCTTTGTTATGCGTTTCTAACCACTCAATGGCTCGATTAATACCTTCTTCTTTATTCAAACCGTTCAAGAAATCAGAATTTATATGCACGCCATCCTCAGTAAATGCTTCGGCGCTAACATCTCCACCCTCAAGAACAGGTACGATAGCTAAATCAAACTTTTTAGCAAATTCATAGTCACGTTGATCGTGTGCCGGAACAGCCATAATAGCGCCACTTCCATAACTGACAAGAACGTAATCTGCAATCCAAATCGGCACTTCTTTACCATTAATGGGATTAATCGCATAAGCTCCCGTAAACACACCGGTTTTATCTTTCGATAATTCCGTTCGCTCTAAATCACTTTTTGATTTTACTTCATCAATATAAGCTTCAACAGCCGCCCGTTGATTTTCTGTTACGATTTGATTCACTAGAGAATGCTCTGGTGCCAAAACCGTATAAGTTGCACCAAATAATGTATCTGGGCGTGTTGTAAAAGCAGTAAACGACGCGTCATGATTTTTAATCTCGAAGGTCACATTCGCTCCCTCTGAGCGACCAATCCAATTGCGTTGCATATCTTTTATGCTTTCTGGCCAGTCAAGGTCTTCTAAATCTTCTAGTAATCTGTCGGCGTAAGCTGTGATTTTTAACATCCATTGTTTCATTGGACGGCGTTCAACCGGATGCCCACCACGTTCACTCACACCATCAATGACTTCCTCATTCGCAAGAACGGTTCCTAATGCTGGGCACCAATTTACAGGCACTTCATCAACATAAGCTAAACCTTTTTCATACAGTTTTAGGAAAATCCATTGCGTCCACTTATAGTAATCTGGATCTGTCGTTGAAATCTCTCGATCCCAATCATAAGAGAAACCAAGCTCTTGAATTTGACGTCTAAATGTATCGATATTCTTTTTAGTAAATTCAGCCGGGTCATTTCCTGTATCTAGCGCATATTGTTCTGCTGGTAATCCAAAAGCATCCCACCCCATTGGGTGCAACACTTCATATCCCTGCATCCTTTTCATTCTAGAAAGAATATCTGTTGCTGTATACCCTTCAGGGTGACCAACATGCAGCCCTGCTCCGGATGGATAAGGAAACATATCGAGTGCATAGAATTTTTCTTTGTCAGAATATGTGTCTGCTTTAAACGTTTTATTTGAAAGCCAATAATCGCGCCATTTCTTTTCAATCTTTTGATGACTAAACGACATTTTTAACTCCTCCTCAATTATTATGTATAACGACAAATAAGAACGTATGTTCTAAAATATAAAAAAAGCCCTCATCCCAAAACTGGGACGAGAACTTTTCCCGCGGTACCACCCAAAATTAACACCTATCGGTGCTCACTTTCATTCTTTAACGCAGAATACGGCGGTTATTACTCTATTGTTCACAACCGCAACGAAACAGGTGAGTTCAACCAGTACGCTGAGTAACTTTCACCAACCGTTACCTCTCTAAAGCAGCGTACTTTGTCTACTATTCCTCTTTATTGTCGTTCTTCTTATTTTAATCGTATTGTAAGTAACCCCCGCCTATTTGTCAAGCAAATGTTAAAGAAATCGACAAATCTCACAACCAAAAAATAGACGCTTTATGTTAGAATAGCCAACGTAAGATCATTTTAACCGAGTAGGAGCGTATAAATTATGACAAACCCTTTTCCATACGCGTTTGACCACAAACGTTATCATTCATGGAATTATCATTTAAAAAATCAATTTGGTGAAAAAATATTCAAAGTTGCTCTTGATGGTGGTTTCGACTGTCCAAATCGTGATGGCACTGTTGCTTATGGTGGTTGTACATTTTGTTCAGCAGCAGGTTCTGGTGACTTTGCTGGCAATCGTGTAGATGATTTAGAAACGCAATTTAACACTGTCAAAGAAAAAATGCACAAAAAATGGCCAAACGCGAAATACATGGGATATTTTCAAGCTTACACAAATACACATGCACCCGTTAAAGAATTGCGAGAAAAATTCGAACTTATCCTAAAACAAGACAATGTTGTTGGGTTATCTATCGGTACGCGTCCAGACTGTTTGCCGGATGATGTTGTTGAGTACCTAGCGGAACTAAACAAGCGTACTTATTTATGGGTTGAACTTGGCCTTCAGACTATGCATCAAGAAACGTCTGACTTAGTCAATCGCGCTCACGATATGGCTTGCTACTTAGAAGGTGTACAGAAGCTAAGAAAGCACAACATTAATGTTTGCACTCATATTATTAATGGCTTACCCGGTGAGGACTATCAAATGATGCTGGATACTGCGAAAGCCGTAAGCGAAATGGATGTTCAGGGTATCAAAATTCATATGATGCATTTACTAAAAGGAACACCGATGGTAAAACAATACGAAAAAGGCTTACTGAAATTTATGACACGCGATGAATACATCCAGCTTGTCGTAGATCAATTAGAAATCTTACCTCAAGATATGATTATCCACCGCATAACTGGTGACGGCCCTCCAGAACTCCTAATCGGACCTATGTGGTCAATGAGTAAATGGGAAGTTCTTAATGCAATTGATGCCGAACTAGTGAAGCGTAACAGTTACCAAGGCAAACATTATAATAAATACCCTGCGGTGCTTGTATAATGAAACGCGTCATTCCATACAGCCATCAGTTACTTAAAGAAACGATTCATCCTGGTGATATTGTCGTTGATGCCACAATGGGAAACGGACACGATACCTTACTATTATCACAATTAGTTGGTGAAACTGGAACGGTTTATGCTTTTGATATACAAAAGCAGGCATTAAAAGAGACGGAGCAGCGTTTGTTTGCACACAATCAACCACAGCGACAGCTTATTCTGGATTCTCATGCTAATATCCTAAATCACCTTTCACCTGAGCATCACCATCAAATTACAGCAGCCATCTTCAATCTCGGGTACTTACCTGGTAGCGATAAGTCAATCATTACGACGCCTGACTCGACTATAGAAGCTGTGACTCATCTTATTACTCACTTAAAAATAGGTGGTCTGATAATATTGGTTGTCTACCACGGACACCCCGGTGGGGATGAAGAACGCGATCAATTAATCTCTTCTTTAGCTAGCCTTGATCAAAAAGAGTTCGACGTCTTACGTTATGGTTTTATTAACCAAAAAAATCATCCGCCATTTATTTTAGCCATCAAAAAAAAGCCAAGAAAATAATTTCTTGGCTTTTCACTTAGCTTTATTTATTGTCTTCTACGTATTTAACAATCGCTTCCGCTTTGTCAGTTTTTTCCCACGGGAACTCTACATCAGTACGGCCAAAGTGACCATAAGCAGCCGTTTGCTTAAAGATTGGCTGGCGTAGGTTAAGCATCTTTATAATCCCTGCTGGGCGCAAATCAAACAAGTGACGGACTGCCTCAACAAGTAATTGTTCTGATACTTTTCCTGTTTCAAATGTATCAACCGCTACCGATACAGGTGATGCCACACCAATTGCATAGGCAAGTTGAACTTCACAGCGGTCAGCAAGACCTGATGCAACAATATTCTTCGCAACATAACGTGCAGCATATGAAGCTGAACGGTCTACTTTTGTTGCATCTTTACCACTGAAAGCACCACCACCGTGTCGAGCATAACCACCGTAAGTATCAACGATGATTTTACGTCCAGTTAGACCAGCATCTCCTTGAGGACCACCAATTACAAATCGACCACTCGGATTAATAAAGTACTTCGTTTCATCGTCTAGTAAGTCACTTGGAATAACCGGTAGGATAACATGCTCTTTAATATCTTTTTGAATCTGGCTTAGTTCAACTTCTGGATGATGTTGAGTAGAGATGACAATTGTATCAATTCTAACCGGTCGATCGTTTTCATCATACTCCACCGTTACTTGTGTTTTACCATCTGGACGAAGGTAATCTAACACTTGTTCTTTTCGCACATCGCTCAGTCGTTTGGCTAATTTATGAGATAAAGAAATAGGTAAGGGCATAAGTTCAGGTGTCTCGTTATTTGCATAACCAAACATTAAACCTTGGTCTCCCGCACCAATAGCTTCGATATCCTCATCATTCATTTGACCTTCTCTAGCTTCAAGCGCTTGGTCCACGCCACCCGCAATATCCGGTGATTGTTCATCAATTGCTGTCAAAACAGCGCACGTTTCAAAGTCAAAACCATACTTAGCACGTGTATACCCGATTTCTTTTACCGTTTGGCGAACAATCTTTGGAATATCTACATAAGTAGAGGTTGTAATTTCACCACTTACTAAAACAAGTCCTGTTGTCACTGTGGTTTCACATGCCACACGGGCAAGTGGATCTTTTGCTAAAATAGCATCCAAAATCGCATCAGAAATTTGATCACTAATTTTATCCGGGTGACCTTCTGTAACGGATTCAGATGTGAATAAACGACGATTTAGAGTCATTCTAAATCTCCCCTTTCTGTAACACCCCTGTGTTACCTCTTTATTATTAGATTATAGCGCGTTTTCTTAGCCAACTTTATCATAACGGAACAGATAGAGAATTAGCAGATACCGTTTCTTTTTCGTTCGTTCTTGAGTTGTTTGTCGAAATTTGTCAATCTCGATTCGATTAGCGTACGAATGTTATCGTATCTAAACAACCCCAGCTTGTCAATATAGGTTGTATATTTTTACACAAGTTTTTTAACCTCAGCAATAGATTGTCACATTTACTCATAATCTATTAATGAAAAAAACTATAAGACTTAGCGCCTTATAGTTTATTTGTCCTAATATAAGTTAAAGCAGAAGTAACAACATCATCTTTCATAATAAAACTAAACCGTTCATCCGTTTGTAAAGCCTTTGGTAATTCACTCATAATAACTGGTCCATCTGTCTCATAATATGTCTCTTGTTCCTCTAAATCATCAACATCAGCTAAATACAAATTTTTCACAATTTGATCAGCTTTACCATCAACATAATATTGCCCCACATAGGTTAACGTTCTAACGGTGCCTCCTGTTTCTTCTTTTACTTCACGAATAGCTGCTGCTTCTGCTGTTTCTCCGCTCTCAACTTTTCCACCTGGAAATTCCATTCCTCTCGTTTTATGTTTTGTTAATAGCCATTTCCCTTTAATCCTTGTCACTACAAGTACATGTTTTGGTTTTTCTGAAAAGGGATGCTCTTCAAAAGCTAGTTTAACTGTATTATTATAATAATCACTAAATATTTTCATAACGACACCTTCTTAACTTACGACTTTTTTTATAGTGTACCACATTTGAGGTCTACCCATCTAAAAACCATCAAGATTTTAGGTGGGTAGACACGGACGCTATTAAGACAATCGACGTTCAATAAACCCATTATACAACAAGTCGTTGCGCTCAATTGTTATGGTACACTATTTGAGCATCTGTTATTTTCCACCTTTTATCATAACCAAAGTGCAATTCAATCGTATACGGTCCATATAAGTCAATATCCTCAATCATTTGACGAACAATAACCTTTTGATCTGAAACACGCAGCATATCATATGGTTGACCTCCATCAAACCAAGGCGGTAATTCTGTCGGCCTTAAATAAATACCTGTTTCTGTTTCTGAAAAGTAATAGGTTAGATGGGGCTCACTGACATTTGGTGTTGCTACTTCAGCAAACAATTCATATAACTCTTCCATGCTTGTAACCTCCGTCAAGTGGTAATCCTCATCTATTGGTTGTTTAATAAGCGCCAAGTACGCCATGGTTAGATGTATTAGCCTTTCCTCTGTAAAAGACGGTGGTGCAAGAGCAGCTAACTCACCCACTTCATGTATGATTTGTTGACGTTCACTAGCTTGTTGATGTTCACTTACTCGCGAAACAGTTTGCGCATCTTCAATCACATATTTAACGACAACGACGCTTCCTGCTATAATCATGGTCAGTGTTATAAAACTGATGATAACCTTTTTCATCGGGTACACCCCTTTTAAAATAGCGCTGATCTTCTTGCTATCTTTTATTTAATTACATTAAGTGTTTCCACAAAAAACACGCCTTTAAACCTTAAGTTATTTCCAATGACCACCAATTTTATCGGCCCGAATTTTTGCTTGCCCTGCTTCAGTTAATGACGAGGCTCTTATTATACTCGCAGCACCATACGTTTCTTTTATATTATCGATGACATCAGCAAGTGCCTCTTTTTTAATGGAATCATCAAATAACGACAATTGCCGCGTCGTCTTTTCTTCAAGTTGCGTCAACGTCACACTTACCGCTCTCACTGGCTGATGATGCCATGAATCCAAAAATAATTGCTTAGCTGCCTGGAAAATATCATCAGATAGTGCTGTTGGATGAGCTAACTTTATTTGTCGCTTAAAGCCATCATGACGTTCAAAGTCATGTCCGCGAATGTACAAACTAATACCTGACCCGAGATAATGTTGCTTTCGCGCACGCCTAGCAACTTCTTCTGCCAACTCCCGCAAAACGACCAAGATAGCTTCTTTTTCTACATAGTCCTTCGGTAACGTCATATGGTGACCTATCGCCTTTTGTTTCACATGGGTTCTTTTAGTCACGGGACTTGGATCAATACCATGACTAAAGCGAAACAACACCTCACCATTAATACCGAAGCGTTTTTTTATCCATATTAAAGGATGATTTGCCAAACTGCCAATGGTATGCAATCCCATGCGAACAAAGTGCGACTCCATTCGTCTCCCTACACCAAATAATGCACCAATAGGTAACGGCCATAAATCCGTTTGAACACTTTCTTGAGTTAATTCATACATACCGCTTGGGTGCTTTTTAGCAAAATGATCACACGCCATTTTTGCTAATACTTTTGTCGGACCGATACCAATTCGGGATTCAATGCCAAGTGTATCTAATATTTCATCATGGATAGCGTTTGCCATGTAATACTTATTTTTAAATAAATGGACCGTGTGGGTGACATCGACAAATTGCTCATCAATTGAATAGACCTCAACCAAATCAGAATATTTCTCCAATATACGGGTAATTTGCATAGAGATATCAATGTAGAGGCCCATGCGAGGCTTCACCACATGCAAAGTTGAACATTTCGCACGTGCTTTCCATAACGGTTCTGCTGCTTTAACACCATAAGTTTTTGCAACCGGACAAGCAGCTAGAATAATACCACTGCGTTGCTTAGGATCTCCAGCAACAACCACTGGCTTATCTTCAAGTTGTGGCTGTATCACCTTTTCAATCGAAGCGTAAAATGATTGCATATCAACTAAATAAATCACGCGCTCCATAATAAATAACCCCCATAATAAGAATGTACGTTCATTATAACCGAACACGCATTCTTATTCCAGAAATTATTTGCTTTTAAGTAAGAGAAAAGTTATGACTCAGCCATAGCTTTTAACTAACTTGGTCTATGAAGACGATGGTTGATCGTCTGACTTCCCCTTTAATCGGTAACCTTGATTGCGTACCGTTTCTATCATTGTTCCTGCTTCTTTTAACTTATACCTCAACCGACTAACAAAAACATCAATTATTCGCACATCTGATTCAGCCGCCCGACTCATCACGTGTTTGATAAGCATGTCCCGCGTGAAGATTTTCTCAGGGTGAATCAGTAAAGCATAAAGAAGCAACGTTTCTTTTTCTGTTAATTCAACAGGCACATCTCCAACATAAGCTGTCTGACTATCGACATGCAAAGAGAGACTACCTAACTTAAGCATGTGATTCCTATCACGTTGAAAGTGAAAATCACCACGACGTTCAACAGCACGGATTCTAATAAGTAATTCGCGCAAATCAAATGGTTTGATTAAATAGTCATCCGCTCCAAGTTCAAGCGCCAACATGCCATCTAATTTCATCGACTCTGACACAAGTACAATCAAGCACCCCTCAAAATGACTTCGCCTTAGTCTCACACAAAGATCCGCACTCCGATAAAACCAATCATTGTCAATCACTATGTGGGTTGGTTCTACGGTAAGTGCCAAGAAGGATAAAGACTTCTCCGTTTCAACC
Organism: Halolactibacillus alkaliphilus; assembly: GCF_900115465.1. GTDB lineage: Bacteria > Bacillota > Bacilli > Bacillales > Amphibacillaceae > Halolactibacillus > Halolactibacillus alkaliphilus. The sequence continues at coordinate 9,763 of NZ_FOWN01000034.1, forward strand.
ACCCAAACAGTATAGCCTTCTCGTTTAAATGCATGCTCTACTTGATTAATTAATTCGAGGTCTTCACTTAATATAATTAAGACGTGCGACATCTTTTCACCTTCTTCATTTTTATATCTACATCTCAAGTGTAACGAAAAGATGTTAGCTAATGATGAATAAAAGGTAAAGTTTATGTAAAAAAGGGCACAATACAAAAAGCTACAACCGAAAATCGGCGTAGCTTTTAAAAATAAATGTAGACATTATGCAGATAATTTAATACTTGCCTGTTTTTGTTGGATCCATGGCTTTAATTTAATAAAGAGCGGTACAAATAAAACAGAGACGATAGCACCTTTAATAAGATTAAAGGGCACAACACCAACAAAGATTGTACTAAGTAAGACACTAGGCGTTAATTGCTCAAACCCCATAAACACACTGTAAATCGGCAGTAACACATAGTAATTAAGAACACCCATCGCAATTGTCATGACAATCGTACCTACTACAAGGCCCGAGATCAAACTCTTTTGTCCTTTATATTTATGGTAAATCATTGCAATCGGAACGACAAAAGTAACTCCGGCAATAAAGTTAGCCAAGACTCCCACAGGGTCGGCCGCACCAGAAAGTGCAAGATACAATAAGTTCTTAATCAGCTGAACAATAACACCCGCCATAGGAGAAAAAATGAGTGCAGCCAACAAGGTTGGCACCTCTCCAAAATCCACCTTTAGGTATGGTGGTAAAAATGGTAAAGGAAAATTCAAAAAAAGTAAAACCATAGAAATTGTACCAAAAAGAGATAAAATAATAAGCTTTGTTAACTGTGATGTGTGACCTTTTTTCATGTCGACATCCTCCTTCATCTTTTTTATCGATTGGGATCTTTATGATGAAGGGAGAGTAAAATCTTGAACATTAAAAATACCTAAAGCTCATTTATAGAGGGCTTTAGGTTTAATGGCATCAAGAAATAAACGGTCACATGACCATTTTACTCCATATCTTCTCCCATCCAGACTTTAACTGTCGGCTCTGGACTCTCACCAGATCCACCGCAAAATGCGGGTCACGGACTTCTAACTCACGTTAGTTACCGTCGGTCGGGAATTACACCCTGCCCCGAAGATTCAATCGATATAATATTGTATTTATAGTATAGCGCGGCTTATGAAAAAAGTGAAGTGTTTTGCATGAACTTTTTTCACAAACATTCCCCTGTACAATATATTCATACACCTCACCAAAAAAAACATACCTACTATGACTTAAGATAGGCATGTTCTTTCGATTAATATTTAGCGGTTAGCTTTCTAGTGGATTTAAATTCTCTTTTCCCGTCATATGGAGGATCCAATCAACTATTAAATCAATTTCGTCTTCAATATCTTTAAGGCTTGCTGTTTCAACAGGTGAATGCATGTATCTAAGCGGCAAAGATACCAGGCTAACAGGCACACCTTTATTTGTTAGGCGCATTTTATCAGCATCTGTCCCCGTCATACGTGGCGTTAGTTCATATTGTATAGGCATATCCAATCGCTCAGCGGCTGCTTCTAACCATTGATTAATTTTTCTGTTAATTGGTGCTCCTTTAGCAAGTACAGGTCCACCACCTAAAGTAATATCACCATATTTATTTTTGTTAACATGAGGATAGTCTGTAGCAAAGGTAACATCACACGCAATGGCAATTGTTGGATTAATGCCACTTGCAGCAAAGTAGGCACCTCCCATGTTTGTCTCTTCATTAACTGTACTCGCCGCATAAACACCAACTTTTATTTCCTTGCCTTTTAATTTTCTTAATACTTCCCCAACGATAAATTGACCGGTTCGATTATCTAAACCACGACCTGTTATATAACGGTCCATTAACACATCTGGTTGACGATCATAAACAGCTAAATCACCAATTTGGACATGGGCACTAATTTCCTCTTTTGACTTGGCACCGCAATCAATATATAAATCTTCAACATCAAAATCACCTTTAATACCACCATGATGCTGAGCATTAACACCAATTACACCTGTCAATGTTTGATTAAACCCTAAGACGTGAACCCGCATACCAATTGCAGCCTTGGGGTTTACTCCTCCCATTTTATCAAAGTATAAAAAACCTTGCTCATCGATTCGATTAATGACTAAACCAATTTCATCGCAGTGTCCTGCTAATAAAATTTTAAAGTCTGCCTCCTTATTAAGGACGGCAATAGCGTTACCAGCATGATCTGTCATAATCTCATCTGCATAAGGGGTAATATAGTCAATCCATGTCTTTTGAATTTCTACCTCCATACTGGAAGGGGATGGGGTTTTTAATAACGTCATTAAAAATGTCTGGTTTTCCAATTTCAATTATAACGCCTCCTGTAATATATTAAATTTAACTTTCATGTATCATTTAAGTTTGCATAACTCGTTATAGTATCAGCTCTTTAACGAAAAAAATCAAGGTATCTAAAACACCTTGATTTTTCTTCGTTAAACCTCTATTATAAACGCTTTTCTAAAGCTTTTTTCTCTTCTTCAAAACCTGGTTTACCAAGTAATGCAAACATATTTTTCTTATATGCTTCCACTCCTGGTTGATCAAATGGATTTACACCTAGTAAATAACCACTAATAGCACACGCTTTTTCAAAGAAGTATGCTACATAGCCAAATGTAAAAGCATTAAGCTCAGGCAAGTGCACGACTAAATTAGGTACTTGACCATCTGTATGAGCTAAAAGTGTACCTTGGTAAGCTTTCTCATTCACAAAATCAACAGTTTCTCCGGCTAAATAATTTAAGCCATCTAAATCTTGTGATTCCGCTTCGATAGTAATATCATGACGTGGCGTTTCAACATGCAGGACTGTTTCAAAAATATCACGACGTCCCTCTTGAACATATTGACCTAGTGAGTGCAAGTCAGTTGAGAAGTTTGCTGATGAAGGATAGATACCTTTAAAATCTTTTCCTTCACTCTCACCAAAGAGTTGTTTCCACCACTCATTGAAATATTGCAATGCTGGTTCATAGTTAATAAGCATTTCAATCGTTTTCCCTTTATTATAAAGGATATTACGCACAGCCGCATATTGATAAGCAGGGTTTTTATCTAAGTCAGGTTCACTAAAGTCTACCTGAGCTTGATGAGCCCCTTGCATCATTTCATCGATATTTATACCACTTGCTGCAATTGGCAATAAGCCTACTGCCGTTAGAACTGAATAACGCCCACCAACATCATCAGGAATAACGAAGCTTTCATATCCCTGTTCGGTTGCTAAAGTTTTAAGTGCTCCTTTTTCACGGTCAGTTGTTGCATAAATACGTGATTTCGCTTCATCAACACCATATTTCTCCTCTAAAAACTTACGGAAAACCCGGAAAGCTAGCGCTGGTTCTGTTGTCGTTCCACTCTTAGAAATAACATTAATCGAAACATCTTTATCTTTTAATACATCGAATAAATCTTTCATGTAAGTTGAGCTAATGCTATTTCCTACGAAAATAACTTGTGGCGCTTGGCGATCTTCTTTATTTAAGATGTTATAAAATGAATGATTTAACATTTCAATTGCTGCGCGAGCACCTAAGTAAGAACCGCCAATCCCTATAACAAGTAATACATCTGAATCCGCTTTAATTTTTTCCGCAGATTTCTTTATGCGGGAAAATTCTTCTTTATCATAATTATCAGGTAAGTCTACCCATCCTAAAAAGTCGCTACCTGCGCCTGTTTTATTATGTACCATATCATGTGCTAATTTTACAGGGGCTTTTAAATACTCTAATTCATGTTCGCCAAAAAAGGCTAGTGCTTTGTCATACTCAAAACGTACGTGTGTCATATTATTGTCCCTCCACTATTATATTTAAACTTCTCTTCTAATTTACCTAAAAAAACTTATGAAATCAAGTAGATTCATATACGAAACTAAAAACACCTTTGAATTTTCAGAAAAATCAGAGATAAAAAAATAGACATTGCTACTCATTCTCCGGACCACACCGAAGACGGGAGTAGATTCTATCAAAAAACAACGTCATATCAACAAGCCTTGGCTGAAGTCACAGAAACTTTCTAATACTTACTAAACAAAAAAGAGTAACTACCAAATGGCGCTACTCTTTCATCATTACTTATTTATTTTGACCCGATTGCTTTAACCACTCTTCTAACTTATCTTTGAGTGTATTAAAACCTTGCTCCTCTTGCTGAGGTGCATAAGTTTGTTTAGGCTTGTTGCTACGAGGCGCTTTTTGTTTTGGCGCTTCTTCAGTTGCTCTAATTGATAAAGAGTACTTGTTCTTAGCTTCATCAATAGAAAGAATTTTAACATTTACTTCGTCGCCCACTTTAATGTGATCGTTAATGTCCTTAACGAAACCATGAGTAACCTCCGAAATGTGAACTAAACCTTGTACTTGATCATCTAGTGCAACGAATGCACCGTAAGGTTGTACACCCGTAACTTTCCCTTGTAATACTTGACCTTCAGTGAATTTTTCTGACATAATTACAACTCCTCATTTAAATTTGACAAATCTAAAACGACATACTGTCATTGGATTTACCGATAGCGTTTATACACAATTATTGATTCTACCACATGAACCCCTATTTTTACAAGCATTAACCACTAAGTTTATGTAGTATTTTTTTCGTTCCCTCCATATTTGTATATGGATAGATGTTACAGTGTTAATTATGTTATAATTCTAAGCATCTTTTAAAGAGACACCACACATTCAGAGGAGGTATAGTTAGATGCAAGATTTTTCAACATTCCCAAACCGTACCGGCACAAGGTCCGTAAAATGGGATAAATTAGAAGAACTTTATGGCTCATCAAATGTTCAACCACTATGGGTAGCAGATATGGATTTAGAAATTGCCGAGCCAATTAAACAAGCTTTATTAGACCGTGTCAATCACGGTATCTTTGGATATACCTTTACAGATGTGGCGTTAAACAACGTCGTTGTTGATTGGGTTAAACGTAACCATCAATTGATCATTCAGCCAGATGACATTGTCTATAGCCCTGGGGTCCTCGAAACGATTCATATGGCTATTCTGACACAAACAGACGAATCAGATAAAATACTTATTCAAACGCCCGTCTATCACCCTTTTCAACATATGATAAAGCGTCATAAACGAACACTCGTAACAAGCCCTTTAATCAATACCGACGGCTACTACACAATGGACTTAGGTAATTTAGAAGAACATTTTAAAAATGGCGTAAAGATGATGATTTTATGTAGCCCTCATAATCCTATTGGTCGCGTATGGACTAAAGAAGAATTAAACGAACTCCTAAGATTAGCTAGCCAATACAACATTTTGATCCTATCAGACGAAATCCATGCTGATTTAGTCTACAAAGGCCATAAACATACACCGATTGGTTCACTAGATTCTCCAAGCAAACAAAAGATTATCACGTTAATGTCACCTACAAAGTCATTTAATCTAGCTGGGTTACAAATATCGTATGCAATTATTCCTGATAAAAAAATCAGAATGCAAATTAAAAATGCTTTTGTTCGATTCGGTATGACTATGTTGAATCCTCTTGGAATTACGGCCCTTGAAACAGCTTATACCAAAGGCGATCCATGGCTGAATGATTTGCGGCAATTACTAACAAAAAACAAAACATTAGTGGAGCGCACACTTGAACCTTATGATATCGTTACTGTGACGAAAGCGGAAGGAACGTATTTGTTATGGTTGGATTTTAATCAGCTTAACATGTCCCATGATGAATTAACGAAGTGGATGGCACAAACAGTTGGATTAGGTCTAAATAGCGGGATAACATTTGGAGAAGACGGTCATGGTTTTATGCGTATGAATATCGCAAGTCCCTATAATTATATCAAAGAAGCTCTTGATAAACTTACGCAAGCACTGGATCAACGAAAAATCGAGCGGTAACCGTTTATACACTTAAATAAAACAGCGGAACTCATAAAGAGTCCCGCTGTTTTATTTAAGTATGTGATAAGGTTTATTCACCTAGTTGTTCACGGATTGCTGCTGTAATACCTTCCATTGCTTGATCTTCATCAGACCCCTCAACAGTGACTTTAATTTCAGCACCTTTAGGGACACCTAAAGACATGACACCCATGATAGATTTTAAGTTAACTGCCTTACCGTTGTAGTGCATTTCTACGTGCGACTCATACTGTCCTGCTTTGTTTACTAAAAGTGTCGCTGGACGTGCGTGGATGCCCGTATCATCAGTAATTGTAAATGTTTGTTCTTTCATTATGATTCCTCCCATCTTGATATATTCATTCACCTCTCGCGATGATGAATATATACTATTATATACGAAATTTACCATGAAATAAATAAGTTTACAAGCTTTATTATAACGTTTTCATTCTTTTGGTACGAATTGTCCTAGTTTTTTCGTTAACTTTCCGTTAATTGATGTTAACGTTCGTGTTTAGAGTTGTTTTTTTGTTTTTTTTATGCTACCGTTGATTTATCAAATGAATCAAGGAGGCTTTATTTATGAGTACTCATATCGGAGCAAAACAAGGCGAAATCGCTGACAAAATATTATTGCCAGGAGACCCACTACGTGCCAAATATATAGCGGAAAATTTTCTGGAAAATCCAGTATGTTACAATGAAGTCCGTGGGATGTTAGGTTACACCGGAACATACAAAGGTGTGAAAGTATCGGTACAAGGAACGGGTATGGGGGTTCCTTCTATCTCAATTTATATTAATGAATTAATGCAAGAATACGGCGTGCAAAAACTGGTTCGTGTCGGAACATGCGGCGCCCTTCAAAAAGACGTAAAAGTTCGTGACGTCATTCTAGCACAAGGTTCAACATCTGATTCACAAATGAACCGTATGACATTTGGTGGCATTGATTATGCACCAATAGCTGATTTCGATTTGTTGAAAAAAGCTTATGATATCGGTACGGATAAAGGCTTAAAATTGCGTGTAGGAAACGTCTTTACAAGCGATAGCTTTTACCGTGATAATGCACTAGACTTATTTAATAAACTTGCTGACTATCAAGTGCTTGGTGTTGAAATGGAAACAACCGCTCTTTACACTTTAGCAGCAAAATATAATCGCCAAGCTCTAGCTGTGTTAACTGTATCTGATCACATCTTAACAGGCGAAGAAACCTCTGCAGAAGAGCGTCAAACAACATTCAACGATATGATTGAAGTAGCTCTAGACGCTGTCATTGCATAAGCATATTAGGAATATGACGTGAGCACTTACCAGCCAGGTAAGTGCTCTTTATTTGCCATTGTTAGATTTATCATTTTAGGGCGAGAAGACACCTTAATCAAATGCGTGAGCACTAGGTGGGTAATGAATCGCTTGTTTTGAATTTTTTAAGAGGAAAACGTACGTTCCTTGAGGTGTAATCACGACATCAACAGTAATCGTCAAAAAAATAAAGGATGGTCACTTGAGGACCATGATGACTACTACATATGACGCGTATCCTGTCTTTTGGTAGAACGCAGGTGTTCTACCAGACAGAACGATTCAGCCAAAGCAAATAGTGTTCCTGGGACACACTATTTCCCTAACAGGCTTTAAAAGATGTTGAAAAAATAGTTTAGCGGCGGTTGGTGAGTAAAAAACCCCAAGCTTAGTTGAACGCGTTTGGGTTACCTTTGCGGAGTTCTTATAGAATCCCCTTCATCAAAAATTCGTTAAAATTTTAGGTGGGGTGTAGTTCAATTCATGACGAAACAAACCAAGCTGTGTTATACTTAAACATAACACTCGATAGAGACAGAAGGGATCGATTAATCTTGGAAATCTTTCAAAACTTTCCGTTAATAACTGCACTTTTTGCGATTTTATTTGCTCAAGGCATAAAGGTACCGATTCACTTAATTGCTACTCGCGAATTTAAACCTGGCTTAGCCTTTAGTACAGGTGGTATGCCCAGTAGCCACTCAGCAGCCGTAACAGCCGTAACCACTGGTATTGGTATCGAGCACGGTGTTACTTCTGGTCTATTCGCTGCTTCTGCTATTTTTAGCATTATCATCATGTTTGACGCAACAGGTATTCGTCGTCAAGCCGGGGAGCAAGCGATTGTCTTAAATATGCTCGTAAAAGATTTTCAATATTTTATTGATGAAGCAAAAGTATGGTCTAAAAAAGAAACATACGAGCGCCGTAAAGAATTAAAAGAACTGCTGGGACATCAACCAATAGAAGTATTCTTCGGTGGCATAACAGGTATTATTCTTGCGTTTTTGATGTATCCACTTTTTTAACTTTTGGTATTTCTAATTGATGGCATCTGACCTTTGAACTACCGCTAGGCTAAAGCCGTAGCGGATTCCTAAGTACAGGGTTCTAACGAACCCTAATTGATTAGGCTAACTCCGAAGTCCCTAAGGAACGTACTTTTTGGAGTGATGGATACTTCTCTAGTAGCATTGGGAACGTTAGCAAAGACACCATTCAAAAATATATTCAAACGCAAGGGAATTAGGGCTTATATCCCCTAACCTAAAGGTGTAGGGGTTTTACGCCCTTTCGTATAAAATAAGCGTCACGAATTTAACTACACACGTTAAATTTGTGGCGCTTATTATTAGCCTTAATAGAGCATACCAATAGCCGTCTAACAACTTAATTATCACCAGTTATTTTTTCTTAGATGCGCCCATGAACACGCTATACCAAAAGCGTGCTCCTCCCATCTGAAAAACAATCATGTGATCGGTTATTCTTTTAATGCGCGCAGCTAAGTTACCGACAACTTTCTTCTTATTCCACAATAGTCCAATCGCATCATGTTGACCAATCGAGGCAATTCTACTTCCATAAGGTTTAAATGAAAAGATGAGCTTAGTATGCGAACCTTTTAGTTGAGCTTTAATGCTTTCCGCTACAAATTTTCCTTTTTGAATAGCAATATCAGCATTAGGCAACACATTGCCTTGATGCGTTACTTCCTTCTCTTGTATGGCATCTCCAATAATGTATATTTCCGGATGTTCTTGAACTGTCAACTCACTTGTTAAGGCCATCGACTGATCTGAGCTTAGAAAAGCATTACTTTGAAGAACTGAATGTTTACTAACACCAGCCGTCCAAATAAAAAGGTCATGAGGAATCTCTTCAACAATCCCCCCGTGTTCAATTTTTATTGTCCGTCGTTTAATCTCCTTAATCGTCGTTTGAAGTTTAATATCAACAGCTGCTTCCTCAAGACGCGCTAAAGCATACTCACCCAATTCAAGATTAAACTCAGGTAATACCGTTGATTCTTTTTCAATTAAGGTCAACTTTAGCTTATTTGCGTCGATCTGGTGCATAGCTAACATTTTCGGTAATTGTTCTATTAACTCACCTAACAACTCCACGCCAGTAAAACCACCACCACCTACTACAATATGTAAAGGGTCAGATTGCTGGGAGTTTTTATAATCATTCATTACCGTTATAAAACGATTACAAAGCCGATTCGCACGTGCAAGTGTCACAATACTATGTGCGTAATGATCCAAGCCTGGGATTTCGCTCGTATTTATTTCAGCACCTAAAGCAACGACGAGGAAATCATAACTATAGATACCTTCATCTGTGTGAACTTCTTTTTGGTGCGGATGAATGGCCCTTACTACCTCTTTTTTCAGGGTAACAAGATCCTTTTTTAAAAGCGGTTCTAAGTCAACACGAGCATACGCTTCTGAATATATACCAACAGCACACCTGTGCAACCATGTCGTTTGATAGTGATACCTATGTTTATTTATCAAAGTAATCTTGATATCTTTCTTCTTAATTTTCTTCTGTAGTTGCAACACAGCAGTTAATCCTGCATAACCTGCTCCTAACACAACAATATGCATAACTTCTCTCACACCCTCTCTCACTTCACTTCCGTCACATTTCCGTCATAATTTAATCTTAGCTTGTTTAAGGTTATATTTCAATGAAAATCACTGTGTGCATAAAAGATTCATCCTGAACAAAAGTATGTTAAAATACTTGTTAAGTTTAAAGATCAAATGGGGGAAATATAAATGGAAGAAAATCAACTTTATGATATTACCATAATCGGGGCAGGTCCTGTCGGACTGTTTACCGCATTTTACGGGGGATTACGACAAAAAAAAGTCAAGCTCATCGAGAGCTTACCTCATACTGGAGGACAATTGAGCGCGCTCTATCCCGAAAAATACATTTACGATATTGCTGGCTTTCCTAAAGTTCGCGCACAAGATTTAATAAATAATTTAGAAGAACAAGTCAGTCTATTTAATCCAACATATTGCCTTGAAGAAAACGTGTTACACGTCACTAAAAATCCAGATGGGACATTCTTAATCGAAACGGATAAAGAAACGCATTTAAGTAGAACTATCATTATTACAGCTGGAAATGGCGCTTTTCAACCTAGAAAGTTGGCGTTAGAAGAAGCAGAAGCTTTTGAGGGCCGAAACTTGCATTATTATGTTGACCAAATGATGATGTTTAAAGACAAACGGATTGTACTGTTTGGCGGGGGTGATTCGGCACTTGACTGGGCACTGATGTTAGAACCAATTGCAAAGGAAGTCACTCTTGTACACCGACGCGAACAATTTAGAGCACACGAGCATAGTGTTGAAAGGCTACAGCAATCAAAAGTAAAAGTCGTTACACCATTTGTACCTGAGGCTTTACATGGTACAGACCGAATAGAGTCTGTGGTACTTAAAGAAGTTAAAGGCGACCAAAAGTTAACAATTGATGTCGATGATGTCATTGTTAATTATGGATTCATTTCTTCACTAGGACCAATTAAAAACTGGGGACTTGAGATAGAGAAAAATAATATCGTCGTTAATTCACGTATGGAAACAGCTGTCGAGGGCATTTATGCAGCTGGTGACATCTGTACGTACCCAGGTAAGGTGAAATTAATTGCAACAGGATTTGGTGAAGGACCAACAGCCATTAATAATGCAATTAACCATATGGAACCTAAAGAGCGCTTACAACCGAAACATTCTACGAGTATATTTGAATAGAATAATTATAAAAAAAGTTAAAACAAAACAAAAACCCCGTTTAATCAAGCAGACCACACGCTTGATTAAACGGGATTTTTGTTTATATTATAGGTACACACGTTGGTTTAAGTTTGTTTTAACTATTAACCTAAGTCAATGAACTTCCTCTTCTTTGGACCCACAACAGCGCTCCTTTTCTGCTAGTGGATTATAAATATGGAAGCCTCCACCCACCATGTCTTGTTTAAAATCAATTGTCGCATATTTAAGTAGCTCTAAATCGTTCTTATTGATCGTAAAAGGAATTGAATCAATCAATTCTAAATGATCTTCTTTATACATTTGCTTATCAAAACCAAGAGTATAGGACAAGCCATTGCATAGACCACCTTTGACTCCAAAACGCACACGTATGTTATTGTTCTTCTCACGTTGTAGCATCTCTTTAAGTTGTCGTTTGGCTCGATCTGTAATCAGTAGCATGACATCCGTTCCTTTCTTTATATCATACCACTTAGTATACTTAATAGATTCAAAATGTTCAATTAGTCTGTTTTCAAACTACTCAGCTATTCTTTTACATAATCAGATAGTCATTTTTTGAGAGCTCATTTAGCATAATCAAAATACACACCCTCGGTAATAGTCTCTGCCGCACCACGCATCCATACTTTTCCATCTAAATCCCAAGTTATCGTTAAATCTCCACCAGCTAAATGAACCGTTACTGCCTCACCACGTTTACTATGACCATTTAATACACTCGCTACAGTTGCCGCGCAAGCTCCCGTTCCACACGCTTCTGTTACGCCAGAACCACGTTCCCATACTCTAAAGTACATTTCTTCCTTACTTATAATTTCGATAAATTCAACATTAACGCCCTCTGGAAATCTTTGATCGTTCGTAATGACAGGCCCCAACTCATATAATGGCGCTTTTTGAATATCCTCCACAATAAAAATCACATGTGGATTTCCCATTGAAACAGCTGTAGCCTGCAAGACTTGCCCGTCTATTTCAAATGATTCATTAATAACAACATCTGCTTGTTCTCCTAGCATTGGGATACATCGTCTCTCTAAAATAGGCGTCCCCATATCTATCGTCACTTCTTTTACCAACTGTTTGTCATTAGATATATGAACGTAAGCCTCAACAATACCAGCTTTAGTCTCGATAGTAAACGTCTTAGCCGATACAAGGTTATTCTCAAAAGCATATTTTGCAACACACCTTAAACCATTACCACACGTTTTACCTTCTGACCCATCTCTGTTAAACATACGCATGCCTACAGCTGCTTCGTCCGATGGTGTAATTAAAATAAGACCATCTGATCCAATACCTGTATTTTGATTTGACACCTTAACCGCAAGTGGCGCTAAGTCTTCTTCTTTAATTTTTTCTTCAAATCCATTAATGTAAATATAACTATTTCCTAAACCATGCATTTTAGTATAACGAATACTTTTCATCATTTATTCCCCCATGACCGTTTCACGTAATATTACTTGCAATATTGCTAGTATAACGGATTTCGTTTCATTATAACAAGCTTGTGACACGGTTTTATTTGTTTCACATTTGATTTTTTTGGCTTTCTCCCCTATGCTTTACAGGGAAAAATACTTCTTTTCCCGGATGAATAATGTTATACTAAATTAAGCAAAAGAAAGGAAGGTTGAACGATGGAACAACAAGTACAAGCTGTATTAAATAAATTACGCCCGCTTCTTTTACGTGATGGTGGCGACGTTGAACTTATTGATATTGAAGATGGCATTGTTCGTTTAAAATTGATGGGTGCTTGTTATAACTGCCCAAGTTCAACAGTGACATTAAAAGCGGGTATTGAACAAGCTCTTGTGGCACAAGTGCCTGGTGTAAAAGGCATTGAACAGGTATTTTAATGACTCTAATAATGAATGAGACTATCCTTTATGGATAGTCTTTTTATAATCGTTTAAAAAATAAAAAGCCTCTCACCAGCGTTTAAGCTGAGTGAGAGGTATCATTTAATAACCATCCACCACTTCAATTCCTATGTTCACCGGCTTTAAAACAAGCCATTCATGTTCTGGCATTGTCTTTCGCCAGTAATGTAGCTGTTTTTCTGCTATTACTTCATCAATTAATATCATTAACGTTGGACCAGCACCACTAATATAGATACCATGCGCATCATCATTAACAAGTGCCTTCACAGCATCATAATGCGGAATAAGTTTCTTTCTATAAGGTTCATGGAAATGTTCTTGCGCCATCATGCGGCCAAGCAATGCCCAATCCTGTTTCACAAGTGCCGCTGTTGTTACATTAGCCACACTACTTGCCCGAACAGCATCTGCATAGCTAAAAGTATCTGGTAATACTTGGCGGGCATCCTTTGTTTTTAACTCAAACTCAGGAATAACAGCGACAAAACTTATATTTTCTAAATCAAGCTTCACATAGTCAACGACGTCCTCATAATGACCGATCACAGCGCCACCGATAATAGCAGGAGCCACATTATCAGGATGACCCTCAATCTCAGTCGCAATCTGCACCTTATCACGCTCACTTAAATTGAGTTCTAGTAATAAATTAGCTATTTCAATACCAACAGCAATAGCCGTAGCACTACTTCCCAACCCTCTAGCTAAAGGAATATCACTAAACAGTTCCACATGACAAGGTGGTAAGGTTTGTTTCCCATAGCGCGTTGCTACTTTTTCCGCAATCTGATAGATAAAGTTTTCTTTACCCTTTGGCACTTCTGTTAAATGCTTTGAATGGGACACAAACGCCCACTCATCAGATGGACTTACTTTAATAAATAAATATAAATCTAAAGCTACTCCTATTGAATCAAATCCCGCACCTAAATTGGCTGTTGTCGCCGGAACTTTGATTCGCCAGCTCATGATTTATCACGGCCAAGGATTGCTTTAACTACGACATCTTCATCATTATCAAGTACCATCGGAGAAATATCACTATGTTCGATTGCCGTATTTGGATCTTTTAATCCGTTTCCTGTCAGCACACACACCACTTGACTACCCGGTTTGACTTGATTATTTTTCAACGCTTTAAACAATCCAGCTACTGATGAATTAGATGCTGGCTCAGCAAAAATCCCCTCATTTTTAGCCATCCAGTGATAAGCTTCTAACATTTGTTCATCTGTGATCTCATCAATGGTCCCATTTGATTCATCTCTAGCATTTACTGCCTGCTTCCAACTTGCTGGGTTACCAATGCGGATAGCTGTTCCTATTGTTTCTGGATTGTCAAAAATACGATCATGCACAATCGCCGCTGAACCACTCGCTTCGTACCCCATCATTTTTGGTAGTCCCGTTTGTTTTTTATCGTGATATTCTTTAAAACCTTTCCAGTATGCCGTAATATTACCAGCATTTCCAACTGGAATAAAGAGATAATCAGGTGCCTTTCCTAAAGCATCACACACTTCAAATGCTGCTGTTTTTTGTCCTTCAATTCTGTATGGATTTACAGAATTAACTAAAGTTATATCATCACGTTCACCTAACTTACGAACAATACGTAAGGCGTCGTCAAAATTCCCCTTAATTGAGTATATCTCTGCGCCATACATAACCGCCTGCGCCATTTTCCCTTGAGCAATTTTACCTTCAGGAATAACAATTATTGAACGCAAGCCAGCTTTTGCTGCATATGCACTAGCAGCTGCTGAAGTGTTTCCAGTCGAGGCACAAATAACTGTATGCGAGCCATCTTCAATTGCTTTAGCCATCGCCATAACCATACCACGATCTTTAAATGAGCCCGTTGGGTTCGCCCCTTCAATTTTAGCATACGCCTCTACACCAAATTTTTTAGATAAATTATCTAATTTAATTAAAGGTGTATTTCCTTCATTAAGTGTTAACATCGGTGTTTTTTCATTTACAGGTAATAAATCCTTATACTCTTGTAGTAACCCTTGCCACGCCATCTTTATTCCTCCCCATCGACTCGATAATGACTAATCACTCGGTCGACTACCTCTATTTTGTCTAGTGCTTGTAAACTTTTCATAAGTTGCGCTTTACTAATTTTATGTGTAATCATGACAATTTCAGCACGTTGGTCTGTTTCTGTTGGTAATTGCAAGATCTTTTGGAAGCTTACATGATGATCTGTAAAAATATTAGTGATTTCCTGGAAAGCCCCAGCTTGATCTTCTACTTCTAAACGAATAAAGTGTTTTGAGTATTTTTCTTCAGGGACTTTAATTTGTCGCTTGAATTGAGGTTCTTGATAAGCATTACCGCTAATACCTAAACGAATATTTCGAATGACTTCCATAAGGTCAGAGACAACAGCTGTTGCTGTTGGCAAACTCCCTGCACCCGGGCCATAAAACATCGTTTCACCTACTGCATCACCATAGACATAAACAGCATTAAACTCATTCTTAACATTAGCTAGCGGATGATCTTTAGGAAGAAGTGTTGGTTCAACCATTACTTCTACTTTTTGATCGTGCATTGAAGCAATCCCTATTAACTTAATCGTGTACCCTAAACTATGAGCAAAAGCGATATCATCTTGTGTGATTGAGGTGATACCTTTTACTTCAACATCATCTAAATTCACTTCCATCTTGAATGCTAAATTAGCTAATAACGTCATTTTTCTAGCCGCATCTAGCCCTTCAATATCTGATGTTGGGTCGGCTTCAGCAAATCCTAAGCGTTGCGCTTCTTTTAACACATCATCAAATGGCAAACCTTCATCCGTCATTTTTGTCATGATAAAGTTCGTTGTCCCATTAACAATTCCCATGACTTTTTCAATGTGATCACTTGCCAATCCATCAACAAGTGTACGTACGATTGGAATACCTCCAGCTATACTAGCATCAAATAAGATATCACAATGATTCTCACGAGCAAGCTGCAACAATTCACGCCCATTAAGAGCCATCAAGTCTTTATTCGCTGTTACAATATGCTTTTTATTTTTTAATGCCTTTTCTAATAACTCTTTTGTACCTTTGACACCGCCCATAACTTCCACGATGATATCAATATTTTCATCTTCAACCAGTTCATCAGGGTTATCAGTTAACCATGAACGATTAATAATCATATCTCGTTCTTTTTCCAGGTCATTTACTAAGATTTTTGTGATTTCTACTTCGCATCCTAACTTATGTATGATGCGTTCTTTATGGTCGTTCAAGACACGAACAACACCTGTCCCTACTGTTCCAAGTCCGCACAAGCCTACATTAATTTTATCCATTACGTCGCCCCCTTGTTTGTATTTTCTGAATGTACATTTGTTTATTTATAGTGGACATTATACCGTGTGTCCGACTGAATCGCAAGTCCGAAATTAACATAAATTTCAGAAAATATAAAATAACAAAAAATTTAAAAAAATGACTAGTGATAGTGTATCACAATTTTATATGGTTTTTAACGTTTATTTTGAATTTCCTTAGGGTATATTCTTAGACCAAAACCTAATTAAACTAAAACCTCTCACATTTCTCATGTTCATCAGCCGTTAATTTATACAATCACTTTAGAATCCCCCGTACGGAGCTTTTTTCTGTTTCTTTCGCACAGAAAAGAGACTTGCCACTGGCTAAGCGTTACTATCATCAAGCTCAAAGTCGTCTTTATTAAAATATAATCATAACGTTTTTTTACTTTTTATTTTTTATGCGACTCCCTTTAGGAGAAGTCTGCGGTTATTTATCAAATATACAGCCTTTGGGTTGATTCAATAGCAACGATCTTGCTATTAATCATAGACCCAAAGGCTTTTTTATATATAATAGTCTTTGAATGAGGACAATCTATCACATTCACATCATAAAGGAGAATCTATCATGGATAATAAACAAGCCCTCGGTTACATGCTGCTCGCGTGTAAAGAAGCTGGACTGGATCACGAAACAACCAAACAACTCTACAAAGAAATGTACTATCAGTTTGATGTCAAAACAGAAAGCGAAGCAGAAAACCTTGGTTTTCGTTGGTATCAAGAACAACAACCTGAATAACAAACACCTAAGAGTGGCCAATCAAATAAACATCTGAAAGCTAGCTGATCTCAACAACCGTTGTCAGCTAGCTTTTTCTGTGTAAGAAACGGTTTCATCTATAGATGAACGAAATCTTATCGCAAACGGCTCGTTAGCCACGCGATAAGTCAACACTGTGTCACGTATCGGGTGTTGAAGTAAGACATAAATGTAAGAGCCTCAAAAACGCTCGGCTCAAAAAATATGGAGCGGCAAGCTAAATACCTGCACATTGACAACCTTATTTTTTTACATAAGGTGGGAAGGTTCGCGAGCGACGCCGATTTTTAAAAAAGAGCAAGGAGGGATCAACCCATGGCTAGACGTAAATCAGCGAGTTTATCTTACGATATTAAACAAGCGATTCAAGAAGTTGATCAGATAGGAAAATCAAAACGTGACGTAAGAAAAAATGGCGACAAAAGATTCATACATTCTTACAAACAGAAAAAAGAGACCATGAGTGTGGGTCAAAACTTTGCCCAATGGGCGAAACAACAACATCAAGTCAAACGTCTTACAGACGTCACAGAAACGCACTACAGGGCGTATATCGCCTTTAAACAACAAGAGGGCATCAGTAAAGGGCATTTAAAAAACATTGAAACAGGCTTACGCCATATCGAAAAGGGATTAGCGCTAAAAGCAGCACGTTTAGGGAAACAGCCCATTCAATTTACAACAAACAAGCGCCTCATCACAGGCAAACCGACACCCATCAATCGTTCTTATAGCCAAGAAGAATTCGAACATATACGCCCTTTTATGAGTGCAAATGGGCAAGCAGGTGTTGATCTCATGCGACATTTAGGATTGCGAGTAGAAGAAGCCACACAAGTGCGTGCCGAACATTTTCAACAGATAGGTGATAACTGGCGATTAGTGATAAAAAACGGGCAAGGCATTACGAAGGGCGGACGTTATCGCTTTATGTCTATTCCAGAACGTTTTAATAAGCGATTAGAGGCCCTTCTGATAAATTAGTGCCTATAAAACGCGATACACTCCGTGAGAACGTCAGAAACGCTTTCTATAAGGCCGGATTATCGACAAATGGGAGAGGGGCACATGGTTTTCGTCACTTGTATGCACGCAATCGGTTTAAACACTTGTTGAAAGAACGACAGATTGGATCCGAAGGCTATGACATGTTACAACGTATCATTGAGAATAAAGATATCGGTCGGGCAGCGAACTATGGCGTTCATCAAGCGAAGCATGACTTATTTAGACAAGTCGAAGAAGTGGTTAATCTCATTCATGCGGAAATGGGTCATGGTGCCGGTCGTTGGGATCTAGCGAAAGTATATTTGAGAGGAGAATCTTAATGGATAAAGAACAAGACATTGAAAAGCTACACGCAGAAATCAAGCGATTGAGAGAATTAATTGGTTCTTGGAAACGCAAAGCAGAGGGAAAAGAGTCAAAACCTAGGCGTATCTTTAAAGAATCTTATCGTCAAAATGATGACCAATTATCACACATTAAAACCTATATCATTGACTACATTCCTGGAGATTTAAGTGCGGAACAAGCACTGAATGAAATTGTGACGAGTGGGATTCTTCGCCAAAATGAACCCTATCGTTTCCATGGTTTGGCTTATACCGTTAAACACGATGCTTGGATTTTAGAGTTAAAGAATACCGTGATTCATGATAATCTAGAAAAATACTGGGAATATTATGATATCCGCCAAAGGAGAAGAAACTTAAAAGAATATGAGAAACAATAAATAATCTAAAATATAGCAAGTGTGGGATGATCGGGCTTAATATAAACCATTTAATGCCCAATCATCCTCTTTGTATGCTTTATTTCGTTTATTTTGGCTTTTCTCGTCCCACACTTGCTATACTTAATACACGCTTGACGGAAACCCAAATGCGATACGGATTTTAGCATCCACTCGACAGAGTGTATAAGTGCGCCATTGCATGGATATTTGAAAATAAAAAGAACTATCTAGATCGACAGTTCTTAAAATTATTCTTTTTCAAAAACAGAATAACTATCGTCAATATTTTTTAGATTTCCAGTTAAACGTTGATAGTCTTTACCGCCATCAATAGCAATTACTCCACACTTACACCAAACCATGTCATGTCGGTGTGTCTGCCCAATCATCTTTTTTTACAGAATATCGTTATAAATTCCGGGAATGCAGGCTACAATGTTAGCTATCGCCAATAATACTACGCAAAAAAAATAGAGTAGCATATTGCTATTCTATTTAGAAATTTTATATGAATACTCTGTTATATATTTACCTTTGTTTTTATCAACAATTTCTACACCATCATGATATCCATAAACTTTAACTTTATTTGAATCTGACTCACTAATAATTTCATAGAAATTATTAGGTTCATCTTTAAATACTACTCTTGCAAAATATTCCCCAGTCTTAGAATCAAATTCAATTTCTTTTTTTAAAATTTTCTGATCATAATTATTTTCATTTAAATAATTATCAATTTTCTCTACAGTCAACTTTTTCTCATCATAGTGAAAATTTTTATATATTAAAACACCAACTACAATGACTCCAATTAGTACAAACAATAAAATATATAACCAACTTTTGTTTTTCATAATTTTACCTCCATTTCCTATATATTTGTATTATAATAGAATTACAACAATAAAGTGAGGTTTTATTTTGTTTAGAAAATTCATCACTTTTATGGTTCTATTATTTACTGTCACTCTATTAGTTTATCCCAATGTATCACAAGCTGAAGAACTGAACAACAAACCTGAAACAGATTTATCAGAAGAGACATACAACCAATTAATTGAAAATGAAATCGTAGACAAAAAAATATCTTATGAGACTTGGTTAATAATCAATAATGAAGATAAATTCAATGAATTCGATTCAGAAATTCCAGTTCCTAATGAATTAATACAAATTGAAGAAAATATGACTTCTAATATTCAAACTTTTTCAACAGGTCCCACTCTTAATAAAGGAGATATTTTAGTCAGTAACGGAACGTCTTCTTTTGGATTAACAGGACATGCCGGCATTGCAATTAGTTCAACTCAAGTTCTTCATATTTCAGGGGCGAAAAATTCAAAACCGCTGGTTATTACAACTAAACAATGGCAAGATAGATACGGAATAGTACAAGGTCAAAAAGATGGCCGAACACATACTAATGTATACCGGGTGGGAAGCAGAACTAACGCTATACGAGCAGCTAATTGGGCTAAAATAAACTATCAAAATAAAAATTATTCTTATAGCATATCAATGAATTTACCAAGTAAAAACCCAACATACTGTTCAAAAATAGTATGGCAAGCATATGACTCTATAAGTGCTGTAAAAAAACCAACAACACTAATTGCAACACCATACGGACTTCCAGGTTATTTTAAAACTAATCAAAATTTAAAAGGTGTAGGTATTATTTAGTGAATTTTTAAATCGAGTAGGAGGTAGGTGATTAATTCACCTACCGACCTCTCACACCACCGTACGTACGGATCCGTATACGGCGGTTCAATAATTTAAGTATCGTTTTAATTTATAGTCAGATCTAAATTGACTTGTTTTCAAGCGAAGGTTTAAATTTCTTAGCCCCCACTTCAATAGTCGCTCATTTGATAGTGCTCGATGAAGGGCAGGTGTTTTTGAGTTATTCCAATACCCCTTCCTACTCGCAGCTAATTTAAGTGCTTCGTTATGAGATATTCCGTATTTTCGAA
>NZ_FOWN01000050.1 GCF_900115465.1 Halolactibacillus alkaliphilus
TTGGATTGTCAACACTAAATCAGACAATTTTCTTAAGGGCATTTCTTTTAAATTCTACAGGCGTCAGGTAGCCTAGTGTTGAGTGAATTCTTATGTTATTATACCAATTCACATAATCTGCTAGTTCGATGCTAAGTTCATCTAGCGACTTGAATATATACCGATTTGAAAACTCTGTTTTAAATACTTTGAAAGTGGCTTCAGCAACCGCATTGTCGTATGGACACCCTTTTTGACTCAGAGATCTTTTAATATCAAACGTTTCAATCAACCCTTCAATTACATTGTTTTTAAACTCGCTACCACGATCTGTGTGGAATATGGAAATATCGTTCAAATTTGCGTTTATCCGTGAGAAAGCTTGATAAACGAGCATTGCATCCTTCTTTGGACCAGCACTATAACCAATAATTTCTCGGTTAAACAAGTCAATTAATATGCAAACATAATTCCATTTTCCTGCAACCCTGACATAAGTCAGATCACTTACAACAACTTCTAATTGCTCTCTATTTGTGAAGTCTCGTTTGACTTCGTTAGCAGTTAAATCTTCATTTGAAGGCTTTTTATGAGGCTTGTATTGCGCAATTGTATATGTTGAAACGAGACCGTTTTCGCGCATAATTCGTCCGATTTTTCGTCTTGAAACGACTTTGCCTTCGTCATTGAGTTTTTTTTTGATCTTACGGGTGCCATAATTGTTTCTGTTTTCTTTGAATATTCTAATGATATCTTGGGTTAAAGATTTATCTT
Source organism: Halolactibacillus alkaliphilus (assembly GCF_900115465.1). Taxonomy (GTDB): domain Bacteria; phylum Bacillota; class Bacilli; order Bacillales; family Amphibacillaceae; genus Halolactibacillus; species Halolactibacillus alkaliphilus. Next base: position 754 of record NZ_FOWN01000050.1, read on the forward strand.
CTACTTTGGATTTTACTTCATAATAGTACGTACTTCGAGATATGTTAAGGACGGCACACATTGCTGATATTGAGTATTTGTCTGTATTTGCTTTGATGACTTCTACTTTCGTCCTAGTATCAGCGCTGCTTGCTTTAAAATATCATTTTCCATTTTCAGATGTTCATTTTCTTTGCGAAGCTTGATTAATTCGTTTTCAGCATCACTCCTGTTATCTTTCTCTTTGAAAGAACCCGATTGCTGATGTTGCGTTATCCATCGATCTAACGAAGAGGGGGTAAGCTCATATTCTTTGAGAATAACAGATTTGGACTTACCATTGAGATATAACTGTACCATTTGATTTTTGAATTCATCTGTGAACTTTCTTCTTGGTCTTTTACTTGGCATTTATGGCCTCCTTAAGGTTATTAGTTTATTCTAATTCACCTTAAGAAATCTGTCCAGTTAAGTATAACCTATCCAGTTAGAATCAGAAGTAATTAAGACATTGACTTCAAGAAGGATAATGGTTTTAGATTCATCAAATGATTGCAAACTATTTAGTGTGAATAGCGAAAAGAATTCAATAGGTTTTAATATGTTCGATGTGAGATATAAAATAAATGTTGAGCCTGAAGACGGAAGTTATAATCATATGATAGAGCGTTTAATGTATCCTAAACCAGATGACTTTGAGGAAGACGAAGAATTTTGTTATGAAATGTGGAAAAAGATTAGTTTAGGTGAATGTTTGGAATTTCTTTTACATCAGATGGATAAAGTAGGCTATAACTTTTCTCCAGGTAAGAAGACTGTTAAAGTATTTATGAATTTGTTGGATCATTTTTCTGCAGCGCAAATTAATTCAATTATTTATAGAGCGGTTGCTAATAGTACAAAACGCTTCCAAGAAGGTAATATTACTAAGATTCATGCTCAAAATTTAGTTATATCTTCATGTGAGCATAATGGAGAGCGTGCTATTGCAGAAGGTTGGAATTTGAGGGGGTTTAGCAGAAATTATAATCTTCCTGAATCTTTACTAAGTAAAGTGTTTTTTACATCTATTTTAAAAATAGCAGATTTAGGATTTGAAGAAAAACCGACTAAAGGTATTTAGAGATCAAGTAAATTCAAATGATTATTTTAAAAACTGTTGTGCAAATATCGACGGCAAAAAAACTAACGTTATTTAATTTGTAATGGATTGGATCGATGTCGCTATAGAAGGGAGCAAACATCTTGATATTGAGATCGATGACTGTAAGTATAACCATTATAATACAATTAAGCTGATGCAATACATTACGCTAGTCGATTTAATACTTACGAGTGATTTTTAGTATTCATCCAGTCAACTTAAGTAGTGCTGGAGAGGTAAAAGAGAAGGTGAAGAAGATGAGTGTAGCTTTAAAATAAAGTTTGATAATTTGTAATTAAGTCTGATTGAGAACCTATATTAATTAAGCGGTTTTTTCTTATGGATACTAAAACTACCTAGCGTGTTATTCAATTAGTCTACCAGATTGCGGAATGATCTTTATTGCATAGTAGATGTATACTGTGCAGTAAAAATCCTCATTTTTTAATAATTACATATGGAATTCTAGATTTACCTATAAAGAAGGTTCTACTCATTCTGCATGAGCAACGAAGTTATAAAGAGTGAGTAGAATTCGGTGATCAGTGGGCAAGGAATAGAGAAGGCCATTGAGGACACCCAAATCAATTCAAATGTTTTCATAAACATCCATATTGAGAGTTTATTTTTTGTTGCCTAAACAGGGGAATTTGGTACTACATAAATGAAAGGCATAGGAGGATAATTATGAATTATAAAGGTGCGCGATGGTACAAAACAGACTTACATTTACATACTCCAGCTAGCAAATGTTTTATGGATAAGGAGGTTACTGCACAAGATTGGGTTGATAGATGCATTGAACAAGGTTTGGATGTGGTTGCTGTTACGGATCACAACACGGGAGGATGGATTGATCAAATTAAAGAAGCAGCCAAAGATACTAGTTTAATAGTATTTCCAGGTGTTGAAGTAACATGTGGTGAGGCAAAAGTACATATGTTAGTTTTGTTTGATGTTGATAAATCTACGCAAGATATAGAAGATTTTTTAAATAATATTAATATTAGTAGAGAAAATTTCGCAACTGATGAAGCTTTTACTGATAAAAACACTCAACAACTGGCACTAGCAGCAAGTCAGAAAAATGCATTAGTAATTCCTGCACATATAGATGAATTTAATGGGATATCAAATATGGGATTTACCAATAGAGAGAACTTATTAAAAGATGAAAATATAGATGCAGTTCAAGTTGTCCATCAATTATTTCTTGATGGCAATATAAACAATGAAGAAATTGAGTCCACTTTAAAAGAGTATTATCAAAAAGATATAGATAAAAGTATATATAGGGACTGGAAGGTATCTGTGTCACAGGCATTAGATGAGAAAAAAGCAATACTAACTTTTTCTGATAATCCGCATGGACCTGGAAATCCTAAACATGGACTCTGGGGGATAGGGATGAGATTTACGTGGATTAAGCTGAATGAAACAGTAAATTTAGATAGTTTAAAACAAGCCCTTATATTACCTGAGTATAGAATTAGGAATGATTTTCAATCTGATAGTATTCCTTATAATTTACCAGATTTATGGATTAAAAATATAAAAGTAAATAATACAATATTAAATAGAAATAGGATTGAATTAGATTTTAATCCTCAGATGAATTCAATAATTGGTGGCAGAGGTTCTGGAAAATCTAGTATTTTAAGACTTATAAGAGGAGTATTTAAAAAAATTCAAGACCTTGAATTAGCAGATTCAATAGGTGGAGCAACATTAAAAAAAGAACAAGAAGACTTTTTTAAAGTTAATAGTTCGGCAACTGGTATTTTATTAGAAGATACAACTATTGAAATAACAGTTGTTAAATATGGATTTGAATATCTAATTAAAGCAACAGGTTTTCAAAGACATGAAGTAAGGGAACTGAAAGTTTTTAAGAAAGAGGATAGTGAGTTTATAGAACAAGACATAATCGACCTAAAGGATTTCTTTAAATTTGATATTTATTCTCAAAAACAAATTTTTGAAATAGCACGTTACCCTAACGCTTTAAGAAATAGAATCGATGTTGCGATTGAAGGCATGTCGGAAATAAATAATGATATTAATAAGAAAAAGAATCATTTTTTAGAACAATCAGCTAAAATAAGGAGCTTAAGATATCAAATTAGTAAGAAGTCCAAAATAATATCTGAAATAAAAGATAAAAAGGAACAAATAAGCTCATTTAGAGAGAGTGGTTTTGAAGATTTAGTTCAAAAATTTAAAGCATTTAATAACGAAAATGAACTTATTAAAGAAGTTCATATTGATATTGAAAATAAAAAAGATTTAATTTCTGGCATTAGAGATGGATTTGAAATTAAAAATCTAAATATAGAATCTTATCGAGATAACTATCAAGACGAAATTTCTACTCTTGTTAATCCTATATTAAAGGATTTTGAAGTTGTACAAAGTCTATTACAGGATGCAGAATCTAAATTAGATGAAATGTACTTGAGTTTAAAAAGAGATATGCAAATAACCAAGTGGTTTAGTGACAGAAAATTAAATAGAGATGAATTTATGAGAATTAAACAAGAGTTGGCAGAGAAAGGAATAGATGACTTATCTAAACTAGAAAAAGCTACTGTTGAATTATCCAAACTAGAAAGAGATTTAAAGGACATTGAGAAAATAGAAAGTGATATAGTTAGTGAAAATGAATACCTACATGCAATCTATGAAGAATTTATAGAGCTTAGAAATTCAATTACTGATACTAGAAAACAATTTATAAATGAAGTTTTAAGTGATGAAAATATTAAAATTGAAGTGAGACAGTATCGAGATAGAAACCATTATTTAAAAAGGTTTAGAGAGATTATTCAAAAAGAAACTAGTTTTAAAGATGACTTGAAAATAGTTGCTGATAAATGTTTACAAGGTGGGAATGTAATTGATCTACAGCAAGAGCTTATTAATGAAATTAGAAGTGTGAGAAATAATGGTATTAGTACATTTTCATCACGATTTGAGAGTGTATTAAAAGAATTAAATGAAGAGCAGATTGATGAATTATTATTACATTTACCTGAAGATGAAATCACAGTTAAATATAGAGCAAATAGCTCTTCTGGCTTTCAACTGTTATCAAATGCTTCTGCAGGTCAAAAAACATCTGCTATTCTAACTTTTTTACTTTCCTATGGAGATGTTCCTTTACTTTTAGACCAACCAGAAGATGATTTAGATAATCATTTAATTTACGAACTTATTGTTGATAGGTTGAAAATTGTTAAAAATAAGAGACAAATAATAGTTGTAAGTCATAATGCAAATATACCTGTTAATGGCGATACTGAGTGGTTAATTGCAATGAATTCAAAGTCGAGAGATATAGACGTTCTATATAGTGGAACAATTGAGGTAGAGGAAGTTAGAAAGGAAATTTGTGATGTTATGGAAGGAGGGGAAAACGCATTTAAATTAAGAGCAAAGAGATATAATATTTAAATTACCTAGACAAATAATGAGAATAGACTAGTAGAACTTCCCACTTAACTCAGCTAGCTAACGTTTTATTTATGCAATAAGTTTCTGTTAATTCGATTGTTATTAGAAAATCTGTGCTATGTTTCGTCTTCTTCGAATTTCAGGTGGAGGCATACCTTAAACTTAAAAGCAGTACAAATAATAATTTAAAAGAAGTTAGAGCACAGTACAAGAATTCTATTCAATATAAAATATCCTTGTATATGGAATTTTAAAATATAGTTTACCGCAGTTAATTTATGCAGTTGGTATTTTTCTCTAGAGTATACAAAAAGCCAATTGCCAACACTCATAAATAACTTTAAACTCCTCGTTAGACTAATAACGTTTGATAGGAGAAAATTTAGGAGGTGTTTTCAGTGGCAGAAGTCAATCAAAAAGGAGAACGCTATGTAAATGTTATTCGGAAAACAGGGATCGATGCGCACATAGTAAAAAAGTATGCCAATCATGAAGACTTTGACGTTGAAAACCCCCAGTGCCGAAAGGCGGCTGTCATGGATCCGGTAAAACTGATTCTTGATGAGTGGTTGAAAGAGGATTCAAAATAGAAACGCAAATATCTCCGAACCGCGTAACGTTATTTCCGACAGCTAGTTGAGGAACATAAATTCAAAGGGGCTGAAAGGAGTGGTCGGCAATATATTTAAACGACAAGTTGATTTCGGAACAGCACCTTTTGTGTACCAATCAGAACCGATTTACGTCCTTTATCAAGAGGATTTTGGCACGTGGCTTCTCCTTCCAGAGAAAGCATTTGATTGTGTGCGCTACGAAAATGTCAAAGTAGATAAATTTAGAAATTGAGTTTTCACCTCCTAATCTAGTTTATGATTTTCTGCTTTCTGTTAAAAAAATTGAGGAATGAGGGAGTTAGATTGATTAATTTCAAGAAACTAAATGAGGATGTTAATAGTGAAAAGGTTATTGATCCTGTTCAAATTTTTGATGTACTACCAGAAAAAAGTAAGAAATATGAGGAATACCTTCGAGATGTTCAAAGTACTGTTCTCGAAAAATGGTTCCAAGAATATAGAAATGATAGTAAAAACACTGTTATTAAAATGAATACTGGTAGCGGAAAGACTGTTGTAGGCCTATTAATATTACAATCCTATCTAAATGAAGGTAAAGGACCAGGGGTTTATGTCGTTCCTGATAATTATCTGGTGAAACAAGTTATGAAAGAAGCAAGTGACTTAGGTATTGGAGTTACTGATAATCCAAGAGATAACATGTTTATCAGAGGGGAAAAGATTTTAATTACCAATATGCATAAAATAATTAACGGAAGAAGTGTTTTTGGTATTAATGAAATAAAACAAGATATCGGTTGTATCATCATTGATGATGCCCATGCTTGTTTTAAAGTTGCCGAATCTAAATTTACTATTCGAATTCCTAATAACGTTTCTATGTATGATGAACTATTGAATCTATTTTCTGATGCAATTAAACATCAATCTGAATCTAGGTATTTAGAGATAAAAGATAAGGAAAAAGGTGTGCAACAGTTAATCCCTTATTGGGATTGGAACAATAATTTATCTACTGTTAGGAATTTGTTACATAGTAAAAAAGATGATTTTGAATATTCTAATGATAAATCTCTTTTCTTTAATTGGCCCCTTGTAAAAGATAACCTAGAACTAGCTAATTGTATTATTACGGGTGATGAAATTTTAATTAATGTTGATTACTTGCCTATTGAAGTTATTCAAAGCTTTGATGACTGCCCTCACAGAGTTTTTATGAGTGCTACTATTGATGACGACAGCATTTTTGTTTCGCACTTTAATATTAATGAAGATGACATCTCGTATGCAATTACCCCTAAAAATGCGAATGATATTGGAGAACGTTTAATTCTGATTCCACAAGAAATAAATCCTGAAATCAATGAAGAAGATTTAAAGAAGTACTATAAATATCTATCAAATAAAGTTAATGTTGTAGTTCTAGTTCCATCTGATTATAGATCCAAATATTGGTCTGATGTGGCCGATGTTATAATAAAAGGCAATGACGAGTTAATTGAAACATTAGAAGATTTAAAGAAGTCTCACGTTGGGCTAGTTGTTCTAATTAATAAATATGACGGGATTGATTTGCCTAAAAGAGCTTGCGAAATTTTAGTGATTGATGGAGTGCCAGATGTTAGAAGTGAATTTGATAAATATGAACAAATTGTGTTAAGAGGAAGTAAAGAAACTTTAAAGAATACTATACAAAGAGTTGAACAAGGTATGGGGAGAGGGGTTCGTTCAAAAGATGATTATTGCGTAGTCTTTTTGATGGGGAATGATTTAGTTCAAAACCTTTACCATGGGAATGCAAAAAATATATTTACTGAAGCTACTCAAAAACAATTGGAGCTATCAGAAAACTTATTTAAACAAGTTAAAAATTTAAACTTAGAGGAAATTAATAAAATAGTTAACTATTGTTTAGAAAGGAATACTGAATGGATTCAAACAAGCAGGTCAGTTCTAATAAACATAAAGTACAATAAAGAAAATAATTTTGATAATTTTATCGTAAAGCAAAGAACAGCTTTTAATCATGCAAAAATTCGTGATTATAGGAAAGCATATGATGTTATACAAGAATTAGTTAACGGGCAAGATAGCGATATTACAAAAGGGTATTTAAAGTATAAGTTAGCAAGATATCAGTATTTTATAGATTCTGCTGAATCGCAGCAAACATTATTGTCTGCAAAAAAGTTAAATCATCAGCTATTGCAACCAATTGATGGAATAGAATATAAAAAGATAAAATCGGATAATATTCCACAAGCAAACAAAATTAATCAATTTCTAATGTCTGAGTATTCAGATACCAATGACTTTGTGCTAGGTATGAATTCTATAATTGATAGACTTGTTTTTGCAAAAAAAACGTCCGAACAATTTGAGCAAGCTATATTGGAACTTGGACAACACTTAGGTTTTTTCTCTCAACGTCCTGAAAAAGAATTTAGCAAAGGTCCCGATAATTTATGGCTTAGTAAAAATAAAGGATTTGTAATTGAATGCAAAAATGGAACTACTACTGAATCAATAAATAAAAAGGACTGTAATCAATTAAATGGCTCTATTGAGTGGTTCAGTAAGCAGTATCCAGTAATAGATGATTTCACACCAATTTTAATTCACAATAGCAAAAAATTCGAATACGCTGCTTCGCCTAATCCTAATATTAGAATAATTGAACGTGATAATTTGGATAAATTAAAAGTAAAGTTGAGGGAATTCACAACTCAAGTTGCTTACAATAAATTTGATGTGTCTATTATTTCTAAATTGTTACACGTTCTAAAGTTAGAACCAATGCAATTTGTTGACGAGTATACATCATCATTTGAATAAATAACTCAATTTTTTCTTTAGAGAGTTGGAAAGATTGATCAAACTTTATTATAAATTCAAACTTCTATTTACTAAAGAAGGCCCCATTTTGATCAAACTTTTTTAAAATTGGCTTCTCTCTATTTGCAGTAATGTATGTAATTGTGTGCTATTTTTAATCAAACTTTGTTTTAAAGCTACAAGATATTGTCTCCATAAAAAAATAAGGTTCCTTATATAAAATAAACGTTCCCGATCCGAAGGTTTTTCCGGTATTTTCCCGGCAGACCTTCGGTTTTTTTATGGAAAACTCAGTGGAGATTCAATCGTAATTCAATCCCATTTTTAATCAAAATTCAATCCATACCCAGTCGCTTTTTTCAATTCTATATTCCTCCAATCCTTTGTCCAGTAAGGGTTTAGTCTGAATTCAATTCTTTTTCAGTCTCTTTTCTCTAGATTCTTTACTCCATTACGGAACATTTTTTAAAATTGTACGAATATTCCGTACAACATAGAACAGAAAAAAGGGAGGAAAATGGCGAAAAAGAAGCCATTTAAGGGAAGAACTTTTTAGCAGTCTAATAGTGTACCAAAATAAAAAACCAAATAAATAGAAAAGAGATTCTTCCGAGGACCTCAGTCTAGACTTCTAGCTGCATATAAAATCAATAAATAATTATATTATTATGGCTATAATCCTTATGTTTACTAGGTTTATAGCCGTTTCTCTCTTTTTGTCATTTTCACTAAACTTTATTATGAATTAATAGTGCCAACAAAATAATTATGTTCCGAACAAAATAAAAACGTTCCTTAAATAAAAATAATGTTCCAAATCCGAAGGTTTTTCCGGCTAGCCTTCGGATTTTTTATTGCCAATTTCTCTGGATTTTCAATCGCACTCCGACTTAATTTTCATTCAAAACCGATCCTGATCCAACCGTTTTTTCTGCACGGGTATCTTTCAAACTTTTTTCTGTAAGGGTTCAAGCACATTCATTTCTTATTCAGTTGGTTTCTACACGTAATAGAATCTGTGTTTTATCTTGTCTGATTCAGGCAGAAAATCAAGCTGCTTCCCGTCTATTCCTTCTCTATTCTGGAACGTAATTATTTTCTCAAAATGAGTGTAAAATCGTTACACAAATGAGTGAAAATGGGCAAAAAGCTGGAACGTAATTTTTTTATGAAGGAAACGAAGGGGAGAGAGGGAAATGGACCTGAGCCCTTGGGAGATAAGGGGGTGAGGGGGATGGGAAGGTGAGGCGGTTTTGGAACTCAATTTTTTAGGGAGACATAGTAGATGGATGAGGATTAATATATACAGAGTCTTTTTAGGACGTGTAGCCTGCATTACCGGAATTTATAACGATATTTCATAAAAAACCGCTATAAACATTGATAAATAGCGGTTTTTTCATTGACTTTAACCTCGTTATATATTATAATGTATAACGAGGTGATGATTGTGGGAGTAATCTATCAAACCAATAAACAAACGGGGATTACATATGCATATGAAAATAAAGCTTACTGGGATAAAGAAAAGAAACAATCACGTGCACGGAGAAAGCTCATCGGAAAGGTAGATCCCAACACGGGTGAGATTATTCCTACGAGAGCCTATAATAAAAAAGAAGCTAATGCGGTTGAAGTTAAACCTGGTCCAGCACCCATTACGCAGATGCGACGCACCTTTTATGGTGCAAGCTATCTCTTTGATCAAATAGGCAAACAAACGGGGATATATGAGGACTTAAAAGCCACATTTCCCTCTTACTATAAACAGATACTATCAATTGCTTATTACTTAATACTTGAAGAAAATAGTTCTTTAAGTCGATTTTCGCATTGGGAGAAACTACACCACCATCCGTTTAAACAAGATATACCCTCTCAGAGAAGCAGTGATTTATTTCAACAGATTGATGAGGAAGGTCGTATGACCTTCTTTCAAAAGCAAGGCCAACGTCGCATGGAGAATGAATTTTGGGCCTTCGATGTCACCTCCATTTCAAGCTTCTCAAGCACATTAAATCAAGTGAAAAAAGGTCGTAA
>NZ_FOWN01000035.1 GCF_900115465.1 Halolactibacillus alkaliphilus
CATGACAGGTGCCTTTCGGCACTGGGGTTTCTTAACTTCAAAGTCTTCTTGGTTGGCATATTTTTTTACTGTGCGAGCATCAATACCTGTCTTGCGACTAACACTCGCATAACTTTCTCCTTTTTGATTCACTTCATATCTGATATAATTTACTTCAGCCACTGCTAACATCTCCTAAATATCCTCCTGTCAAACGTTATTGGTCTAACGAGGAGTTTAAAGTTATTTTTGAGTGTTGGCAAGTGGTTTTTTGTATATTTTTGGCCGAATTTGACCAACATGAATTAACTGCCCTAAACTACATTTCAATTATGCCACATACAAGCAAGGTGTAACTTTGTTGGAAGCGTCATGTAACCATATATTAAACCAAAAAATTAAAGAGCGGTGTCTTACGGCTCTTTTTTTGATTGGGTAAAGCCACTAGAACATATATTTTGACTTATGACACCTTGTCACTTATACTGTAAAAGTGTAAAGTGACAAGGTGTCATTTTAGTGAGTTAGGAGAGAATGTTATGCCAAAACAAACGTTTTTTAACCTCGATGCAGATAAAAGAAAAGTATTGATGGATGCACTAAAAGAAGAATTTTCAAGAGCAAGCGTACATGAAGCATCCATTAGTAACATTGTTAAGCGGGCACAAATTCCAAGAGGAAGCTTTTATCAGTACTTTGAAGATAAAGAGGATGCGTTTTTACATGTTTTAGAGAGTTATGGGAAAATGAATAAGTCCTGGTTTATTGATCTTTTAATAGAAACCGAAGGTGACTTGTTTGCTACTTCTGAAAAGTTATTCAGACGATTGCTAGAAACGTATTCGAATAAGGAGCATTATAACTTATTCCGTCATGCTTTCCTTAATATGAATCATAAAATGGAACAAGCCTTTACTAGTGACAAAGTAAGACGTGATATGAGACAGGATGTAGAAGAGATGATTCAACATATTGATCAAACCTTATTTAATATTCAAAGAAAAGAAGAGTTGATTCATGTGCTAAAAATCATTAAGGCTGTCACCTTTCATAATGTGATTGAAGCATTTGCGCAGCAATTATCGATTGAGACAGCATGTCAGCAATATAAGATAGAATTAACGTTACTAAAGCAAGGGTTGTTGAAAAGAAGTATAGATTTTACAGCGAAGGGGAACGAGAGATATGAGTAAGTTAAAGTTGGTTGATATTGATAAGAGTTATCGCACAGGCGACAGGTATCTACGCGTATTAAATAAAATATCGTTAGAGTTTAGAGAAAGTGAATTTGTATCTATTTTAGGTCCATCAGGATCAGGGAAAACAACGCTATTAAATATGATTGGGGGCTTAGATCATTATGATTCAGGTGACCTTATCATTAATAACGAGTCGACCAAACACTTTCGTGACAAAGACTGGGACAGTTATCGAAACCGTTCAATAGGTTTTGTGTTCCAAAACTATAATTTGATTGGTCATCAATCTGTACTACAAAATGTTGAAATATCAATGACATTATCTGGTATATCTGCAGATGAACGTAAAGAACGCGCAACGGAGGCATTAAAAGAAGTAGGGTTGGAAGACCATATCAATAAAAAGCCTAATCAATTGTCAGGCGGCCAAATGCAGCGTGTGGCTATAGCACGTGCATTAGTAAATAATCCAGACATTATATTAGCAGATGAACCAACGGGTGCGCTTGATTCAAAAACGAGCACACAAGTGATGGATATTCTTAGAGAAGTAGCAAAGACTCGTTTAGTGATTATGGTAACCCATAATGAGGAAATTGCTTTAGAATATTCTACGCGGATTATTCGCTTTTTGGATGGGAAGATTCAATCAGACAGTCATCCGTTATCAGAAGAAAAAAATAATGCCCCAGTCATTAAGAATAAAAAGAATAAGAGGACATCGATGTCGATGACAACTGCTTTATCATTGTCATTTAAGAATTTATTGACTAAAAAGGGTCGAACAATTTTAACTGCCTTTGCGGGAAGTATTGGTATTATTGGCGTAGCTTTAGTACTCGCCTTATCAAATGGGTTAACCGAAGAGCTGGATGTCGTTCAGGGTGAGACACTTAGCAATTTCCCGATTATGATTGATACCAATGAACAATTAGCCGACTTAACTCAAGCAGGTCCGCCAGGGACGCAAACGAACTCAGATGGATGGACAGCTTTTCCTGATACGGATGAAATTTTCACGTACAATGTGTCAGACAGTCTTCAACTGCATAAAAACGTGCTGACAGATGAGTTTATTGCGCATGTTGAGGCGATGGATGACGCACTACCGGAAGCTGTAGATAGCGTGAGCTATCGTCAAGGTATCGGTGTCAACTTGCTCACTGAAGGCGAAGAGGGTGTAATAAAGTTTGACACTGCTGCTCAACAACAAAATCAAGGTTTTGGCCCACCAATGACAGGTAGTTCGCATTGGCAAGAGATGCCAACTAATCCGGATTTTGTTTTAGATGTCTATGATCTCATTGGTGAGGGAGCAAGATTACCTGAACGTGACGATGAAATATTACTTGTTGTTGATGAGTATAATCGTTTAAGTACATCGTTTTTCGAGAAATTAGGTCTTAACTCAGATGATGCGTATGTATTAACTGATTTTATTGGACATGAAGTACTGAAGGTTGTCTCAAACAATGACTTCTATGTTGAAGAAGGTCCTATTTACCGAGAAGTAGCACCAACAAGGTTTGAGGAAATCTACAAGAGTGATACAGGTAAGACGTTGACTATTACAGGTATCTTGCGTCTGAAAGAAGGCGAAGAATCTGGAATATTTGATGAAGGTTTTATTTATACCCGTGCCTTAACAGACTTTTTATTAGCTGATGCAGCAGATTCTGACATCGCAAAAGCGCAGGAACAAGCAGACGTGAATATATTAACGAATCAAGCGTTTCAAGATGATGCTGATAAAGAGACGATGTTGATTTACTTAGGGGCTATTTCACGTCCAGTGGGGATTGATATTTATCCAACAAACTTTGAGGCAAAAGACGATATAAAAGCTTACCTTGATGAATACAACGCGGATTTACCAGAAGAGGATCAAATCATTTATAATGACTTGGCCGAATTAATCGGTAATATTATGACGGATTTAATTAATACAGTGACCTATGTTCTCGTCGGTTTTGCGGCGATCTCACTTGTTGTATCAACCATTATGATTGGGATTATCACGTATGTTTCAGTCATAGAAAGAACAAAAGAAATAGGTATTTTACGAAGTGTTGGTGCACGTAAAAAAGATATTTCACGCGTGTTTAATGCTGAAACACTGATTGTCGGTTTTATTTCAGGTGCATTAGGGGTTGGCCTAAGCTACTTGCTTATTATTCCAATCAATCAATTGATTGAGCGTGTAACAGACTCAGCCAATGTGGCATCGCTAACGCCAACAGCGGCCATCATTTTAATTGTCGGCAGTATGCTGCTAACGCTAGTAGCAGGTGTTATTCCATCACGTATGGCTGCGAAAAAAGATCCGGTTGTGGCATTAAGAACTGAATAAATGTCAGTTTGCTTACTCGTGAAGTATCAAGCGTCTAGCTGTAGATGATATCCTGTGCAAATATTTTTTTAAAAAAAGCATAAAAATAGTTTTAATATCTGCAAAACGGGAATAGTTTAGTACAAGGCAAATGCATCAATTATTATTTCGTGCGATGGCGTACAAAGTGCGAATAATGACGCTGAATGTGTAAAGAAACATTGAGTGAAGATGCAATCTGCACAGCCTTGGCGGAAAATTTGACTATACTGGCGTCAAATGACTCGTCAGCTATTGATGATGCATCATTAGGTGAAAATAGGTAACTAATTGAACCATCAACGACAAAAGAAGACGTTTTTCGTGAAAGTGCACGTAAAAGAACTGTCATCGTAATGTTGCGGATTTTCGCAAACATGTTCAACCCACAGAATAGGGTAAGGCAGTTTAAAACATCTTTCAATTGTGACGGGTTTGTACGTCAAAAGTAAGTGCTACACGCATCTCGACAATTGAATAGGAAGACTCCAAATTTTCCGCGAACGTCTCCTGCGCTATAAAAGGAGGCACAAAAGGGAAGCACGCTCATTAATTTGAGTGTGTTTTTCTTTTGAGGTTCAACTGGTTTGTAAGCAAAATGTAAAAGAATTCGGTTCTTATAGTTTGTGAAATTGCGATAGCCGTATGCGACGCGATTTAAGACTTTGATTTTATTATTAATGCCTTCAATGCGGCCGTTATTGTAAGTATAATTAAAGCTATTTTGAATGTGTGGTAAATGTTCTCGTAACGTCTTTATACTCGTTTTCATATAACTAGAAATGTTTGCATCAAAGTTCCTGTTGGCAGCAGCTTTAAAGAAGCGTTGGAGTATACGTGAGTGTACTCTTTAGGAATGTGCAGGCATGACCGTTCTTTGTGCCCGTGTGGGCAAATTTCTCTTTAAAATAATATTTTCATCTTGAATATCAAAAGCAATTCTTATCGCAAGAGGTGTAGACAAGTGAGTTCCCTCGTAAGGATTAGTTTTGTTCGACTTCAAATCTACAGGGAAACGCACTTGTTTTCTATAATTTAAAAAGAACAAAGGTGTTAGCGAGTTGTTTTAGTGAGCAATTGATGACGCACTAAAATGACCTTTACCAACACTAAATATTATACAACAATACAAAAGACCTACTGCCGGTAAAAAACTTATCAGGCAGTAGGTCTTTTGTATATCGAAAGACTAATCATTTATTCGTTCGTTAATCAATGGTTCGCCGCCATCATAGATATTAATTAGTTTTAAGTGTGTCGTTTCTTTTACATAGACAGATTTAAATCTTTTTTCTCCATCAGCTGAAAAAAACAACACGCGGGAACCATCATTATCTGTCTCGACCACCATATCATATTGGTCCACTTCGATATGATTATCAATGTAGCTTAATTCAGGATAAGACGTTGATTGACTATCTTCTCCACAACCTGTGAGACTAATACCGACGATAATCGTCAACAGGATAGTAATAACCTTTTTCATTTTTACATCACCTCACATAAACTACGTTCTATTCTATGAAAAAATTGTCGCAGACTCAATTAATTAAACTGATGTAGAAGAAAAATCATTCTTAAGTATCAGGTGTCATTATCATGTTCAATAGTTACTATAACTTCAGACGCAGTATATAGTCCGGGTTAGTAAGCCTTTCGGTACTGACTTGGTGGCATATGATATTCCCTAGTGAATAGCCGGTGAAAATACGGGTAGTTCCCAAATCCACATATAAAAGCAATTTGTTCAAGCGTCATATTGGTGTATTTCATTTGATTAATAGCGGCCTCTAATTTTATGTGTTGAGCGTATTGAATCATTGTTTTATTCGTGTGATCTTTAAATAGATGACTAGCACGAGACACGCTTAATTCAACTTCGCTTGCGACCTCTTCAAGTGTTAAGGGCTCAAGCGCATGCTCTTCAATATAACGCATCATACGTGTAACGATAAATGGACGCTGAATGGAATGGCGGGCGTTAAGCTCTTCTTCTATCATTAACATAATACTTTTAAATAGATGTGTGTTTAACTCATGGTTTTGTTCGTAAGTTGGCCGTAAGTTTTCTGTAGAAAGAAGTCGCCATAAAGTTATAATGGTTTCGGTGGATGAAAGTGAGGCCATGTGAGGTTTTCCTAACTTTCTCCACCATGCATCTAACCAGTCTCCGGTTACGAGTAGATGGTAATCACCACTCAGTTGCTGTGGTTCGATTGTCAGTTGGTAGTATGTATTTGCTGGAACGAAAATAATGTCCCCTTGTTCTAGTTCATACGTCTCTTGGTGTATAGTCGTTTTACCTTTTCCTTCAATTTGTATGCGAATTAAAAAATTGTCGAATCCGTTTATACGCGTATCGTGATAGCCATTCGTGTGTGATGAGTAGCTGCAGTGATGAATGTGCACGGGATAACTCCTTTCATTTGTAGCAAGATAGGATATGAATTTATCATATCATCTATATTAAAAAAATAAAAGAGGCGGTAAAATATAGTTAATTAATAAAGTGTTAAGTAGAATCAGATAATGAAAACGTTTAATAAAAAGGAGCGAATAAGGATGAAAATTTTAAAGGTAGGGATTATTGGATGTGGGAATATTTTCCCCATGCATGCGGCAAGTGTCATTGAAAGAGAAGATACGGAATTAGTAGCTGTTTGTGATGTTAAAAGAGAACGGGCTGATGAAAAGGCAAGTCAAGTAAAAGCAAAAGCGTATTACGATTACGAAGAAATGCTAGATAAAGAATCACTTGATGTTGTGCATATTTGTTTACCTCATCATTTACATGCCCCTGTGACAGCTGCGGCAACCAAACGAAAAATACATGTGATGACAGAAAAGCCGATGGCGATTCATTATGATGATGCAGTGGCAATGATTGATGGGGCAAAAGAAAACGGTGTGATGTTAGGCGTTATATTCCAAAATAGGTATAACCCTGGCTCACAACTCATTAAAAAAATGCTGACTTCAGGGGAACTCGGTCAAATTAAGTCAGGGAAATTACAAGTGACATGGGATCGATCAGATGCCTACTATCAAAACAGCGATTGGAAAGGCACATGGGAAAAAGAGGGTGGCGGTGTTATCATTGACCAAGCTATCCACACAATGGATTTAATGCGCTGGTTTGTGGATAGTGAACTGAAATATGTGGATGCATCCATTAGCAATCGTGCGCATGAAATCATTGAAGTAGAAGATGCAGCGGAAGGTGTCATTGCTTATAAGAACGGCGTAGTCACAGCATTCCATGCGATTAACTACTACACATATGATGCGCCGGTTGAAATTGAATTGCACTGTGAAAAGGGCATTGCTAAGATGGTCGCCGATAAAGCCACCGTCACTTTAGAAGATGGGCGTACGTTTGTTGCTGATCATAACCCACTAGAGACATTTACGTATGATTCAGGCGTTAAAGGTTATTGGGGAGTAAGTCACGTCAAACAAATTAACAAATATTATGATGTCATACAAGGGAAAAAGGAAGTACTCGATATTCCAGCAGAAGAAGCTTTAAAAACCCAACAAATGATTAACGCCGTCTATCAATCTGGAAAAGAAAAACAACGCGTGAATTTTTAAGAGGTTATAAGCCTTTTTACCAACGCAATGAATAAATAATAAAGAGATAAAAATAGAGGAGGTATAGGAGATGAAGATTTTAGTATGGAATGAAAATCGGCATGAGAAGATAAATCCTAAAGTAAGTGAGATTTACCCGGAAGGTATTCATGGTGCGATTAAAGGGTTTTTAGCTGAAGTAGGTCATGAAGTGACAACAGCAACGTTAGATGAAGAAAATCATGGACTATCTGATCATTTACTTGACCAGACGGATGTGTTGATTTGGTGGGGGCATTTAGCCCACGGTGAGGTAAAAGATGAGTGGGTAGATAAAATCCAGCAACGTGTGTTAGAAGGTATGGGATTATTGGTGTTACATTCGGGTCATTTCTCAAAAATATTTAAACGTTTGATGGGAACGACGTGTGATTTAAAATGGCGTGAAGCAGATGATCGTGAACGGCTGTGGGTTATTGATCCAACACACCCTATTGTGGCTGGTCTTGGAAGTTATATTGAGTTAGAAAAAGAAGAAATGTATGGTGAGCATTTTGATATTCCT
Organism: Halolactibacillus alkaliphilus; assembly: GCF_900115465.1. Taxonomy (GTDB): domain Bacteria; phylum Bacillota; class Bacilli; order Bacillales; family Amphibacillaceae; genus Halolactibacillus; species Halolactibacillus alkaliphilus. The sequence goes on from NZ_FOWN01000035.1 coordinate 7,685, forward strand.
GCTCCTGATGAATTAGTATTTATGAGCTGGTTTGAAGGTGGCGAAGTATTTAGAAGTGGTGCTACTTATAAACGAGGACGTGGAAAAGTCTTTTACTTTAGACCTGGACATGAAACGTACCCAACCTACCATAATAAAGACATTCAAACAGTGATTAAAAATGCAGTAAATTGGCTTAAGGTTACAGATACGAACCAACCCGTTTATGGTAATAGTCAACCAATAGAAGCTATTTCAAAGAAAGGATGATTTGATGATACCAGTAGCTATCCAACTCTTCACGCTACGTGAAGCGTGTGAAAAAGATATGATTGGGACTTTAGAAAAAGTAAAAAAGATTGGTTATCAAGGCGTTGAACTTGCCGGATATGGCAATGCAACTGTTGAGGAAGTTAAAGCGACACTTGAGCGCTTGGGCTTACAAGTTGCCGGTAGTCATGTGCCGTTGACAGATCTGATTAATCGTTTGGATGAAGTGATTGAAGAACAGAAAATCTTGGGTAACAGACGCGTTGTTTGTCCATATATTTTACCGGAAGATCGCACGCATGATTTTTATCAAGATTTACCTTCAGTATTACAGTCGGTTCAACTTGAGCTAGAAAAGCATGGAATAAATCTATTATATCACCACCATGATTTTGAACTTGAAGAGTATAGTGATGGTGAAAGCGTACTTAGCTATCTTTTACGTACAGTTGAAGGACTTAAATTGGAGTTAGACGTGTACTGGATTCAAAAAGCGAAAGAACATCCTGTTGACTGGATTGAAAAATATGTAGATCAGCTAGAGCTTGTGCATTTGAAAGATATGTCAACAGATGAGCGAGAAACATTTGCACCGCTCGGTACAGGGCGTACAGATCTGAAGGCTATTTTAACAACTGCTAAGCCAGCGTTTTGGATTGTTGAACAAGATCAAACAGATGGAGATCCATTTGAAGCTATTAACATCAGCTTTAATTATTTAAAAAATGAAGGAGTCGTTGATTATGAGTAAACTTAAAGTAGCTGTTATTGGATGTGGAAGTATTAGTAAGCACCGTCATTTGCCTGAATATCACCAAAATAATGATGTGGAGATTATTGCGCTGTGTGATATTGTAGCCTCACGTGCTGAAGCCATGCAAGAAGTGTATGGAGGTAATGTCTACACAGATTATAAGGAATTATTAGCGAAAGAACCTGTTGATTTGGTCAGTGTATGTTTACCAAATGCCTTGCATGCGCCAGTATCTATTGCAGCTCTTAACAGTGGTGCAAACGTACTATGTGAAAAGCCAATGGCAACAACGAAAAAAGAAGCTGAGGCGATGATTGAAGCAGCTGAAAGTAATGGTAAACACTTAATGATCGCCCATAACCAACGTTTTGTGCGTTCTCACCAACAAGCAAAAGCACTAATTGAACAAGGTGCGATTGGGAAAGTTTACAGCTTCCGGACAACATTTGGCCATGGCGGTCCCGAAGGCTGGAGTGTTGATGGTAAGGACTCTTGGTTTTTCAAAAAAGATGAAGCAATCATTGGTGCGATGGGAGACTTAGGTGTTCATAAAGCGGATTTAATTCGCTACATTCTAGGTGAAGAATTCACGCATGTATCAGCGATGGTAGAGACGAATGCAAAAGAAAATATCACGGTCGATGATAATGCTGTTTGTTTACTAAAAAGTGAATCAGGTATTATTGGTACACTAACAGCAAGTTGGGCTTATAAAGTGAATGAGAGTAACTCGACAATTATTTATGGTGAAAAAGGTGTGTTACGTCTTGAGGATGATCCGGCTTATAGCTTAATCGCAACCTATACAGACGGTAGCAAGGTCAACTATGAGCTCGGGAAAATTCAGTCGAATGAAGAAGGTAAACAAACCTCAACGGGTGTTGTAGACCATTTTGTTGAAGCGGTTAAGACGAATACAACCCCATTGATTGATGGTAAAGAAGGTAAAAAATCACTTGAAATCATCCTTGCGGCGATGGCATCAAGCGAAACAGGAAAAACAATCCAGTTATAAGAGGTAAGAAAAAACAAGAGTTAAAGGAGGCACCAAAATGAAATTAGGTGTATTTACAGTTTTATTTGCGGATAAAAATCTCGAAGAGATGTTGGATTATGTGAAAAATGCGGGTTTGGATGCGGTTGAAATTGGTACAGGGGGTTACCCTGGAGATGCGCATTTAAAATTAGATGCTTTACTGGAAAGTGAAACAGAACGTAAAGCGTTTATGGAGAAGGTAACGTCACGCGGATTAATGATTAGTGCGTTAAGTTGTCATGGGAATCCGGTTTCTCCAGATAATGCCTTTAGACAAGATTCACATGAAACATTAGTAAAAACAATCAAACTTGCCGGCTTATTAAATGTGCCAATTGTGAATACTTTCTCTGGAACTCCTGGTGATTCAGAAGAAGGTAAATATCCAAATTGGCCAGTAACACCATGGCCAGAAGAGTATAGTACTGTGTTAAAATGGCAGTGGGAAGAAAAATTAGTGCCTTACTGGAAAGAAATCAACACCCTTGCAGAAGAAAATAATGTAAAAATAGGATTAGAACTACATGCTGGATTTTTAGTACACACACCGCATACAATGCTAAAATTACGTGAGCAAACTGGTGAAGCAATTGGTGCGAACTTAGACCCAAGCCATTTGTGGTGGCAAGGTATTGATCCGGTTGCAGCAATTAAAATTCTTGGGAAGGCAAATGCCATTCACCATTTTCATGCGAAAGATACCTATATTGACCAAGATCATGTTAACATGTACGGCTTAACGGACATGCAACCTTATAGTGAAGTTCAATCACGGGCTTGGACGTTCCGCTCTGTTGGATATGGTCATTCAATAAAAGTGTGGAGTGACATAATTAGCGCGCTCCGTACGTATGGCTACGATCATGTCATTAGTATTGAACATGAGGATCCGATTATGTCAATTGATGAAGGCTTTATGCAAGCAGTTAAAAACTTAAAATCTGTTATGATTTATGATCAACCTGCTGATATGTGGTGGGCATAATTTCTGACTACTTACTTTCCCTATGTTGAGAAAGTAAGTAGTTTTTTATTTGACATTGATAATCATTATCAATTAAAATATTATAGAAGGAGTGATAATTATGTTAATTCAATTAAGAACGTTTACCCTTGAAAAAGGGCACGTCGATACATTTGTTGAAAAAATGAGAGAGCCTCATCCTGTGGATGCTTTTGACGGGATGATGGAACGTACGATTTTATCTTTTACGCGTAAAAAGTCAGAAGATGAAGTTGTAATGATGTTACGTTGGCGATCAAAAGAGGATTGGATGAACTGGGAGCGTAGCGACGTTCATCTTGCGGGTCATCGAGAAAAGAAAGAAAAGCCATCATTTATCAAACTGGTGGAAGTAAAAATGTACGAAGCAGAGACGATGTATTCACGATAGTTTTACGTCACGTCATGCTGTTAGAAATAGTCGATGATGACGCAAATAAAACTTTAATGTATCAGTTATAAGGGTAGAATGAAACCGCATGGAATCAATGGTCTAACCATTGATTCCATGCGGTTAATTCTCGTTAGTGTGGTTAAAGCACCTATCACGTAAACGGAGTGGATAGTTCTTACAGACTAGTTTAGTAGGGGGATTCGGACGGAACCAGTCATTAAAGGGAAGACTTTAGTAAATATGTATGTATAGTATTAAATGTAAAAATGTTGTAAAATTATCAATTGTAGAGAGTGATGCGATGTATGTCACAGCAATCTAACATGAAAGGAGCACGCTATGAGACAACCCCCTGCATTTTCATTAGATAAACAGGCTATTAAAGTATGGCAAATACATGGAGGGATTACCTTTGGTCTATTATTGGTCTTCCACTTGATTTTCAGCTATATCGTGGTTCGGTTTGAGTGGTCCTACGTTTTTATAGTTATAACTTCAGTGTTAATTGTCCTCATTTTTATTATCCAAACATGGCTTATACCTAAGATTCGCTATAGACGTTTTAGGTACGAAATTTCAGATGAAGAAATATACATTCAGCGTGGGATTATCATTGTCACTCGGACACTTGTTCCGATGACCCGCATTCAACATGTCGACACAACGCAAGGTCCGGTTTTAAAGCGATATAAATTGATGACGGTGACGATTTCAACTGCCGCAACGACACATGAGATCCCCGCATTATCAGAAGGTGAAGCCGATGGATTGAGAAATGAGATAGCTGTACTAGCAAGGGTGACAGATGATGAATAACTTCCAGCGTCTTCATCCTTTAGCTATATTACTGTATCTGCTTACCTTATGTAAACAAAGTTTTTGGCTGATTTTTTCTGGTGTTTTATTCGTTGGCACATTTGATTTTCATCCCTATTTACCGGAAGTACTTCATGTCTCATCACTCGTCATGATCATCCTATTTCTGCTTATAACCTTCAGCCTGTTAGGTGGGCTAAGTTGGTATAGGTGGCATCGTTTTCGTTACCGCATTTATGAGGATGCGATTCAAATAGTTCAAGGGCTTCTGATTCGACGCGATCGCACGATAAAAGCGAAAAATATACATTCTATGAATATAAATCAACATATCTTTCATCAAGTCTTTAATTTAGCTGAGCTGAAAATTGAAACAGCAGGAAGCGATCTACAAGTCGATGGTGAATTAAAGGCCATTGATGAGCGTTTTGCCCATCAGTTGAAGCGGCAGTTTACCGCAGGCTTGCCATTAAATGAAGCAAATAGTAATGAGCTAGCTCACGTCAACGCAGAAAGTGAGTCGGGTGATTGGAAGGTAAGTATATACCGGCTACTTACCGCAGGATTAACGACGGGAAGAATTGGAGCCTTGTTAGCAGTGGCGTTTATTTTGCCATCGGAACTAATTAATCTATTGCCAGAAGGCCTATATGAGAAATCAGAGTCTTGGGTGCTGCATCAACCGGTTATTACGTGGATGTTAGGTATTATGTTCTACGTGAGTATTATGATCGCAATTGGTGTGATAAGTTATCTAGTGACATATGGTCGATTTACGTTAAAACGTGAAGGCGACTATCTCATTGTCAAACATGGTCTTATTGAGAAGAAAGAAACGCAACTGCATATGAACCGTATTCAGGCGGTGACATTTAAAAAAAATCTGCTGCGTATGCCTTTTGGTTGGTATGGGTGCTATGTTGATTTTGCTGGAGGAGAAGTTGATGAAAAAACAGCGGGACGTCAATTGTTATTTCCGCTCGTTAAACGACGAGAGCTAGCGACCTTTATTCAACAGTTTTTACCAGATTATTATGCTGTTAACCGCACATATCGCATGACCGACTCGCTCGGCTATTTTTACCGCTTCGCACGGTTTACTTTGATGATAGTCCTTGTTAGTGGCGTTGGTTTTTATTTCTATTTTCGTTGGTGGTTAGTTTTTGTGCTGTTTACGATCATCGCACTAAGAGGTGCTTATTATTATTTAGATTATCGGATAAAGTGCTATGCGATACAATCGAATGTGTTAATGTTTCATTACTTGTTAAAGTTATCCAGCTGTTACACGCTCGTCAAACGCATACATATGCTAGATTTCAATCGGATTGAATCACCAGCGATGCGTAAGCTTAACTTATGTCATTTAAAATTCACCGTGATGAATAATTTTTTAGGCACTACTTTTAAATATGGGTGGTTTAGTAAAAAACAGATGTATGAGATCACACACTGGTATCAAAAACGTAAAAAAAATTCAGGCACTATTTAAATACAAATCAAGCGAGTGCTGACTGTAACATTCAGTCCACTCGCTTGATGTTATATTTTCAAAGATTTAATCGCATCTTTAACGGTAAGGTAAGTTGTGAGACCTTTTAAGTGGTCACCGAAATCAAGTGTTTTAATGGCTAGTTCTGGTCGAATACCGGTTAGTACTAATTGTGTTCCGACCAGCTTTGTTAAATCATGAAGTTTCAGTAAAGAAGCTGCAACATATGTATCCACCTCAAATAATCCGGATAAATCAAGAATGAGATAATCGTCTTTAGATGACGTTAAATAACATGAAATCGTATTTGTTAGTTGTTCTACACGAGATTGTGTGAGCGTGCCGATGAGCGGCAAGACAGAGATGTTGTTAGTGATTGGCACAATCGGTGTAGATAGATGTTCCATTTCATCTAAAGCGTTTTGTAAAAGGCGTTCTTTTTCTTTTAATTCAGTCACATCTTTTTGAATACCAATGAAATAGAGTTTGTCTTCACCCTTTTCCTGGACCCACATGGGATCAATCGTTAATTCATTCCAGAAACCATAGCCGGATTTCTTATAATTATAAATTTGAACGGTAATCGATTCTTTATTAATAATGGCTTCTTTTAGCGCTTGATTTGTTTTTGCACTTGTATGCTCTCCTTGTAAAAACTTGCAGTTTCTCCCAATCGTTTCTTCTGCTGTGTAACCAGTTAGTTGGGTAAAGCCTGCGTTCACAAAGATAATCGGATGCTCAGGTAGTGAGGGATCAGTAATCACAAGACCGACATTCGTATGGTTTAGGGCAGCTTGAAATAGATGTATATTCTCTTTAGTAATCATAAGTTTTAAAACCTCCTGTTACCAAAAATTATGTCATGAAAGCGAAAAGAAATCAATGGAAATATCCTGGACAGAAATGAGCTTTTTTTGAATGAAAATAAAACTGATTATATCTAACGGAGACACCTTGAATGTGTTAGACTGAATATGGTTTGTGAAAAAAAGTTACAGGAGGTCAGTATATGGCCCTTTTTAAAATGCCGTTAAAAAGCATAAAACAGTTATCAACGGTACAATTGATTGTTATTTATTATTTATCTGCCATTCTTATCTCTACAGCAATTCTGCTGTTCCCACCCTTTTTTATGCCGGGGGTAGAAGTGAGTTTACTCGATACATTGTTTACATCTATCAGTGCTATCAGTGTAACAGGTTTATCTGTTGTATCTGTAAGTGAAACATATAATACGTTAGGTTATTTCGCTTTTGCGTTCATTTTACAATTTGGCGGCATTGGTATTATGACGCTTGGGACGACAATTTACATTTTATTAGGTAAAAAAATCGGGATAAGAGAACGGCAACTTATTTCTGTCGATCAAAATCGCTCGACGCTATCTGGTTTGGTGCAATTAATGTTAACGATTCTTAGAACGGTCATCATAATTGAAGTCATTGGCACCATCTTACTTAGTCTCCGCTATCTACAGTACTTTGATACGTGGCAAGAAGCTTGGCTGCAAGGTTTTTTTGCGGCAGTAAGTGCTACAACGAATGCAGGCTTTGATATTACCGGCAATTCACTGATTCCATTCGCGAATGATTACTATGTTCAAACGATCAATATGGTGTTACTTGTTCTTGGTGCAATCGGCTTTCCAGTCTTGATAGAAATACAGCAATGGGCGTTTAGAAGGAGAGAGAGAAGGAAAACATTCCGTTTTTCAACGTTTACTAAATTAACAACGACAACATTTTTCTTATTAGTCGCTTTTGGTGCGATGATGATTTATCTTATTGAACGGACGCATTTCTTTCAAGATGTATCGGGATGGGATGCATTTTTCTACAGTCTATTTCAGTCTATTACCACACGTAATGGCGGTTTACAAACAATGGATGTCAGTGAGTTTCAGTCGCCAACATGGATGGTGTTATCATTTCTTATGTTTGTGGGAGCATCACCAAGTAGTGTAGGTGGTGGTGTAAGGACTACGACGTTTGCTATTATGTTACTCTCAATTTTTCACTATGCGAAAGGTCACAACAGCATTAAAGTTTTTAAACGTGAAATATCTAGACTGGATGTGCTAAGAAGCTTTATCGTTATCACAACTGCTTTTATGCTCTGCATGTTAGCGATCTTTATTATGACTTTGACAGAACCCTTCTCAACGACAGAAATTGCTTTTGAAGTTTTCTCTGCTTTTGGAACAACGGGGCTAAGTTTAGGTATTACGAGCGAGTTATCTGTTATTGGCAAAATAGTGATTATGGTCATGATGTTTGTTGGGCGGATAGGGATCTTTTCTTTCTTGTTCATTATTCGCGGAAAACCATCGAAAGATATGTATAAATACCCTGAGGCAAAGATGATTATTGGCTAAACAGCCATTGTAAATAAGAATAAGATGACGTTTGCAGGTAGATACTAAACAGTGTCTACCTGCTTGCTTTGGTCTGGCGGTTGATGTTGATTAATTAAGAATAGGACGTTGTGTTATGTTGGTAAGTGACTGGTTAGAGACAGGGAAGTTTTTCATTAAATACAAGGCTCAAACCTTTCAATTAAACGGAGCTTTCTGTAGTATAGAAGGAGATATATAGTTAATTTAAATTATTCATCTCGCTGATTGAGTGTCAGTGTGGATAAATCCCATAAATACAATAAAAATGATGACAGGACAATCGACTGGAGGATCAATGATGGCAGAAAAATACTCATACCACGATAGATTAACACAATGCATTGAACAAATAGAAACGGTGATTGTAGGAAAACGCGAGATGATTTTAATGAGCTTAACGAGTCTTTTAAGTGGGGGGCATTTATTGATTGAAGATGTTCCAGGCGTTGGGAAGACAATGCTTGTCCGGGCATTAGCAAAGACACTAGGTTGTGACTTTTCACGCATTCAATTCACACCAGATTTATTGCCGAGTGATGTTTTAGGCGTCTCCATTTATCAACCGAAAACAGAAACGTTTAACTATATGAAAGGACCTGTGATGAGTCATATCGTTCTGGCGGATGAAATTAATCGCACGAGTCCTAAAACACAAGCGGCCCTCTTAGAAGCGATGGAGGAACACAGTGTGACCATTGATGGAAAAACAATGCCGATTGAGGAACCGTTTTTTGTGATGGCAACACAGAACCCCGTCGAATACGAAGGGACGTATCCTTTACCTGAAGCACAGCTCGATCGTTTCCTCATGAAAGTTAATATGGGTTACCCTAATTTCGATGAAGAGCTTATGCTGTTGTCAATGAATGAAAAGAAACAACCCGTTGAACAATTAACGGCTATTCTCTCACAGGAAGATGTCTTAAAGATACGAAAGGAAGTTGATGATGTTTATGTGTCTGATATTGTCAAACGCTATATATTGGAGCTTGTTAGGGCAACGCGTGTAGCTCATCAAGTCGCACTAGGTGTCAGTCCAAGAGGAGGAATTAATTTGCTTAAAGCGACAAAAGCGTATGCCTATTTAATGGGGCGTGAATACGTGACACCTGATGATGTATTGGCCCTGGTTCCGTTTGTATTTTGTCACAGAATGTTATTGACAGATGATGCACTTTATGGTGATGTGACTGTGGAACATGTGATTACTGATATTATTAGCAAGGTTGATATCCCGATTGAGGCTGATCGTCTATGAGGTTAAGGTGTATTTTTTTAAAAAGTATTCAACTCCTGTTGATCGGTTTTTTATTTTATAGCTATGCGATGTTTCAAGGAGGAGCGGTTAGCTATACGCTATTTTATGCGGTGAGCTTTATTTTATTATACTTAGTGCTTGTGATGATGTATCCGGTTCAACACATGACAGCATCTATTATGACTAACCGCAATGAAATAGAAGCGGGGGAAAGACTGTCGGTCTCTGTAGAGGTGAAAAGGCGATGGCCCTTACCGTTTGTTTTTATGACCGTTACTTTACCACTGCCTGAAACAGTCGCTTACCGCTTTAACGGAACGCAAACATTTTTAAGCGGTACACGCGTCCCACAACAACAGGCGTTATCACGCACAGTGTTGCTAGGTTTAAACCGTCAAGTAACGGTGAATGTCGATCTTGACCACTTGCCAAGAGGAAAACATCAGTTTGAACGAGTAGAAGTCGCGATTGAAGACGGTTTTCTATTTTCAAAAAAAGTGACCGAGTGTGAAACACATCATGCCGTGTATAGTTACCCTGTCATGATCGAGAAAAAAACTAAAAGTACCACGTTACTTGTCGACAATGTAACGAAGGTGCTCTATCCTTACTTGCAGCGTCGTGAAGATATGGCGGGTGTACGTGAATATGTGATGGGTGATAAAATAAGTCAAATTGATTGGAAGAAAAGTTCTAAACAATCAGAGCTTTTTACGAAACAATTTGACCCTAAACCCAAAAAACAGATGTTGTTTTTGCTAGACACAGGAGGAGATGTGATAGAGAATGAGTGGGCTTTAACGGTACTTTATCATTTGATAACCTTATTTGATCGTGATAAACAGACGTATCGAGTAAACTTAACGGCTTTTCGTCAACAGTTTCTTTATTCGTCTATGCCAGTTAAACAAAAAAAGCAGAAATTAGCCGAACTCCACCTTGATGATTACGATGCTGATTGTTGGATTTGGAAAAAGAGCACGATGCTGATTGTCATATCAAGCCAACAACCTAAATCCATATCAAAAGACATTTTTTATCAACTAAAGAAACAACGAGGGACATTAATTCTGACATCTGAGAAGGTGAGTGAAGAAAATATCACAGGTATTCATGTTCACCACTTGGCACCAACAACGATTTTAGGAGGCGATGTTTATGATAAATAAGCATCAGAACGTTGTTGATAACGTACTAGCTTTTTTAATATACATGATAAGCTTCTACTTGTTTCGTCTCTGGCTTTGGCCGTTAATTGAACTTAAAGTGATAGCTTATCCAAACCTTTTAGTTCTCTTTAGTGCCGTCATGTTTTTGTTATCGTTCTTAAGATTACCTCTTATCGTCTCAAGTATTTTTAAAATCACTGCCGGTTTATTTGTCCTTGATCGTTTGTATCTTTTACCGAGTCCTTTCACAGCTCCGTGGCTTGGGGCTATTGTCGAAGAGTTGATAGTCAATCAACAGGCTCTATTTGCGGCCGAGTGGCATCGTGTATCCCCATTTGGTGAAATGCTTCTAATGCTTGTATTGATTAATATTATCGCTTATTTATTATATTATTGGTTGGTGAAGATGCATCGTGTATTTTTATTTAATGTGTTAACCTTGATTTATTTAACGGTAATGGATACGTTTACTCCTTATCAGTTATACCCAAGACTATTATTAATGATGTTTTTAATGATTACACTCATGATGTTTAACAGTTTAAGAAAGAAAATGATCAATGATAGACTAGTGGTCACAGGCAGCCATTTGCTTGCAAGGCTTATTCTACCTCTTCTTGTGATGTTTGGTTTATTTATGACTGTTTATAATCAACTACCGATAAGAGAACCCACATGGCCAGACCCTGTCCCATTTATCACAGGAGGATTTCAACAAGGTGAAACTGAAAGACGGATTGGTTATGGGGAGGATGATTCGGTTTTAGGTGGGAGTTTGGCGGATAACGACGCGCTCGTCTTTCGTGCAATCGCTGAAGAACCTAACTACTGGCGCGTGGACGCGAAAGAAGTGTATACCGGCAGAGGATGGGAACGTCAATCTGACCCTCAATTCGTCCCTTATACAGCCCTAACTTTAAGTACGCAGACCGCGGAACTTATTTATTCTGATCAGACGAATTTTAATAAAGTCGCTTACCCGTACCACTTACGAGCAATTGATGCGGGACAGGCTGCTTATCGTCATGACCCTGAGATTGGATTGGTTGAACCAGTAGGTGCGTTTAAAATAGATAGGATTACATTAGCCTATGAACCACCTGTTTATGAAGAAGCTACCTTAGATCAACTGACTTTACCATATGAAACGCCAGTGGATCCTGTCTATTTAGCGTTACCAAACACTTTGCCTGAACGTGTCCATCAATTAGCAGCAGAAATTAAAGGGAATGAAACAAACCCTTACCGAATTGCTCAAAGAATGGAGCGATATTTTAAACAGACAGGTTTTCTCTATCAGACAGAAGATGTTGAGGTGCCTGGAGAGAATAAAGACTATGTTGATCAATTTTTGTTTGAAAGTCGCGCAGGATACTGTGATAACTTCTCTACTTCGATGGTCGTTATGTTAAGGTCCGTTGGTATTCCAGCACGTTGGGTTAAAGGTTTTAACACGGGAACAGAAAATGCTGATAATTATTATGAAGTAAGGCAAAATAATGCTCATAGCTGGGTGGAAGTGTACTTTGAAGACATTGGTTGGATGCCCTTTGAACCGACTGTCGGCTTCACATCTCCTCGTCAAATGTTAACGAATGTGGATATGCCAGTAGAAGAGGAAGATGCTTTTGAGAATGATGAATCTTCGGTGGAAGACCAACTAGAGGAAGCGGATTTAATAAATAATGAGAATGAAGAAACGAGTGCGAAAGAAGCTGAAAGTGTATCTGAAGATGCTATGAGGATAGATATGCGAGTGGTGTATATTTCCTTATGTGTATTGATGACAATGTTTGTTGTATCATTGCTCCTGTTTTGGCGTAGGGTGTTATATTATATGATGCGAAAAAGCTATCTACCATTTGTAAGTGAACAAGGTGCAGTAAAAGCAGTCAGTCGATTATTTTTCTTGCTGCGCTTAATGAATAAAAAACGATCACCTGAAGAAACGCTTAAACAGTATGGCGAACGATTAGATCAAGATTATGATACGAATGGATTTAGTCAGCTGATTTTGAGTTATGAAAAGATTGTCTATGGTAATCGTTGGGATGAGAATACAAAAGAAGCTATCGAAAAATTCTATCTATTTGCCCTTCAGTCAATTCTATCTTGACCGACCGGTGTGGCACTGATAGAATAGAAACATTATTAAAGCCGTTAACCTCTGTATATCCTCGATAATATGGTTCGAGAGTATCTACCGGGAGTCCTTAAAATTCCTGACTATAGAGGCAGAATAAGTGTACTTATTCTGCCTCTGTCTCTTTAGACAGAGGTTATTTTTTTACAGATAAACAATAAGGGGAGCGTGACGATTTGGAATTAAACAATGAAATGATTCTCGTATTAGATTATGGTAGTCAATACAACCAATTGATTACTCGTCGTATTCGTGAGTTTGGTGTATACAGTGAACTTCATTCACATCGATTGACGACAGAAGAAATAAAAGCGATGAACCCTAAAGGTATTATTCTTTCAGGCGGGCCGCATAGCGTTTATGATGAAAAAAGTTTTCAATTAAATCCTGAAATTTTTGATTTAGGTATTCCGGTGTTAGGTATTTGTTATGGTATGCAGTTGATCACAAAGCATTTCAATGGTCAAGTTGAGCGATCAACACATCGAGAGTATGGGAAAGCAGATATTACTGTAAATGAAGGTGCTCAATTATTTTTAGGTACGCCGAGTACACAAACAGTATGGATGAGCCACAGTGATAAAGTTGTTAAAGCACCAGAAAACTTCAAAGTGGAAGCGGAAAATCCATCAACGCCGATTGCGGCTATGCGTCACGAATCAAAAGAAATTTACGGTGTTCAGTTCCACCCAGAAGTAAGAAACTCTGTGTTTGGAAACGACTTATTAAGAAACTTTGTTTTCAACATTAGTGGCTGTAAAGGTGACTGGACAATGGCTAATTTTGTTGAACAGGAAATACAAAAAATTAGAGAAACTGTAGGCGATAAGAAAGTACTTTGTGCCTTAAGTGGTGGCGTAGATTCTTCAGTTGTTGCGGCACTTATTCATAAAGCAATTGGTGATCAACTGACATGTATTTTTGTCGATCACGGTCTTTTACGTAAACATGAGGGTGATATGGTTATGGAAACTTTCCGTGACGGTTTCCATATGAACATCATCCGCATCGATGCGAAAGAACGTTTCCTTTCAAAGCTTAAAGGTGTCAGTGACCCAGAAGAAAAGCGTAAAATTATTGGAAATGAATTCATCTACGTTTTTGATGATGAAGCTGAGCGTCTTAAAGATATGGACTATCTGGCTCAAGGAACATTATATACAGATATCGTAGAGTCAGGTACAGAGACAGCTCAAACGATAAAATCACACCACAATGTGGGTGGCTTACCAGAAGATATGCAATTTGAATTAATTGAACCACTGAGCACACTATTTAAAGACGAGGTACGTGAGTTAGGCCTTGAACTTGGTGTACCAGAAGCTGTTGTCTGGCGCCAACCGTTCCCAGGACCAGGGCTTGGTATTCGTGTCTTAGGTGAAATTACAGAAGAAAAATTAGAAATTGTCCGTGAGTCTGATGCGATATTGCGTGACGAAATTAAATTAGCTGGTCTTGACCGTGACATTTGGCAATACTTCACTGTCTTACCTGATATCCGTAGTGTGGGTGTCATGGGTGACCAACGTACGTATGATTACACAATTGGTATCCGTGCGGTAACCTCTATTGATGGGATGACATCAGATTGGGCCCGGATTCCGTGGGATGTATTAGAGAAGATTTCAACACGTATTGTGAATGAAGTTGATCACATTAACCGCGTCGTGTATGACATTACGTCTAAGCCACCTGCGACGATTGAGTGGGAGTAGTTACAAGAGAGCTTCAAACCTTTATATAACAAGGGTTTGAAGTCTTTTTTTTGTTTTCATGGATGTTGATTTAACGAAATGAAATAAGCCCCGTTGATACATGGTGTATCAACGGGGCTTGTCATGTTCGATTGATAACGCAATTATTCGTTTTTCTGTGCTTGACGATATTCATCAATATTTGATTTAATATTCGCTACTTTAGGTCCGTAAATAACTTGAACATTATTTCCTTTTACCATAACACCTGCGGCACCTGTTGATTTGAGTAGCGGTTGATTAACTTTATCGCCATCTTTCACATTAACACGAAGACGTGTCGCACAGTTACTCACATCGTTTAAGTTATCTTCGCCACCTAGACCTTCGATAATATCTTTTGACATTTCATCTGTTACTTCGCCAGCTTTTCCACCGGCTTTCTTGTCTTTATAATCTTGTTTTGTATAAAGTTTAGACTCTGTGTCACCTTCTTCACGACCAGGTGTTTTTAAGTCGAATTTGTGAATGAAGAAGCGGAAGACAAAGTAGTAAACAAAACCGTAAATAATACCCACGATAACAACTGGAATCCAGTTGGTGATCGCTTGACCTGGCAAAATGCCATAGAAAACAAAGTCAAGCAAACCACCTGAGAACGTTAAGCCCACCCCGACTTCAAGGACATGCATGATGACAAACGATAATGCCCCTAAGACAACGTGGACACCGAAATATAGGAATGGTGATGCGAATAGGAATGAAAACTCAATGGGTTCGGTAATACCGGTAAAAATAGATGTGAGTGAAGCGGATACCATTAAACCTTTTACATCTTTTTTGCGTTCTTCACGTGCTGCTTGATACATGGCAAAAGCTGCTGCTGGGAAACCGAAGATCATGAATGGGAACATACCACTAAAGAACTTAGCTGCTTCAGGATCAATCACTTCACCTGCAGATAGTTGGGCAAAGAGAATATTCTGTGCTCCTTCGACTGTTTGACCAGCTACTTCTGCGACGCCACCAAGAGCGGTTTGCCAAAACGGTAAATAAAAGACGTGATGGAGTCCGAGTGGAATCAGTGCTCGGTAGATAAAACCATATAAGAACGTTCCAACATAGCCTAAATCGGCGACTGCTTCACCTAACCAAGCAATACCAGCACCGAAAAACGGCCAAACGAAGGCCATGATGATACCGACAAATACAGCTGTGAAGGCTGAAATGATAGGAACAAATCTCGTACCTGAGAAGAATGAGAGTGCATCGGGCAATTCGATTTTATAAAAGCGATTGTGCAAGTAGGCGACGATAAGTCCGATAATAATACCACCAAATACACCCATGTTTAGTGTGTTATCAAAGCCAACAACAGAACCGACGAGTCCAGCGGTTTCGCTAAGTGCATCAATATCACGGAAATTATCAATTGTACTGGTCATCGAAGCATACATCATAAAGTATGCAACAGCGGCAGAAAGTGCCGCAACTTCTTTTGCCTGTTTGGCCACACCGAGACCAACAGCAATCGCAAAGAACAGAGGCAAGTTACCAAAAATAACGCCCCCAGAGTCACTTAAAATGGAAAGAAAGCCGTTTAAAACAGTTCCTTCTCCTAAGATATTCTCTAAACCATACAATTCAACAAACGCATCACCCGTAAAGGATGCACCAATCCCAAGCATAATACCGGCTGCTGGTAGTAATGCGATGGGCAACATAAATGTCCTTCCTAACGTTTGCAAGGTGTCCATGACCTTACCTTTCATGTGATCTCCCCCAAAAAAGAATAGTCTACTTAAGTAAAGAGAAAATAGCCAGTGTCTGTAAAAGAATGAATAAATACGGATAACAACACGTCTACATCTTCTCATTAATTTAAGCAGCTAGTATATTATTCCCGAAAGGGGTCGATTTAAACGTTTGAATAGAGGATGTTTAATGATGATGTTCTCTGTTAATTCGACTGCTTACTGTAATAGCCTACGCCTTTTTCTGTTAATTGAATAATCAAATCGGCCAGCGTTTCAGCGGATACTTTTGTGCTCTCTTGTAGCCATTTTTTTATCATGGCCATACTCCCACTCACGCCAAACAATATCACGTAATCTTTCATCGCATCATCTACTTTATTTAGGTGAGACAAAGAGATTAAATTGACAAAGCGCATGATTTCATTTTCTAATACATCATCGCAATGATCGCTTAAGAGCACTGAAATGAGGTCGGCGTTCTTTTTTCCGTATTCTAAAAGAGGAATTAATTTTTGTTTACTGACAGGGGAGCGTTCATCTGTTGTTTGCTGGGCCATATAATGGCGTATGTTATTAACGACATCTGTTTGGATTTGGTGTAACAAATCATACGGATCAGTATAATGTGTGTAAAAGGTACTTCGATGAATATCAGCTGTTTGACACAGATGAGTAACCGATATTTTTGAAATGTGTTTCGTTAGTAACAGTTCAACAAGTGCTTCTTGTAACAGTAGTTTTGTCATTTTTACCCGGCGATCATTCATTTGATTCATATAAACGCCTCCTCATTTATTTATCTGTGATATATACACTGCGGTCATCGAATGTCTCTTACTGGAATCCGACATATAAATGATATATTGTTGGATAACTGACAAACAATCCGACATTGTAGATTGATAACCGACACTATGTCTATTATAATTGTTATATACGATGAAATCAATCAGCATGTGATGAAGGCGTAACAGTGAATATAATAAAATTTAGAATTATAAGGTGTATAAAAACGAGTAGTCGAATGAGAGAAGTAAAAAGAGAGGTCAGCGAATGACGACTATTAAAGGGGGAAATATCCTTGAGTTATGTGAAGGTTATAGATGAATATAAGCGGTATACGATGGGTGAAAGTGAGATTGTTGCGAAT
The DNA here is from genome assembly GCF_900115465.1 of Halolactibacillus alkaliphilus. GTDB lineage: Bacteria > Bacillota > Bacilli > Bacillales > Amphibacillaceae > Halolactibacillus > Halolactibacillus alkaliphilus. Next base: position 24,995 of record NZ_FOWN01000035.1, read on the forward strand.
AATGGTATCACATTTGATGTCGAACAAGGCCAATTTGCGGTCATTCTAGGGCCAAGCGGTGCTGGGAAATCGACAGTGCTAAATATATTAGGTGGGATGGATTCACCAGATGAAGGGCATGTGTACGTCGATAATAAAGATATTAGTCAATATTCAAAGAAACAATTAACGGCTTATCGACGCGAAGACGTCGGTTTTGTCTTTCAGTTTTACAATTTAGTACCTAACTTAACCGCCCGGGAAAATGTTGAACTTGCAAGTCAAATATCACCAGATGCGTTAGATGTAGATGAGGTGATGGAGAGTGTTGGATTAACAGAACGTCGAGATAATTTCCCGGCTCAATTATCTGGTGGTGAACAGCAAAGGGTAGCCATTGCGCGTGCGCTAGCAAAGAATCCTAAACTCTTATTGTGTGACGAGCCGACAGGCGCATTAGATATTGAAACGGGTAAACAAATTCTTCGGCTGCTACAAAATACGGCACGTGAGTTTAATACAACGGTTATTGTGATTACACATAATGCCCAGATTGCACCAATGGCTGATCGGGTTATTTATATTCATGATGCAAAAGTAAAAGAAATCGTCGAAAATCCACACCCACGTTCAGTAGATGACATCGAGTGGTAGAAAGGAGTTCTCATGCAGAAAAAAACAGCGCTTTATAAAATGATTTGGCGTGAGATTACTTCTTCAAAAGCACGCTTTTTCTCAATTTTATTTTTAATATTACTTGGCGTAGGTTTCTTTTCAGGTTTGCAAGCAACTGGGCCTAATATGTTGAAGACTGCGAACGATTATTTTGACCGACAAAATTTATATGATTTACACATTCAATCTAATTATGGATTAGATGAGGAAGAATACACGTTACTAAAAGAAGAAGAAGCTATTCAAGTAGTGGAAGGCCATTACAGTAGTGATGTTCTATTTGGTGAGGATCGACTCGTTATAAAGTTAATCGGTTATGATGACACCAATCAGCTCAATCAGTTTAGAGTAGACGCAGGCCGTTTACCAGAGAAGGTAAATGAAATAGCCCTTGACTACAATGATATTATGACAAGTCAATATGCCATTGGTGATGTGGTAACGATTTATAGCGGTAAACAGGACGCGAATCTTTCTGATACTGTATTAGAATCAACGTATACTGTCGTAGGTTTTGTCACATCGCCACGCTATATTACAAATGATTCAAGAGGTCAGACAACTTTAGGGCGAGGTCAACTCGATGCCTTTGGTGTTGTTCAAGCGGATGTGTTCACCCTTGATGTGTATACGGATATATTTGTCACGTTTAAGGCATCGGAAAACCTCTCGATGTATAGCGACACTTATATTGAACAAATGAACGATTATAAAGACGCATACGAACCTGCCTTAGAAAAAGTAGGGGGAAGTCGCCTTGATCAAATCACGTTAGATGCCAGAGAAGAAATTGACGATGGGCAAACGGAGATTGAAGAGGCAAAACAAGAACTTGTGGATGCAGAAAAAGAATTAGCAGAGGCAAAAGAAGAACTTGAAACAGGGGAAGCCGAGATTCGTTCGGCTGAAGCTGAACTAGAAGACGCCTTTTTAGAACTTGACCGAGAAGAACAAAATTACCGTGACGGTGTTGAAACGTTTGAGGAAGAAATGAAAAAGGCAGAAGAACGACTAGCAAATGAAAATAAGACGCTTGAAGAGAGTGAACAACAAGTAAAAGACGGCCTTCGTGAGATTGAAGCGGGGTTGAATCAATTAAATGAACCTTATGCGGATCTTGTCACTCAGGAGACCGCTCTTCTTGACCAACGCGATGACATTCGTCAATTAAACCAACAACTCTCGGAATTATTCCAAACACCCATCGATTTACTGACAGATGAGATGAGACAAGCATGGATCGATGAAACATCCGAAGTTACGTTTAACGACACATCTTTATCTACGTTACTACAAGGTTACTTTAACGGCACGGTGACACAGGAAAAGGTTAGCACTTTTATCGCTTCTGCTGATGCTGGCTTGACTGCAGGTATTTCTGAGTTGCGCACCAATATCAATGAAGTGAATGCAAAGCGTAATGAATTAGAAGCAGAGCAACAGGCATTAAAGGGAAGTCTTGACGACATTAATGCTGGAAAAGCCGCGTTAGAAGACGCACGCAAACAATTAAATAATCAACGCACTGAGACAGAGCAAGAGCTTGCGGACGGTCGGCGTCAGCTTGATCGAGGATGGTCTGAGTATGACCAAGGTGTCCGAGAATTAGAAGAAGCAAAAGAGGCTCTCGCTGAAGGTCAAGCGGACTATGAAGAGGGTGTAAAGACCTTTAATAAAGAAAAACAAGATGCTGAACGTGAGATCAAAGAAGCAGAACAAGAGCTTACTGAAGCACTTGCTGAGCTTGATACACTTGCTGCACCAACGTATTACTTAAGTGTTCGTCATGATAACGGCCAACTGGTTGAATTTGAAAACAATGCTGAGCGAATGAGTGACTTGGCGACAATCTTCCCGGTTGTGTTTTTCTTAATTGCTGCGCTTGTCACACTAACGACTGTGACACGAATGATTGAAGAACAACGGGTTGAAATGGGGACGTTAAAAGCGCTTGGCTATACCGATCGTGATATTCAGAAGAAATATTACTGGTATGCCTTATCAGCCACGTTAGTTGGGGCCATACTTGGTTTAGTTTTGGGGTATACACTATTACCTAAAGTTATCTTTAACGCGTATCAAATTTTATATAATTTACCACCCCTTGCATTAGACTTTTATTGGTCATTCACACTGATATCTTTAGCTGTTGCACTGTTTTCAAGTATAGTGACCGCTTGGTATGTGTTACGAAAAGATTTGAAAACCACACCAGCTATTCTGATGCGACCAAAAGCACCTAAGAACGGGAAACGGATTTTAATTGAACGCATCACACCCGTTTGGCGCCGAATGAACTTTATGCAAAAAGTCACAGCGAGAAACCTGTTTCGTTATAAACAACGGATGTTAATGACGGTGATTGGGATCAGTGGATGTGCGGCTTTAATTATCACTGGCTTCGGTTTAAAAAGCGCTGTTGAAGGAATCGTCGACTTACAATTTGGTCGGGTGATGAATTATGAAGCCGTTGTGGCGCTTGATAGTGAGGCGACAGAAACTGAAAAACAGGCGTATCGAGCGATTATTGATAAGATGGATACCATTGAGGCATCGCTAATGGTTTATCAAGAAACGCTTGACGCAAATAAAGCTGGGGTAGCACCACAAGATGTGACGCTGTTTGTACCGGAAACACCAGGTGTCCTTGATCAGTTTGTCCAATTGAAAAGTCGAACGACGGATGAGGCGTTTAACTTAGAAGAAAATGGTGCCATTATTACTGAAAAATTAGCGACACTGTTTGAAGTAGAAAAAGGTGATGACTTCACACTTTCAACAGCTGATGATGAAGTACTAACGGTGACCGTTGGCGGTATTATCGAAAATTATGCCGGTCATTACTTGTATCTTAGTCCTGATGTGTATGAAGCCGCCTTAAATAAGACGCCAGAGTATAATGCGGAATTGTTAAAGTACCCTTATAGTGAAGCGTTTGAGGCTAAACTGAGCGAGGAACTAAGTGTGTCTGATTATGTTATTACGACAAGTTATAATGAGTCTATGCTTAATTTGTTTAAAGATTCGATGGAAAGTTTGAATATTGTTGTCGTTGTTTTGATTGTTGCAGCGGCTGGATTAGCTTTTATCGTGCTCTATAACTTAACCAATATTAATGTATCAGAACGGATTAGAGAATTATCAACGATTAAAGTTTTAGGTTTTTACGACAAGGAAGTCACGATGTATATATACCGTGAGAACATTATTTTGACCATTATGGGTATTGTTGTTGGTGGTTTGTTTGGTCGTTTATTACACATTTTTATTTTAGATACAGCGTCAATGGACAATATGATGTTTAATCCGAGCCTATCATGGACAAGTTACGTGTATGCCGCGATACTGACTATGATCTTTTCGACCATGGTTATGGTGATGATGCATCAGAAATTAAAACATGTTGATATGATTGAAGCGTTGAAATCAAATGAATAAATTTATCCGTATGCTATATCAATCATCGTACTTTGTGTGATTAAAATAGTCTTAATCCTTTACCTCTAAAGGATTAGGACTATTTTTTTAATAAGCTATAGGGACATCTGAATTGAACTACCCCCACCTAACATTCTCACGAATGTTTGAGGAAGGGGATTCCATAAGGACACCCTAAAGGCAACCCATGCTCATTCAACTAAGCATAGGATTTTCTACTCTCCAACCGCCGCAAACCTATTTTCTCAACATCTGTTAAAGCATGTTGGGGAAATAGTGTGTTCCAGGAACACAACTTGCTTTGGTCGAATCGTTCCGTCTGGTAGAACACATGGGTTCTAACAAAAGACAGGGTACGCATCATATACGCCCATTGCGTCCAATGATGTAGACCTTGTTTCTGCTCCGGAACAAGCGAATACAACATCGGTGGGAGTTTTTCTTTAAAGCCTATTGC
>NZ_FOWN01000012.1 GCF_900115465.1 Halolactibacillus alkaliphilus
CAAGGAAAACAGCTTGTCAAAATAGACAAATGGTTCCCCTCTACAAAAACTTGCTCTAACTGTGGTTTTGTAAAAGAAATCAAATTATCAGAGCGCACTTATCGATGTGATTGTGGATTAAACCTTGATAGAGATTATAATTCAGCACTCAATATCAAAAAAGAAGGTATTCACTTATTAGCAAGTGCCTAATGAAAATATAAACTCTTGGAACAAGAGGGTTAGCTTGGTCAATTTCGTCAGCTATCAAAAGTGGCGATTACCCAAGAAGCCCCCACTTCAAGCAACCCGTAAGGGTGGTAAGTGGTGGGAGTAGTTCACTACGCTGTTTACTAAAGTTTATCTATATAGTGACGTAAGCGCTGATTGAAAGCAAGGACGGTGGCTGGTTGAGTGTTTTCAAGTGTTTTTTTTCGTTGGTCATCTTCTTGGAGAATTTTAATGGCTTTTTTTATTTCACTGCCAATTAAGTTATTTAATTTATTAATGTCATGCTGATTGTCCTCGTCTGTCGTTTTGGGGATGAAGTCACCATAAAAATCAATCAATTCATCGCCTTTTCGATTGGGGAAATGTTCGTGGGGCAATGTACTATCAAAAAACGCCAAGTCCAGTGCACGAATGATGACCATATCCAAACTGTCCGGATCAAAACCACAGTGGTAAACTTCAGTATCAAATCCAACAGCGTGTGCCTCTTGAGCAATTCTTTTTAAGATAGTGGATTTCCCAGTACCAGCACGTCCTTTTATGAAAAAGCGATGTCCAATTGTTTCTGTCAGTTTGGGAATAAAGTCAATCGTTCCGTAAGCTGTTATCGAACCTAAAAAGCGGTGAAATGTTTTTGGTTGTCTATTTAATGAGGACGATGTGGCAAGGTCTGTGATATGTTCTTTAATAAATTGATTGAAAAAGTTGCTTAATTTATCGAAGTCAGTGACATCGATATAAATAGCTTCGAGCGCGTCGTGTAATGATAACGCCGTTTTTAATGCGTGGTAATAATCCTCGCGTAGCTCTTCAGTTATTAATCTTACCGGTGTAACGCATGCAACTTTTTTTTCGCGGTTGATCACCGCAAGTTTTAGTCTCGGATTGAGTGGGTCAAGCAAACATTCGATAGGCGGGGTGTTTCTGAGGGATGGGTTGCTTTCTTGATAGTCCTTTTCCCACATCAACAATATTTCTTCTAACATTCGCGATGTTTCATAACGGGTTGGTTCGTTAACTTCAACGATTTTGTCTATCCCTTGTAGTTGACTTGATAAATAGTCACGTCGACCTTTCGCTGTTTCAGCCGCATGGAAATAAATTAATGGTGACAAATGAACGCCTCCTCTATAAAATAAAACTATTGAACATGACTAGTCTATGCAAGAAAAGGGTAAATGTTGAATAAGACAATTCATCTGACCTAGTCGGTTTTTTTTGTCTTGTGAGAAGAAGGAGGTAAGATGAATGGCTAAACGCTTTTTAACTTTAAATATCATGTTTGCGTTGGTACTACAATTAGTCTTTGTAGTCATGCGTGATTATATGATTATTAGACAAGTGTTAGGTACCTTTATCCCGCTTGGCTTATCTATAGCTATTTTATATCATGTCTTCCGGTTATTAAAAACAAGGCGAAGAGATGATACGAAGTTTTGGGTAGCTTATTTTATTGGGATGCTCTTTTATACTGCTTCATATGTGGTTTGGGCGTTTGCTTTTATTCAGGGAAAGCCTGTTATTTCTACCCCACTATCATTCGGTTTATGGGTTATGATGTATCCCTTTTTATTTTTTGCGATTATGTATAAGATTATTCAACTACGTAACAAAGAACATGTGTATCAGTACTTATTTCATATTACTACTTTGATTATTATCATCTTTAGTTTAGTGTTTCACTTTGTATTTGAACCGTATGTCGTATCAGGAGATATGACAATATGGCGTTTTTTTGTCCTCGTGATAGAACCGTTTCTCAGTGTGCTTTTAATGATGGCGTCGATTGTGCTTTACTTTCTAACGATAGGTTCAAATGAAAGACGGATGAACTTATTTTTTGTTTTAGGTTTTATGACACAAGCCCTAGCCGAAGTGTTATACGTCATTCAGATGATCGAAGATACGTACGTTGTTGGTCAATTTACAGACGTTTTATGGGTATTTGCCTTACTTAATATGTTAGCGGCAACCTACTTATCTCGGCACCGACCTGAAGACGCCCGCTGGCGCGTCCTACGCATAGTTGACCATGAGAGTAGCATCTTACCGTATGTCTGGATTTTATTGTTTACGATTACGACGCGTACTATTGTGAATCCGACTTTAAATGCCCTATCCGTTGCCGTCCTCGTTTTAATGGCTGTTTTAATTAGTTATCAATTGCTTGTTGTTAGGCGAAACACCGAATTGTTGAATTCATACGAAGAAATCATGTATTTAACACCACTGACGGGCTTAAGAAATCGGACAAGTTTACTTCGCGACTTACCAAATATTCTCAAACGAATCATTCGCCTTAAAGGCTCATTAGCACTGGTCGTGATTAATCTTGATCGGTTTAAAATTATAAACGATGCGCTTGGACGTGACTATGGGGACGCTGTTTTAAAAGAAGTTGCCAGCCGACTAGCTTTTTATTTAGACCAATCTGCGATGCTATATCACCTAAGTGGCGATGAGTTTGTCCTACTTGTCTATAATCAAGATAAGCCGCAATTGATTGCACTGATTGAACAATTGACTGAATCACTTGCTGAGCCGATTTACTTTGGCGAACAACAAATGACGGTGACGGCTAGTATAGGTATTAGTTTAGCGCCTAAAGATGGTAGAAAAGGGCATGAGTTACTTCAAATGGCTGAACAAGCGATGCACCAAGCAAAGTCGTTTGGTAAAAATCAATACTTTTTCTTCGACCGCTTGTTAAAACAACAATTAGACCGTCGTCTATTAATTGAAAATGAGTTAAAGTTTGCGGTCAATCGTGGAGAAATTTTAGTGTATTATCAGCCTAAATATATGTTAGAGCCGGAAGCGCTCATTGGATTTGAGGCATTGTTAAGGTGGGATCATCCGACATTTGGGTTTATTTCACCCGGAGAAGCCATTCCCATTGCGGAAGAAACAGGTCAAATCAATGCCCTCGGTTATTATATGCTTGATGAGGTGTTTCACCACGTTAAGCAATGGCAAACAGAACATGATTTTTTTGGCGTCGTATCAATTAACGTGTCAGCTATTCAATTAAAGCAAGTAGACTTTTATGCGCAGATTAATTTTTTGCTTAATAAGCATCAACTTGATAGTAAATTTATCGAACTTGAATTGACAGAATCGGCAATGATGGAAGTTGATGATGTGTTACCCAAATTGGAACAATTAAAAGCGCTCGGATTAAAACTATCACTGGATGATTTTGGGACAGGTTATTCGTCTTTATTTGTTTTAAAAGAATTACCTGTAGATACGATTAAAATCGATCAAGCTTTTGTCTTTGCGATTAATGACCCGCGTTCTAAGAATATTATAAAAACCATTCTTGACATTGGCTCAAATTTAGGATTACAAGTCATTGCTGAAGGAATTGAAAACACTGACAGCATACAACGACTAAAAGACTTAGGATGTCTGTTTGGTCAAGGGTATTATTATGCAAGGCCGATGCCTTTAAATGAAGTGACGGCCTATATCAACCGACATCACGATAAGGGTTAGAACAGCTTTTTGATAGGTGAATAAGAATGGAATTATAAATGATTGAAATATATGTTTAAAATCAAGATGTAGAGACGTTTAAAGAGACGACAAAAGCAATTAAAGTCGATTAGGAGACCGTTATGGCTATAGCCCAGCGATGGTTCAAATGATATTTCTGCTTATTTATCTCGAATTGAGGAAAAGAACATTGATACAGAAATATAAGAAGCTAAAAGTACTGAGATAACCCGATCGCCTACAAAGAAGTGCAGGTTGCCAGTATCTCACGGTCTGTCCCACTAATATTCGTGATAACGCTCATCATTATTTTAGCTAGTGTGATTTTCTTTTTAATATAAAATGTATGGGTGGTGTAAAAAATGATCGATTAATTGTCAAACCTTTGGTACACTAGTCCTATCGAAAGAGAGGGAGACGCATCATGAATCAAGTTAACAATAAAATGAAGCGTGCTTTTTCCTTTTTCGCGGAAGACGAAGAGTCCATGTGGCATTTGTTTTTAAAAACAAATGATGCTTTAATTATTACCGATGAAAAAGAACGCATTATGATGGTAAACCCATCATATGAAAAAATAACAGGTTATATATTTGATGAGGCGTTAGGTAAAAGGCCGAGTCTTATAAAGTCCCATTTGACACCGCGGATACGCTACCAAGAGATGAAACAAGCGCTAAAGGAAAAAGGCTCGTGGACAGGAGATTTAATTAATAGTAAAAAAGATGGCACGGTTTTTTATGCTGAATTAACAATTACTAAAATCAATCACGATGGTGAGACGTATTTTATTGGTATTATGCGTGACGAGACAGATAAAGTTGAAAGACAAAAAGAAATTCATCAACTGGCTTATTACGACCAATTAACAGGACTACCTAATCATTTATACGTAAGAGAGTTAATCGACGACAGATTAAAAACGAATGTCGAACCGTTTGCCTTTATGTTGTTTAACATCGATCGTTTTAAATACATTAATGACGGATACGGGCATGATGCAGGAGATAAGGTCATCTTAGAGATGGCCCAGCGATTGAGTCGTCTTTTTAAAGAAAGCGCTTTGGTTGGCCGCTTTAGTGGTGATACGTTTATCGTCTTTGTACAAGGAGCCCTTGAAGAAGAAGTGTTAATCAAAGAGATACACGACCGTTTGCTTACGCTTAGACATGATCCATTTCATGTAGAAGATGACATCCTTTACTTAACGCTTAGTGGGGGCGTGCGTTTTTCTAGGCAACCAGAAGATACGGTTGAACAATTGATTAAACATGCTGAACAGGCGATGTATCAAGCAAAACGAGAAGGACGAAATACGGTGCGTTTATTTAAGCGCTCTAATTCTAGCGAATTATTGACACGCTTAGGTCTAGTTCATGAATTAAATCAAGCGATTGAGGAACAACAATTTACTGTGTACTATCAACCACAATATAGTTTTAGTCAAGGGAAAGTCACAGGTGTTGAAGCGTTAGTGCGTTGGCAACATCCTGAAAAAGGATTATTAACACCGTATCACTTTTTAAGTGAAGCAGAAGAATTTGGTTTACTGAGCCAAATTGATCAAGTCGTGATGGCACAAGCGTTCAATGAGACGAAAAGGTGGCATGATGCGGGTTATACAGATTTAGAAGTGTCTGTGAATATGTCGTATCATCTGTTTAACCAGGTAAATGTTCTTGATATAGTTAATCAATTGATTAGTGATGCAGGTTTATCGCCGAAGCATGTCTGTATTGAAATTACAGAGTCCATTGCGCTAAATCAAGTAAAACATGCTAAAGAGACGATTCAAACATTTCAATCGCTTGGTGTCAAGGTCGCACTTGATGACTTTGGGACCGGCTACTCTAGTTTAAGTCAACTTAGAAATTTCACCTTTGACCGAGTGAAAATTGACCAAGCATTTATTCGTCAATCAACGGGTGATGATGTTGATGCAAAGTTTGTTGAGGCGATTATTCATATGGCAAAGTTGTTTGGTTTTGACGTGGTAATTGAGGGGGTAGAGACATTGAATCAGCTCGTCTTCGTAAGAAATAACTATGCGGATAAAGCGCAAGGGTATTTGATTCAAAAACCAGCACCAAAAGATGCATTAGCTCTTGATTTGACTTTTAAGCAAATGACAGATGAAAAATAACATGAAGAAACATGTCAATTTTAGGCATGTTTTTTTATGTATTTTTTCAATGCGAGGGATTAAATGATGGATAAAGAGGGAAAAGTACACGGGAAAGGATGTGTTCATATGAAAAAAATAGCGATTTTAACATCCGGTGGTGATTCACAGGGGATGAACAGTGCAATTCGAGCCGTTGTTAGAACAGGTCTTAGTCGCGGATATGAAATGTACGGAGTAAAGCGAGGCTTTAAAGGTTTAATGAACGATGACTTTTTCAAAATGGTGTCGAAAGACGTGAGTGATATCCTTTACCGAGGAGGGACATTTCTCCAGTCTGCCAGGTCGGAAAGATTTAAGACGCCAGAAGGACAAAAAATTGCCGTGGAGAATTTACAAAAACGCGGCATCGATTATGTTGTTGTCATCGGCGGTGATGGTAGTTATAAAGGCGCACAGGTGCTCATAAAGCATGGAATCAAGACATTTGGCTTACCAGGTACGATTGATAATGATATTCCACTTACGGATTACACGATTGGTTTTGATACGACACTTAATGTTGTCACAGATGCGATTGGTAACTTGCGTGATACGATGAGCAGCCATGAACGTGTGAGTGTCATTGAAGCAATGGGACGTCACTGCGGGGACATTGCTTTACAAGCAGGTATTAGTAGTGGGGTTGATGCTATTTTAATACCTGAAGTACCGTATGACTTGGAAGCTATTGCGGCAGAATTAAAGGCAGGCTTTGATCGCGGGAAATCACACAGTATCGTTATTGTCGCAGAAGGGGCAGGTAGTGCAGAGGAAGTAGCAAAGGAACTAAAAGCACTATCAGGTCTTGATACGCGTGCGACAATTTTAGGGCATATTCAGCGAGGCGGTACACCAAGTGCGTTTGACCGAGTATTTACGAGTCGTATGGGGCATCGCGTCATTGAATTGATTGAAGAGGGCATTAGTGGTGTTGCTTTAGGTATGGAGAAAAATGAGATTACCTATCATACATTTGACGAGATCTTTGCCGGTAAAAATAAAATCAACGAAAAAATGTATCACGTATTTATGGATCTTGTGTAACCATTTTTTCAGAATTCACACAACAAGCACCTGTCATAAAAAGATGACAGGTGCTTGTATTTAATGGGGGGATTATTCATCTGGGTCAATTAAAACGGTTTTCCCAGTTGTAAAAGCCTCTTTAGTTAACTCGAGTACGCGCATATTGCGGTAACTGTTTGTTAATGTATTGATAGGCGCTTGATTATTTAAGATTGCATAGGAGATATGTTCAACTTCGTCTCGATATAAATCATTCATATAGGTTTCTGTTGTTTCATAGGCGGTTGTTGTTAGAATAACTTCACCAAGTCCCCCGTGATTGTCAGGCCGATAAGCATAAGGAACGGTAATGATGCCCTCAGTGCCAATGACGCGGTAAGCGTTTTGATGAAAGTGATCAAAGCTACTCGTTAAGGTAGCCGTCACCCCTGAATCAAAAGTGTAATAACTGACGTTTGACAGATCTACCCCCGTCACGTCATCTATCACGGCTTGGCTACTGACGCTTTTTGGTTCATCATCTAAAATGTAGCGCATAGCATGAATATTGTAGCTACCAACGTCATAAAGACTGCCACCGCCGAGATCTTTTTCCATTCGAATATTAGAATCGCGATCAGTTAAATAAAAGGTAAAGGTCGATTCAAAATGTTTGACCTCTCCAATAGCCCCTTCTTCAATCAATGTTTTCACACGTTGATGTTGGGGATGTAACATATACATAAAGGCTTCCATCAGGATGACATTATTGTCAAGGCAAGCTTGTTTAATCTCTAACACGTCAGTGCTTGATAAGGCAATGGGTTTTTCCACGAGAATATGTTTGTTTTTATAAGCCGCCCGAATCGCCCATTCTTTGTGCAAACTATTTGGTAGCGGAATATAAACAGCGTCGATGGCATCATCATCAAGGATTTCGTGATAACTATCATACGCTTTTTCTATGCCAAACGCCTCCGCAACTTCTTCTGCCCGCCCACTCAAGCTTGAAATCGCCACAACTTCTGCATTTTCAGCGCGTTTAAAGGCAGGAATCACGTGATACTGAGCAATGCCAGCCGTACTCAAAATACCCCATCTTATTTTTTTTGTCATAATACCGTCACTCCTCAACAAATAGTTAATGAAACTTTAAGTGTTCGTAGTATACACCATTCCCTTTTTAAAAGAAATAAAACAACTACAGACAAAACATGTCTGTAGTTGAATCTTGAGTAAATGGTTCGTTCTATTTTGTTTCTTACAATTTAAAATGATTCACATCAGCTTCTAATTCTTGAGAGAGTAGGCGCAGTTCATCAGCACTTCGTGAAACTTCCTCCATCGAGCTACTCGTCTCTTCTGCAGAGGCAGCCGTTTCCTCAACAGCAGCTGCTGACTCCTCAGAAACAGCGGCAATGTCATCAACGGATTTTTGCATATCAGCTGTCTCTGTTTTAATTTTAGATAGATCGTCAACGATTCGGCTGACACTTGTGACCATGTCTGAGATCGACGTTTTGATCGTATCGAAAGCTTGTCCTGTTTGATTCATCTGATTAGAGCCATGTTCAACGGCATCATAGCCTTGGTGAAGTGATGTTGCCACGCTTTTTGATTCATGCTGAATCGCATCAATGATGGACGTGATATCTGTCACAGACGCGCCAACTTGTTCAGCAAGTTTTCTTACTTCATTGGCAACGACCGCAAATCCACGGCCCTCTTCACCAGCACGAGCGGCTTCAATCGCCGCATTTAATGCGAGAAGGTTGGTTTGTTCAGAAATGTCTTGGATAACACCAACGATTGATCCAATTTCTGTTGCTTTACTTTCTAATCCTTCAACTTTCTTTACAGCTTCTTTGACAATAGCTTCAATGTTTTTCATTTGTGTAATAGAATCTTTTACTTGTTTTGTCCCATCTGTTGATAAGGTGAGGACATGTGTTGAGCGCTCATCGATATCATTAGCATCGTTTGTAGCATCACTCACGTAGTGGGTGAAGCGTTCCATTGTCATCGCTAAGTCACTGGCACTGTTGGCTTGCGTCTCGCTACCGCTTGAAATTTCTTCCATTGTTGCCGCGATTTGCTCACTGCCTTCACGTACTTGTTCCGAAGCTTGTGAGAGGGTCTGTGATTGACTGGCGACTTGATCGGTTGCGCGCTTAATATCGAGTAACATTTTTCTTGTCTGGTGTTTCATGTCATTAACACGGTTTGCGAGTTGTTTAAACTCGTTATCGCCTTTAACCGTCACATCTTCATCTGTTATGACACCACGTGCCAGTTGATCCATTTCAGAGGCAACAGTTTGTAAGTTATGATTGATATTTCTAACGAAATAAAAGACAATAATAAGACCGATAATTATCGCAACAACGACAGTAATAAGGGAGCTTATTAAAATATCATAGCGAACAAGTCCAGCAAGTGCGGCCATATCAAAGTCTAAGCCAACAACACCGATTATTTCACCGTTTTCTGTAATGGGTCTTGCGACCGTAATAATCGACCGACTCGTTGCTGTGTCGATGTAGGGTTGTGTCCAAATCGTATCGCCTGCTGTGACAGCCTCTTGGTACCACTCTGTCGTGCGTGGATCATATTGAGATAAATCAGCATCAGGGATGCTGTGTAAGTAAAGAGCCCCATCAGATGCACCGATAAAAAGGTTGACAATGTAAGTGTCACCTTCAGCTAAGTCAGATAAAGTCTCACGGTAGAAGGTTGTAAGTGCGGGATCATTACTCGGTGGAAGTTGTGAGAAATTGATGCTTGAATCACTATTGGTACTTGAATGATTCAGTTTAAAATCGTTCCGTTGACTAAATGCTTCAATTTTCTCTTCATAATCAGTAAATGTATTTTCAAAGCGTGAACCGAGCTGTGCCATTTCTTCTTTTTCAATAATGGCGAGCTCAATAATTTCAGTGTTTTGATAGGAAATAAAGCTTGAAATCGCCACGGGTAATACGAGTAATAGCATCATAAAAGTTGGTAATAAAAATTTGATCTGTTTAAAACGTGTCATGTTTGTTTTCCCCTTTGCATGTGTAGTTATTTTCTCTCTATTGATTATGTCGTCTTAAAAAGAGAGAATTGAAGATAAAACATAAAAAAATATTGAAATAAAGCTGTTTTTTTAGTCAGTATTTCTTTAAAAATGGCTAATTTAGATAAAAATAGAAAGGATGGGTAAGATGAGAGGATGGTTAATTTGTAATGGTAGTTTAAATTCTAAAAAATTTCATGAAACGCATCACCGTTATATAGAGATGGCTAAAAGTCTCGGTATTACATTAACGGTAAAAACAAACAGTGAGGTAGGCATTCTTTTATCGAATCAACACATTGCGCTTGTCTCAATTAACACACTAGATTTTGTCTTGTTTCTTGATAAAGATGTCTTACTCGCTAAACAATTAGAAGCGTGTGGTTTACCAGTATTCAACTCTAGCCAATCGATTGAAGCATGTGACAACAAAGGTCTTATGCATCATTTACTTGCCTTAAAAGGCATCAAACAGCCTAAAACACTTATCGCGCCACTTATCTTTGACACAGAATCACCGTTCCCAAAACACTTTTTAAACTATGTGGAAGAGACGCTTCATTTCCCGGTTGTAGTAAAGAAAAGCTATGGGTCTTTTGGAATGGGTGTATATTTAATTCATGACAGACAAGCGTTAGAAGATATAAGCGAGCGCCTAAAACTCGAACCTCATATTTACCAACAATATATAAAAGAAAGTCATGGCAAAGACATGCGCATACACGTCGTTGGAGATAAAGTTGTCGCTAGTATGATGAGAAAATCAGCGACTGACTTTAGGGCGAATGTCACAAATGGCGGGGAGATGCTGATAGTTGATGTGCCGGAACGTTTTAAAACATCTGCCATCGCTGCTTCTGTAGCTTTAGGCCTAGATTTTTCTGGCGTAGATCTCTTATTTGGTGCTAATGACGAGCCGATTATTTGTGAGGTTAATTCGAATGCGCATATTGAGAACATTTTTAAAGCAACAGATATTGATGTTAGTGAAACAATTTTAAAACATATTATAGAAAAACTCACCTGAATAATTAAGACTAGAGAAGGATATGACAGATTAATGGCATGCCTGCTATTTTTTAAGTCGAAATACTGTAAATTCTCCAGGAAATAGTGGATTTTTTTATATTGTGTGTTACGATAAGACTATGATAAGGGCAAAGCTATTGAAAAATAGTGACGCAAAGCTTCAGGTCTTCGGTGAATTTAAAACCATGACGGCTGGGTTACCGATATATCTAACACTTGATTCTTTCCGTCGATCCTTTATTTGGGTCGATTTTTTTATTGTGGTTTGCCTAGTTAGTAGACGCATATTTATACATATTAAAAATAGCGGAAATCATGGTTCGGTTACTACGCCAACGTGGGAGGTGTAAGAGATGATAAAGTATCAAACGATAGGGACATGTAGCTTACTTTTTATTCTAGGTGTCGTTTTGAGAGTGTGGGATTTTCAATTGTCATATAGTTTGTATTTACCGCTGTATTTTTTTGTCCCAATCTTAGCACTAAGGGTCTTGACACTAAAACATGCCCTTATTCTTACAAGCGTCTTAAGCGTGGTGTTAACGGTTCTTGGTGACCCATTGATTTTTCATACATTAATGATTAGCCATGTCATTATCATAGGGCTTCTGTTTAGAAAATATCAACGCAACTTATTTACATGGGCCATTATTTATGGTGCTTTGGGTTATATAGCGACCAATATAATTATACGTGTCATGGTTGATAACGATGCTTTACAGTTCATCTATATAATCGAAGCGTTATCTTATTGGCTGATGTTACTTTTTACTAGCCTGTTTGTTGATACGCTCTTCATACTTATTCCTCAAGTGCCTTTTTTAAGGAAATTAATAAAGAATCGAGATTCTATTCGTTTTAATCAACTCATTTTTATGGGTGTGAACATAGTCGCGATCGTACCACTTGTTATTATTACCATTGTTCAGTCCATTGCTTTAGAACAACAAATGCTTGAGAGTTTTGATCAACGCGTGATGGCACTTGAGGAAGTATTAAATGAACAAATCAAGCGTTTAGATGAGACAGAAATTCAGCGCTTAGAGCTTGGTTCAGCAATTGATCGGGGGCGCCTGACAGAAGTCATTGATCGTCATATTGCTTCACGTAATGAATCCGTTTACATGTTTAATAAGAATGGGGAACGCTTTTTACATTCAAGTGAAGCGGATCGCTTTTCAGTTTTTAACGACACCCTTACGACAGGTTCTGTTCAAACGCGTGACAATCATCGCGTGTGGTTATCTGGTGAGGGGCTCACGCCTCGGGATTGGTACAATGGTTATTACATGGCCACCTTTCATGTATTGGACCGTCCGGTTGAGTATTTTATAGCCATGGATACAGCGGTTTTTCAAAGCATGTCCCGTATCTATCATTATCACATGTTGATGTTTGCTGTATTTTTAACGTCTTTTGTGATTGGGTTATTAAGTGAACGTATCTTACTCGGGCAAATAGAAGGGATTACAGTGATGGCAGAACAAATTCCAAGGAGCATGATGACAGACCGAGCAACCGCAGTGCCCCAGACCCGAATATTAGAAGTGAAAATACTCACAGAGCGTTTAACGCGTGTTGATCAACAATTACGCTTAATGTTTAAAGAATTATCCAAAACAAACAGAGAGCTAAATGAAAAAACATCTGAACTTAATGCGTCAAGACAAGAGTTATACCATGTAGCGCATCATGATTCGTTGACAGATTTACCGAATCGGCGGTTATTTTATCATACGCTTGAAAAGAAGGTGAATCGGAACGATTGTTTCGGTTTGTTCTTTCTGGATTTAAATGATTTTAAAGACATTAATGACCAATATGGTCATAAAGAGGGCGATCAGTTACTTAAGGATGTTGCGCTGCGCTTAGTTGCGCTTGAGGCAGAGTTTCCAGTGCGATTTTACCGTTTAGCTGGTGATGAATTTGTCGCTATTTTAAAACGTGATCGTCATGAAGAGGTATCCTTTTTCACGAAAATATTAAAGAAAACTTTCTCAGCGCCGTTTATGATTCAAGATGATAAGAGACACTTAAGTGTAAGTATTGGGCTCAGTCTCATGCCAGAAGATGGTTCGACGTTTGAGACGTTATTGCATATTGCCGATCAAGCGATGTATGAAGATAAGCGGATATCAAAAGGACGAAAATAAGCGTGGAAGGTGGTGTGCTTATGTGGCGAAGATGGTTAATATATATCGTTTTATTTTTTAGCGTCATCGTGATTCACGCTGGGTGTGAAGAAAAACCTGTTAAGTATCAGAATACATTTATTCAAGCGCTAGAGGATAAGCCGCCTGAGCCAGATGATACGTTGCTCGTTTGGACAACAAAAGATATTTTTACAGGCACAACGGATTATTTTTTTGAGCATGAAACCACACTTAAACTTAAAGTAGAGGTAATTAATCAGGCAGAAGTCATTGATCGCTTTTACGAAGCGTTAACGTATAAGCGTCCACCAGATCTCTTTTTGTTGCCGGATGAATTTGTTGGACTGTTCTCAGAAATTGATGGCTTTGTTGATTTTAATTCATACTTAAATGATCATGGTATCTATCATGATTTACCTAGGGCACTGATGGATCGCTATGTGAATTTGGAAAATAAACGGTACGGCGTACCAGTGACGTTTTTCCCTTATGTGACGTATTATCGCCATGATATATTGGATAGTTTCGGGTTTCCAAGTGAGCCAGAAGCATTGGCTCAGTTCATAGAAAAACAAGGGAATTATTTCACGCTAGCAAAGGTGCTCTCAGAAGATAACCTTTATATTTTTGAATCCAATCAAGCGTTAGTACAACTTGGGTTAAGAACAAGTTATCCGTTTAGTAGTGATTACAGCTACCAGTACACAGCAGGCTCATTTTTACAAGTAACAGAAGCTGTTGCGCTTTTATATCTAGCAAATCTTCAACCAGGTATATCCATTTGGAGTGACCACGGACAATGGCTGCTAGAAAACGATCAGCTTGTGATGTTTCAAATGCCTTCATATGGAGCGGATCATTTAAAACAATGGGTGCCAGAACAAAAAGGGAACTGGCGCATGACTGATTTACCATTTGGATTAAGTGGCATGGATAGAGAAGGGAGCTTAGTAGCGTTAATGAGTGAAAAAAGTCACTACAAAGAAACGGCTTTCGCTTTATTACAAGCAATGACGCGTGACCAAAACTATCACATATTCCATGAATCATCACACCCAATGCTCGACCAAGAGCATCTCACACTGTATTACAATCGCCTTTTAAGTAAAGAAGCAGAAGGTCGCCCGTCAATGTTGGACCTATATGCCAGACGCCATTGGCATAATACGATGTTTGATATAAATAAAGGGGTTCCACTAACGCCACTCTTATTTGAAAAGACTCATGACCGGTTACAAGAAGAAATAAAACTTGACCAACGTATTCTCATTGAACAGTTTGTTAATGGGACACAGGAGAATTAAAACACCTCTGCTTAAACCTTATAGGTATAAGTAGAGGTGTTTTATCGTATCACGAGCGCGTTAACGGTTAGGTAAAATCAATGAAGACATCGACCCCGAAGTGGTCAGAAACAACAGGAAAGTTATCAGCATTAAAAATAACACGCGAATGCAGCACGGGCAGAGGTTTGTTAACAAAGATGTAATCAATCCTTTGATGGTGGTCAATATGTTTCCATCCATCAATCGCCCCGGGGACAGTTATGCCACTGTCCTTTACTTTTGCAAGACGGTATGTGTCATGAAGACCGTGTGTGATGAGGTAATCATATCCAGCATCATTGACACAAGCATCCGTATTAAAGTCGCCTAGAATAAATGTTGTTATTCGGTTATTAATGTGTTTAAATAACCGATCAAATTGATGTTTAGAAGGCTCTGAGTCATCATTCCAAAAGCCATGATGTGTCGAGACAATATCTATGACCTCACCCTTATAATCAATGGACATTTTTACAGCAACACGTGTTTTCCAATTGAGTGGATCTGTACTTTGTGTGAGTGGCCATGTTTCTGAGGTGATGACAGGATGCTTAGTTAGAAGCGCCACACCTTCTTCATATATATCATAGCCAATATGAGCTTTTGCCCAGTAATAAGAATAATCCGCCCCACGTGCTTGTAATTTTTTAACAAGCACATGACAGAAATTATCTCGTTTAATTGGGCCATTATTTAGAACAAGTGCATCCAGTCGCTGATTCACTTCCTGTAGAGCGATAACATCATAATCATGCATAATGATGGCTTCGATTAATGTGTCAAGCTTTTCCATCTGATAATCTTCAATGTAACTATGGGTGTTTAATGTTAATAATCGCATCGGTTACTCCCCTAAATAATCTTGTACCTCGGATTTTAACACATCGGCTTTTGGTCCGTAAATCGCTTGAACACCGTTGTCCCTTAAGACGAGGCCAAGAGCACCTGTTTGTTTCCACGCTTTCTCATCGCCTACTTTTTCTCTATCTTTTACTGTTACGCGTAAGCGAGTCATACAAGCGTCCACTTCGTCGATATTTTCTTTACCACCAAGTAGTTCAACGATTCGTTTCACTTCATTCGAACCTGCACTTTCCTTGGTGTTATTAGATGACACTTGTTGGTCCCCGTTTTCATCTGTGTAGTTACCTAAACGACCAGGTGTTGGTAGTTTGAATTTTTTAATCATAAAATTAAAAATAAAGTAAGTGATAAAGAAGAAAACGACATTAACGATGATGAAATTGACAATATCCATTACAAGACCAGCATTAATACTCATCGGTAAGCGTGTGAGAAATTCAATGTTACCGAACGTGTGCACACGTAAATTAATTAAGTCAGCAGAAGCGAAAGCTAAACCTGCAATAATCGCATACACACCGTAAAGAAGAGGTGCTGCAAACATAAACATAAATTCAATCGGTTCTGTTACACCGGTTAAAAATACAGCAAGACCGGCTGAGAAAAACATCGATTTATATTTTATTTTTTTATCATCATCAACATTTTTATACATCGCAAAAGCAGCGGCAATAAGGGCTGATGTTGAAAGAATCATTTGACCAACTTTAAATCTCGCAGGAGTAACACTAGCTAATAATGCTTCATAACCGGCGGTATCACCTGCTTGTCTTAAGTTATTTAAATCCGATACCCACGCAAGCCATAAAGGATCTTGTCCGGCGACAATCTCACCTGCATTTGCCCCGGTGAGAATCGTGTACATACCACCGAGTTCGGTATAGTTAATTGGTACGGTTAACATATGGTGTAAGCCAAAGGGCAATAATAGACGCTCGAGTGTTCCAAAGACAAATGGCGCAATAAACGGTGCGCTGTCACGTGAACCAGCAATCCATTCACCAAAGTTGTTAAGGGCACCTTGAATGAAGGGCCAAACAATCGACATAACAACAGCCACGATGACTGACCACAAAATAACGACAAATGGCACGAAGCGCTTCCCGTTAAAAAAGGCGAGGGCTTGTGGAAGTTTTGAGAAGTTGTAGTACTTATTAAAAACAACCGCGCCAATAAAACCAGAAATAATACCGACAAACACACCCATATTAAGGGCAGGTGCTTCAAGAACCATTGTGAAGTAATCGCTAACAACCAGTTCACTACCTAAGAGTGAAGTGATCACTGATTCACCGTCATTTACCATGTTGGCGTTTACACCAAAGATAGCACCAGTAATTCGATTGATGAGGATAAAAGATAAAAGTGCAGCAAAGGCACCGCCGGCACGCTCTTTTGCCCAAGAACCACCAATAGCGACCGCAAAAAGAATATGTAAGTTACCAATGATGGCCCAACCCATTTCTTCCATCACACGGCCAATCCCAAGGAGTAACTGTATGTCACCACCGGACATGGCAACGACTTTTCCTAAAGAAATCATAATACCTGCCGCAGGCATAACTGCGACAACAACTAATAAGACTTTACCTAGCTTTTGCCAGAAGTCAAAAGAACCAAATTTTTTCATGATGTATCCCTCCGCTTATCTAATTTATGTCTGTATAATCATTTGCGCTAACGTTTGCGCAAGTTGATAGTTAGTATTGTAAAACAAATGTAAGCGTTAGGCAAGAGTTTATTTAAAATCAATTAAATGGGCTGATATATTCTTATGATTCGACAATTACCATAAAATCAATTGAGAAAGCGTTTGCATTAAGTTTTTTGTTCTAAGGTGTTTACATAGCAATGGAGACAAAAGCATGGTATGGTAAGTAAATGATTCGTTAATGTGCTAACCTTAATGTTTAAGTTTTACAGTTGAGGGAATAGAAAATTAAGATACATAGTGAACTAAATACATAATTATTAGAGAAGGGGGGCAACTTTGTGTCCACATTAAAAGAAACGTTGATTGACGTGCTTAAATCATTTTTACCATTATCGATGTTAATTACGATCTTACAATTTACCGTCGTTTTTCTACCGATGGAGGTTTTTATTGATTTTATCCTTGGAGCAATCCTTGCGAGTGTAGGGATCTACTTGTTTTTATTAGGCGTTGAGGTCGGCTTATCTCCCGTTGGGGAGATGGTCGGTTCGAGTTTGTCTAAAACAGGAAAGCTCTCACTTATACTTACCTTTGGTTTCTTACTTGGATTTGTCGTTACCGTCGCTGAACCAGGCGTACAAGTATTAAGTAATCAAGTGGAATTTGTCTCTGGTGGTGAAGTGCCAGGCGTCATGTTGCTTTTATTTGTCTCACTTGGTGTCGGTATTTTTGTGGCGCTTGCTTTACTCAGGATGATAGTTAATGTGTCATTGCTTAAATTACTGGGAGGGGGCTACCTCGCGATTTTTCTCTTAGCTTTAATGACACCAAAGTCGTTTGTGCCCATTGCGCTTGATGCAGGTGGTGCAACGACAGGCGCCATGGCGGTACCTTTCATTTTAGCTTTAGGAGTCGGTGTGACGAGTGTGTTGAGTAAAAAAGCAAATAGTGGTGAAAGTTTTGGCCTCATTGCCCTTGCGAGTGTTGGACCGGTCATTGCGGTGTTGTTGTTGGGGGTGATTTACGGATGATAAATGTTTTTAATGGATTTACGGATGTACTAATTGATGTGACTTACGCCCTTCTACCACTGTTAATCTTTTTTATGATTTTTCAAATCTTTTTCCTGCGATTGAAGTGGCCAAGAGTCCGTGATATATTAATGGGGTTCTTATTAACGTATGTTGGTTTATCTCTTTTTCTTCAAGGCGTCAATGTTGGTTTTATGCCAATTGGTGAAATGATGGGAGAGGTTATTGGTGGTCTTTCAAATCGCTACATATTTATTCCAATCGGTTTTATATTAGGATTTTTTGCGGCTTTTGCAGAACCGGCCTTACAAGTACAAACGAAACAAGTTGAGAGAATATCCGCTGGGGCTATCCCAAGGCGTGTGTTACTTGTAACTATTTCCATCGGCGTCGGTTTATCGATTATGTTATCGATTGTTAGAATATTTGTTGGTTTTTCTATTTGGTATTTTGTGTTACCCGGCTACTTATTGAGTTTTTATTTAGCAAGTAAGAGTTCTAAACTTTTTACAGCGATTGCGTTCGACTCAGGTGGCATTGTCACAGGGCCGATGATTTCAACCTTTATGCTGAGTTTATTTGTGGGCTTAGCTGGAGTAACCGAAGGAAGAGATCCCTTAATTGATGGTTTTGGGATGATTGCTCTTGTTGCTTTAGCGCCAATTCTTTCAGTGTTATTATTAGGTCGTATATATGCGGGTGGAAAAAAGGGGGCGTCGTAGTGGAGCGAATTAATGATCAAAAGTTAATTATGACGATTGTTAAAAAAGGTGAAGCAAAAAAACTTGTCTCTAGAATACGTGCTAAAGGTGTTACGGGGAGTACGATTTTATTGGCGGAAGGATTTCGTATGAATGAACGCTTGCGAATCTTTGGTATTCCGACCCATAGAGAGCGGGAAGTTATTTTAACGATTGTTGATGAGGCGATGTTTCCAGTCATTTTTGAAACGCTTGCTCAACATGCAAATCTAGGAAAAGATACCCGTGGTCTTGTCGTCGCACTTGATGTGAAGAGTGTACTCGGTATTACTGCTTTAAGTGGTTCAGAGATTGCGGATTGTAGTAGAAGAAAGGGAGATGAGTCCATGTTGGATGAATTGCGCTATGATTTAATTATCACAATTATCAATAGTGGGGAAGCGGAAGAAGTGGTAGAGTCAACGAAAAAACACGGAGCAGACGGCGGGACGATTCTTCGAGCCCGAGGGACGGGTGTGCACGAACAAACGAAGCTGTTTAACATGTTGATTGAACCAGAAAAAGACCTTGTACTCACCTTAATTGAAAAAGACCGGACATTGGAAGTACTAGAAGGCATCAAACAAGACTGTGAGCTAGCTAAACCTGGTAAAGGTATTGCATTTGTTTTAGAAGCTGAAAAGACAGTAGGCCTCCAAGCTGTTCTTGAGCAGAATAAATAGTAGAAAAATCCCCCCCCTAAACTTGGCGTGTTAGGGGGTTGTTTTCGTCCTTTTTTTAAATGTGAAGCGGATGACAATAAGCGTTATAACGATACTAAATAGTAACCAACACCCTATCCTTAACGCGTTATTTACGCTATCATCAGGCGTGTTTTCTGTCTGTTGTTCTTCTAAAGCCGCTATTTCTTCATCTGTTTCAGCCGTTGTTGTTAAATTACGAAGCGGCTTTTTTTGTTCGGGCACAATATAGGGCCTTGATTCGATGATAAAAGTCTGCATGGAAATATCTAAATCAGCTTTAGGGAGAAAAGTTAACGTATTTTCAACTGTGCTTAGGTAGAGGGTATCGTTTGTGACCGGTTGGAGCGATATACCTAAGTCGTGTTCGTTCTTTATAAAACTCGCACGCATTTTAAAGTCCGATGATCCGTCATGACGTGATAAGACGGGCTGATTTTGTTCATTAATCGTTAAATAAACACCGGGATTGTTATTAATTTGATACGAAACCGTGCCACTTTCACCAGTTAAACCGCTTGTTTCATGCCAGCGATAATCATGGTGTGTGAGATCTGATTCAGCTAATCTGAGTGCATGTGTGACTTGTCTTAACATTAAGTCAGTGTCGCTTGGGGCAATGGTAACGCTTTTTTGTTTTATTCCAGAGGCCGTAGGCGTCACTTTTGCAATCGCGCCATCTTCATAGAAATGCATCGGTTCAATTGCGACAGACCGGCGATATTCTCCGCCCCCTGCAAGGGCGGTATTATGATAAATAAAATACCATGCGTCATTAAATTCAATAACCGCAGGATGGCTTGTGCCGCTGTTGGGTATCTTATCCATGATCTTATCTTGAAAAATCCAAGGGCCTGTAGGTGAGTGACTGGTGGCATAGGCTATTTCTTCTGGGTAGTTATAAGCAAAAGTTAAATAATAGAGATCCTCTCGTTTAAAGATAAAGGGGCCTTCAGTAAAGTTACCTGGCATATGCTCAATCTCTATTTGGTGAATCTCACCATCGAGTGCCGTCATCGTGTCTTTTAGCTTCGCGTAGTACAGATGTGTATTTCCCCAATAAAGATAAGCACTGCCATCATCATCGATAAAGACGGTAGGGTCTATGTTGTCCCATGGGACATTCCCCATAAACTCAGGTGCGTTTGTCATTGCCGAATCAATAAGTGGTTCATTAAGTGCATCCACAAATGGACCCGTTGGTGTCTCGCTTGTCATGACACCAATCGCATAGCCTGGTGCATGTGTGCCGGAATTGTGCACCGTTGTGTACCAGTAAAATATCCCATCTCGTTCAATGGCTTGTGATGCCCAAGCCGAGTCATGAATCGCCCATCGAAACGTTGATCGTGGAATAGCAGATTCTAACGTCCAGTTAATACCGTCTTCGCTAGAGAAGACGTTCCATTCCTTTAATACGAAAAAGTTATCTGATTGTGTTGCTTCATCGTGGCCGGTATAAAGATATATTTTTCCATCATGTACAAGCGCCGCTGGATCAGCGGAAAAACGGTCTTTAATTACCGGATTACCCGCAATAACTGGGGGAGAAAGAAAGGTCAGTAAGAGTAAGCCAATCAACAGGGTGATTCGATATCGTTGTCGCATAGAAACCTCCTAATAAGTAAGCGTTTACTTTATATTATACACATATATACGTACAACTCAACGTTTATATTTATTTAAAAACAAACTTGTTCGTAAAAGTTTAACGTTGTGTGATAATGACGTTGGTCATTAAAAAAATGTATAAGGCGCACTCCGCTGAGGTATGGTATACTGGGCGTGTCATAAGTTAAAATGATCGAATGAAACAGAAGAAGTGAAGGAGTCGTTAGAATGAACGAACTATTTAAACCATTTATTCATGAGGCATTAACAAAACAGGGGATATCAGAACTTATGCCTGTCCAAACACGGGTGATGCCTTATTTTGATAGCCAGTTAGATATGATTGTTACTGCACCAACGGGTAGTGGCAAGACTTTGGCTTACTTATTACCGATACTTAATAAGTTAAACGAGGATACATTAGATCTACAGACGGTCATTCTTGCCTCTAGTCATGAGTTAGTCATGCAAATAGTTGACTTGATTCAGCAGCTAAAAGAAGGGTCAACATTACGCGCGCAAGCACTCATTGGCGGTGCTAATGTTAAACGACAAATAGAAAAGTTGAAAAAAAAACCGCATATTGTCGTAGGGACTCCAGGGAGAATGGCTGAATTAATCAATCAAAAAAAACTAAAAATGCACAAAGTTACAACCATCGTGTTAGACGAGGTCGATCAGTTAATTACGCCTGATCATTTGCCGGCGATTGACCGGGTTATTTTAAGTACGGATCAATCACGCCATATTGCCTGTTTCTCGGCGACGGTCAGCAACGATGCCAGAAATGTCTTAGCTGAATGGATGAACGCACCTGAATTTATTCAGATTAAACGTGAAGAGTTAACTTTGCCGGATGTGACGCACGGTTATATCTTATGTGAAAAAAGAGAAAAGTTTGATCAATTGCGTAAATTGATTCATGCGGATAAACAAAAATCACTTGTCTTCTTTAATGATATTGACGCTCTAGAAAAGACATATGAGCGGTTAACGTATCATCATTTAGAGTCGCTCATGTTGCATAGTGATTTGAATAAAGACTTACGTAAAAATTCTATTAAGAGTTTTAAACAGGGTGATTCTCAGGTGATGTTGACGACGGATGTGAGTAGTCGAGGATTAGACGTCGATGATTTACGGACCGTTATACAAATGGATATTCCAAGAGAAGTGAATCAATATGTTCACCGTGCTGGGCGGACGGGACGCTTAGGTTCTTCTGATGGCCAAGTGATTTCCATTGTGACTAAAGCTGAGTATCAAGCACTGAAAAAAATTACGAATCATTTGAAGGTCCAGCTCACACAGTTTGAACTAAGTCGAGGTCAACTGATTAAGCAGGGTTTTCATAAAGGTTAGACAGCCAGCTTTTGATTATATTTAGAACTGAAAGATAAGTAAAAGACACGGCAGTGATCATCACCGCCGTGTCTTTTACTTCGTTTTAGAATGTTTACAAGAAATATTTAGTTTAAAATAGATAAGTTATTTCACCGCTTTTAATAGCTCGTAAGAGCGATGAGCGGTTGAATATTCAAGAAATATCAATCGGTAAAATATATAATAACACACTAAAGAAATGGACAATCGTTGCAGCGAGGACAAATAAATGCCAAACCATGTGATGATATTTAAACCAGCGCCACATGTAAAATAAAGCGCCAATAGTATAAAGTAGCCCTCCAATAACGAGTAACAACACCCCTGTTTTTGGTACATTAGCTACTAAATCATCCCATGCAAACACAATTAACCAACCCATCAAAATGTAAATCAATGTTGAGACAATCACAAAACGTTGAACAAAGAAGATTTTAAAAATCGTCCCTAAAATAGCAATGACCCAAACGGAAATAAAAATGGTCATACCTAATCTTCCGCGCACGGCAATGAGCATAAACGGGGTATAACAACCCGCGATAAAAAAGTAAATCGATGAATGATCGAGTACCTCAAACACATTTTTTGCTTTTCCATTAGGCAAACTATGTAACAACGTAGACGACGTATACAAAAACACCATCGTGACACCATAAATCGTAAAGCTTACGACATGTATCCAAGTGCCGTTAAGTGAGCTAAAGACAATTAAAATGACGAGTGCAGAGATGGACAGCAACATACCTATACCATGACTTACGGCATTTGCAATCTCCTCGCCAAGACTAAACCGGTGATTTGTCACCATTAAACCGACCCCTTAATTTCTATTTTTTCCTACCCTTACTATTATGAATTTGATTCAAAGGAGATGCAAGGAAAATCATTCTAAGCTATGATAAGATAGAGAGAAAGAACGAGATGTTTGTTAGATGATGAAACATATAGTCATCTAGAATGTTCATCAGTGTATATTTATTAAAGTTTTGTAAATTTAAATATAAGTAATTGATTATATAAGAGTTTGGTTATATACTATCTATTGAAGGAGCGAATATGATGTTAACTATAGAAGAAACAGCAGCAATTCTTAAATTAATGGGTGATAAAACAAGGTTAACGATGTTGAAATTGTTAGAAGGTGATTCGTGTTGTGTGTGTGAGTTCGTCGAACTCTTCGGGATGAGTCAACCTGCAATTAGTCAACATTTACGTAAGTTAAAGGATGTCGGTCTTATAAAAGAGAATAAACGCCATCAATGGGTCTTTTACAATTTAAATACAGATCATCCACTCTATCCGTTAGTTGTCCGTATTTTAGAATCTGTCCCGTCTCAACAAGAGAAACTCCTTCGGTTGACAGAAGACGGTAAACGAATTGATTGTTGTTAATGAAAAGGGGAGTGCAGCTAAAATGACAAAGAAACAAACAGCCGGTATGAGTTTTTTTGAACGGTATTTAACTGTCTGGGTATTATTATGTATGGTTTTTGGGGTATTATTAAGTGTATTATATCCAGGATTCACAGAATTTCTACAAAGTTTAACGTATGCAGAAATATCCATTCCTATTGCTATTTTAATTTGGTTAATGATTTATCCGATGATGATGAAAGTTAATTTTAAGAGTGTTAAACGCATTTCAGAAGATCGTAAAGGTATTTATTTAACATGGGTTATTAACTGGCTTATTAAACCATTTACGATGTATGGCATCAGTTACTTTTTCTTTTATTTTGTTTTTAGTGCCTTTATTTCGCCAGATTTAGCTCGTGAATATGTCGCTGGTGCTGTTATTTTAGGAGCTGCACCGTGTACGGCTATGGTATTTGTTTGGAGTCACTTGACTAAAGGCGACCCTGCTTATACAGTTGTGCAAGTAGCAACGAACGATTTAATTGTCCTATTACTTTATACACCAATTGTTGCGTTACTGTTAGGTGTGTCAGGAATTGAAGTGCCATTTGATACATTGATTTTATCTATTGTGTTGTTTGTTGTTGTACCGCTTGTTGGTGGACTTCTCACAAGACAACATATTGTAAAACAAAAAGGTGAAACGTATTTTGAGGAAGCTTTCTTAGCAAAATTCAAAAATACGACAACAATCGGTTTGTTGTTAACACTTATTTTAATTTTTATGTTCCAAGGCGAAACAATCTTAGAAAACTACAGTCACATTGCCTTGATCGCTGTACCACTTATTTTACAAACGTTCTTTATTTTCTTTTTGGCTTATTATATAGCGAAGAAATTAAATCTAACACACGATATTGCTGCACCTGCGGGAATGATTGGTGCATCAAACTTCTTCGAACTTTCTGTGGCGGTGGCCATCAGTTTATTTGGTGTAACATCACCTGTAGCTTTAGCTGTTACGGTTGGGATTATCGTTGAAGTACCTGTTATGTTAATGCTCGTGAAAATTGCGAATGCTACACGTCACTGGTTTAGCGCGTAATATGAGTTGACTAGACACTTTCTTGCACGTTTTAGAAGAAATAACGTAGACGTTTAAATAACGGCTATGTTGTTTCTTTTTAATTTAATTAAAAAGTGAGAACTTTTTTAAAATTAGAACTATTGGAAATAGCCTTTTCAAATAGGTGAGGTATGACTATAATGGACACTATTGCGATAAAAACAGAGACCGCAAAAATTATCTAAAAATTATATTTATTCATTAATTGAAGGGAAGTCTTTAGCATGTCAAAGAAAAAGAGAAGTTTATTTCAACGGTTCTTAGATACGATTGAAACGACAGGGAATCGTTTACCTCACCCTGTTACATTATTTGCGATATTATCTGTCTTGGTTGTCATTGCTTCAGCAATTGTTGCTGCTACAGGTATTACAGTAGAGCACCCAGGAAATCCAGGAGAAATGATTGAAGCAAGAAGTTTACTGAGCCGAGAAGGTGTTGTGTATATCTTTACATCGATGGTTAATAACTTTATTAACTTTGCCCCGCTTGGTGTTGTTTTAGCTAGTATGTTGGGTATTGGACTGGCTGAGCGAAGCGGCTTAATATCTGCATCATTACGTGGGTTTGTTTTATCTATTCCAAAGTCACTTATTACAGCAGGGCTTGTATTTGCTGGTGTTATGTCATCTCTTGCATCAGATGCAGGGTATGTCGTCTTGCCACCGCTTGGGGCTGTTATTTTTATTGCACTTGGTCGTCATCCGATTGCTGGTATTGCGGCGGCATTTGCGGGTGTATCAGCCGGTTTTAGTGCAAATCTTTTATTAACGTCACTTGATCCGATGCTTGCAGAAATGACGATTTCAGCGGCGGCGATTATTGATCCAGCATATGCAGAAAATATGAACGTCGCTATGAACTATTATTTTGTCATTGCTTCAGTTTTCTTATTGACAATCGTAGGTGCTGTGGTCACTGAAAAAGTCGTGGAACCACGCCTTGGTACGTATCAGGGGTCGATTCAAGCCGGAGACATGACCGAACTCTCAGTACTTGAGAAAAAAGGTTTGCGTTACAGTGGCATAAGCTTACTTATTACCGTTATTGCTATTGCTTTACTCGTTGTACCATCTAATGGTTTATTACGCGCCGAAGATGGTGGTGTGATTTCATCACCCTTTATGTCATCACTCGTACCAATTATTATGATTATGTTTTTCGTTCCTGGACTTGTCTATGGAAAAGTAACAAAAACGATCAATAATGACCGAGAAATGGCAGCAAAATTATCGGATACGATGGCATCGATGGGAATGTTTATCGTTCTTGCCTTTACAGCGGGACAATTTGTTAGCTACTTTACCGAGTCAAACTTAGGCCTATTAATTGGTGTGGCAGGCGCTGAGTTTTTAGATTCAATCAAACTGGGTGGGATTGTTTTAATCATTCTCTTTATTCTTATCTCAGGATTTATCAATCTCTTTATTGGAAGCGCGTCAGCCAAGTGGGCTATGATGGCACCTGTTTTTGTCCCAATTATGATGCAACAGGGCTATTCGCCAGAGTTGACCCAAATGGCTTACCGTATTGCTGATTCTACAAGTAACATCATTTCACCTCTTATGCCGTATTTTGCGATGATTATTGTGATCATGCAGAAATATAACAAAAAGATGGGGATTGGTACGCTTATTTCAACGATGTTCCCTTACACAATCTTCTTTACGATTACGTGGATTGTAATGTTGGTTGTTTGGATGTTATTTGGTTGGGATCTAGGACCAGGTTCACCGATTCATTATGTTATTCAGTAATTAATAGATGAAAGAAGGCTTTCACACTTATGTTTGGAAGTCTTTTTTAAAAGTTACTTGTATTTGTTTTACCGTTCGATTAATATATAGTATAAACTATATATGGTTTATACTAACAATTGAATACGCATAAACTTATCAAGAGAGATGGAGGGACTTGGCCCGAAGATATCTCAGCAACCTCCGTGATTGGAACGGTGCTAATTCCATGAGGCAAATGCCGAAAGATAAGGGACACATATGAATCAAAGATGTGCTCCTTTTATATAGGGGACGTCTTTTTCTTTTCCTTATCATAGATTAAAGAAGGAGGAGAGTAAGATGTATCATTTAGAAACGTATTTTACACAAATGGGTAATCGGAAAGATAGGGTAACTGGGGCTATTAGCTATCCGATTCATTTATCAACCGCTTATCGTCATGAAGGACTTGGTGAGTCAACAGGTTTTGATTATACTCGGACAAAGAATCCAACCCGGAGTATTCTAGAAGAAAGTTTTCAACAAATTGAAGGAGGCGCAGGATGTTGTGCAACGTCATCTGGTATGGCAGCCATTCAACTCGCCTTATCGTTATTTACATCAGGTGATGAATTGCTTGTCACGGAGGATCTCTACGGTGGGACGTACCGGCTATTTGAGGATTACCAGTCCAGATATCACATCTTATGTCACTATGTTGATCCGTTAGATTTAGCAGCTATAAGCCAAGCCATTACTCAAAAAACAAAAGCAATATTTGTTGAAACAATCACCAACCCTCTTTTAACAAAAGTTGATATACGCGCCTTGAGTAAAATTGCAAAACAGCATAAGCTTTTGCTTATTGTTGATAATACTTTTTTGACACCGTACCTCTATCAACCAATAAGAGATGGGGCAGACATTGTGATTCATAGTGCGACAAAGTATTTGGCAGGACATAATGATTGTCTAAGTGGCCTCATTGTGGCTAAAGATGAACACATTTACCAGGTGTTAGCGGATAACCATAACAGCAGTGGAGCGACGTTGTCGCCTCTAGATAGTTATCTGTTAATGCGCGGATTAAAGACGTTGCCACTTAGATTGGACCGACAAGTCGCCAATGCTAAACGTTTAAGAGAGTGGCTAGAGCATCATCCTTTCATACACCGGGTATACTACCCGGAAGTAGGGGCAATGATAAGTTTTGAAGTAAGTAACCCTACCCAAGTTGATCAACTTTTACGCCATTTAAACTTAATCAGTTTTGCGGAAAGTCTTGGGGGTGTCGAGAGCTTCATCACTTACCCTAAAACACAAACACATGCTGATTTGCCTGAACATATCCAAGTATCGCGTGGCGTCACAGCTCGATTATTGCGTTTTTCGGTGGGGACAGAAGATGTAGGGGATTTGATAGATGATTTAACCCAGGCCTTTAATAAGATAAACTGATAGTGCGAGAAATAATGACGGTTTATATTATATGTGATGATATTCACATATAAAATAAAAAAGTAGTCAGAAAACAACGATATTCTCATTTAAATCTGTTATAATGTAAATGTTGTGTAAAAAAAGAGAACAACGTCAAGGTGTCATCAATAAATGCGTGTGAGGGGCGATTTTATTTATGTATACGATTGAGCGATTTGAAAAAGAAATGTTTATGATGTACCAGCTTAAGCATCCGACTGGCAACAGTTGGATTACGGTGTGTCCAGAACGTGGTGGTATTATTACGAGCTACGGGACAAACAATGAAGAACGCCTTTATTTAAATGAGGCAACACTATTTGATCGCAAGAAAAATGTGCGTGGGGGTATTCCTGTTTTATTTCCTATCTCAGGCCAATTACATAATGGGCGATACGAATGGGAAGGTAAGGTATACGACATGCCAAACCATGGCTTAGCAAGGATTCATCCTTGGGAAGTTCTTGAGACACACAGTGATGAGGACCATGCGTTTATCTCTATAATGTTTAGAAGTAGTTTAAGTACGAAGGGAATCTATCCTTTTGATTTTAAGGTCATCTTTACGTATACGTTACGCGAAGATCAGCTATTGATTCATCAAACGTATGAAAATCTATCAGATCAACCGATGCCGATTTATCCAGGCCTACACCCTTACTTTAAATCAGATAAGAAAGTCATTGGCCTAGACATTGAAACAAAAACGTATTTTGATTACAATGATGAACAAGAAAAGCAATTTACCGGACAAATTGACTTAACCCATTTAAAAGAGGCTGTTCGTCTAGAGAACACCCATACAAAAGTAAAAGCAACCGTCGATGACCAGTCTATTAATATGACAATGGATGAAGAATTTCACTACACGGTGCTGTGGACAGAAAAAGATCAAGGTTTTGTTTGTGTGGAGCCTTGGACGAGAGATAATGGTGAACTGAATCGACAAGAACAACTGATTGAAGTCGCGCCACATGATGTGTTTGAGACATGGGTGAATTTTCAAGTGTTGTAATAGCATAAAACAAAAAAAGGCATGCTACGCATGTCTTTTTTTTATCGCATTTGGTATGGGTAAAGGGTATGTTAGTGAAGGAGAGATTGCTCAAATAAGATAGAGGATTTAACAGGAGGCAGGTGCAAATAAACAGTGGGGAAATCTAATAAAAGAAGGATCAGCAATTAATAGTTGACTCTGTATACCCCTGGTAGTATAATGAATATTGTGAATAACATCACTTAAATAAAGTTGTGAATAACTACACCTGTCTTTATATTTTGAAAGGGGATTAAGTCAATGGGAAAAAGAGTGTTAATTGTTGGTGGTGTCGCTGGTGGAGCATCAGTAGCCGCACGTGTCCGCCGTTTAGATGAAGCAGCAGAGGTCATTATGTTTGAGCGTGGTCCTCACGTATCATTTTCAAACTGTGCTTTACCGTATCACTTAAGTGGTCAAATTGAAAAGAGTGAAACATTGGTATTAATGAATCCGGAAGTGTTCCGTAAACAATATAAAATAGAAGCACGCGTAAGAACAGAAGTTATCAAAGTGAATAAAGCGGAAAAAACAGTTACTGTGAAGAATTTAGAAACAGACGAAACATATGATGAAGCCTATGACAAATTAGTCTTGTCACCAGGTGCTAATCCTATTATGCCGCCGCTTGATGGGATTAACTCTGAGCACGTCTTTAGTGTGCGCAACGTTGTCGATATCGAGAAACTCAACGGTTTTGTATCGAAAGAAGTAGTCAATGACGTTGTGGTTATTGGTGGAGGTTTTATTGGAATTGAAGTGGCTGAAAACTTAGTCCATGCGGGTAAAAACGTGACGCTCGTTGAAGCGCAAAATCAAGTGATGGCACCATTTGATTACGATATGGTTCAGATCTTACACAAGGAAATGATTGATAAGGGCATGAATCTTGTGTTAAGTGATGGCATTGAGTCAGTTAAAAAAGAGGAGATTGTGCTTCAATCAGGTAAGACGATTAAAGCACAAGCAGTCGTTATGGCGATTGGTGTTCGTCCAGAAACCGCTCTCGCAAAAGAAGCAGGACTTGAGATTGGTGTGACAGGTGGCATTAAAGTAGACCACAATTACGTGACATCAGATAAAGATATTTACGCAGTGGGTGATGCGATTGAGGTCCACCATAAATTAACGGGTCAAAAAACACGTTTAGCTCTCGCGGGTCCAGCTCAACGTCAAGCGCGTGCAGCGGCTGATCATATGTATAATATTCCTCACCGTAACACCGGCGTTATTGGTTCAAGTGCAATCCAAGTGTTTGACATGAATGCCGCAGCAACAGGATTAAATACCCGTATGGCAAAGGCGCAAGGATTTGACTTTGATTACAGCTATGTTATTCCATCAGATAAAGTAGGGATTATGCCAAACAGTCATCCTGTTTACTTTAAGTTGATTTTTGAAAATCCAACCGGTCGTATTTTAGGGGCGCAAGCGATTGGTCGAGGAAATGTGGATAAGCGAATTGATGTGATTGCTTCAATGATCATGATGAATGCCACACTTGAAGACTTAAAAGAACTGGAATTATGTTATTCACCTGTTTTTGGTACAGCGAAAGATGTTGTCAACATGGCTGCTTTAAACGGATTAAATATATTAAACGGTGTGATCAAGCAAGTGCACGTGACCGATATGCGTGAATTGGTCGAATCACAAGCGGTTATTATCGATGCACGTGAACCAGGTGAATACAAGCATGGTCACTTTAATCATGCGATAAATATTCCACTCAGTGAGTTCCGTGAGCGTCTAGATGAGATTCCAACGGACGTTCCAGTATACATTCACTGTCGTTCCGGTCAGCGCTCTTATAATATGGTTTTGGCCTTACAAAACTTAGGTTATGAAAATGTCTACAACGTGGCTGGGTCGTTTTTAGGTACGTGTCTGTATGAATATTACAATGACCAAACACAAAACCGTACACCAATCGTCACAAAGTATAACTTCCGTTAAGCTGGTGTTAAAAAAGCTTATGATAAGGGAAGATCAATAAGAAAAACCGCAAGTAAATGAAGAATCATCTTGATTTTTCATTTCTCTTGCGGTTTTTTGTATTTAATTAAAACTTTTTAGTTAAAGTCACGTGGAATCGTATTTTCCCACACGTTTGACGCTACTTCCTCATCGTTTTCATAAGCTTTTATCGTATGAGTTAAGTAAAAGTTGTTTAAGTCAGCGGTCATTTTGCTGTAGGTTTCCACTTTTGTTTGCCATGCATCTCGTCCAACCGTTAATTCCCATGAACACTCAGCCATAGCTGAGAGGGGATCATTTTCTTTAATAGTGTAAACATTCTTATTAATACTGCCATGCTCAATGCCGTTATGTTGTAACTTACGGCTGCCTTCATCGGAATAGTCAATGACTTTCCACGTCGAATTAATCGGTTTATGAACAATTTGAAGGTGACGTTCTTCTAGTCTTAGAATCTCTCGGTCAATAATTGGCGCCGTTTCTGCGATATCAAATTCTCGGACTTCTTTATCCCGTGTGCTCGATTTTCGAACGGGCATCTCGAGATACGTTCCTTCTCCTATGTGAAGCGTTAAGTTAACAGCTTTTGGTGATGGCCACGCTTTTGTCCAGTAGGTTGGGGCGATAGCCACTTCTAATCGATGGCCCTTGGTCAGTTTTTGTCCGAGACTATCAAGCTTCACCTTAATATCATATACTTTTCCGACCGCAAGTGCTTCTGGGTGTTCGTGGGATTGATAATGATTTAGATTTAACATGCCCCAACTAATTAAAGTAGATTCACCTGTTGGTGCTTTGTCCATCAACCGGACAACGACCATAGCATTTTCTTGGTCCGAAGCTAAGCGGCCGTAAAAGATAGGTTCCCCAAGATACTCGACATCATCTGTAAGAGGTGCTGATGTAAAGACGACCGCCTTACCGTTTTCAAGCCGTTGGTCGGCAGGTAAGTCTCCTGGTTGACCAAACGGACAGAAGGTACCTGCATAAAAACCATGTTCTTGAACACTGGGAATGACAACAGTTTGTTCTTTTGGTATTTGGGACACTAGGTCGTTGTTAGAGAGATAATAGTGCTTATCGGATACTGTAGGTGAGGGCCAATGATCCATACCGACCCAATAGCCAGGACGACGGTCATAGGTTACTTGTGGTTTTTCTGGTTCTTGCATCCACACTTGAAACCTAGGTTCGTCATACATACCTGTATCACGTTCTTTTAACCAATGATCAAAGAAGCGAAGAGCTTCTTTGAGGAAACCAATCGTTGGTTCAGGTGTTGCAACTTCGGGATACTCATGTGCCCAAGGTCCAATGAGTCCTTTGGCATTAGGAAGGTGCTCAACCATTCGGAAAATAGCATCCGTGTAGGCATCTTGCCAACCCCCAACAGCAAATACGGGGATAGCGACGTCAGCATAATTTTCGTTGATAGAGCCGTGCTTCCAGTAACTATCCCGGCGCTGATGTGATAGCCATTCAATGGCAAATGGAGGTGTCTTTGTGACACGTTCTAGCCAATTCTCTCGCCATGTTTCACCGACAACAGAAGGATCTTGTGGTCGAGCATTATAAGTGAACATCGTTGAAGCCCACCACAACATATCAGATGCAAGAATATTTCCGCCGCGGTAATGGACATCATCCTGGTAGCGATCATCTGTTGAACAGAGTGTGATAATGGCCTTTAGTGCAGGGTGCTTGCGTGCGGCAACTTGTAAACTATTAAAACCGCCCCATGATTTTCCAAACATACCGACTTTACCGGTAGACCATGGTTGTTTTATGATCCAATCAATGACTGCGAGCGCATCGTCTTGCTCCTGTTTTAAGTACTCATCAAGTAAAATACCATCGGAATCACCAGACCCGCGAATATCTACGCGAATGCTAGCATAACCGTGCCCAGCAAAATACGGGTGACGAGCGGAATCTCTAATGGCGGTGAAATCATTCTTTCGATACGGTAAGTACTCGAGTAAAGCTGGTACGGGTGATATTTCCGCATCTTCTGGTAGCCAAATATGTGCCCGTAGTGTTTTTCCATCAGGCATAGGGATTTTTACATGTTCTAATTTTTTAACTTGACGGTCAAAAGTTGTTTTGATCCGCCTAAAATCTGAATCTTGAATATTAAATACCATAAATACCTCATCCTTTGTGTTAGAGTTCGTGTCGTTTGTCTTCTTTCACATAACGTTTAATCACATGGCTTACATGTTCATAAACAAACTTGATGGCTTTCTCTTCAGACCAACTTCTACGATGGTTGATAAAGTGAACGAGCGCACCGACCCAAATCATGTGTGTAACTTCGGCAAGGGGTTTGACATCATTGGCTGCGATATAGCCCTCTTGAACAGCTGCAGCCAAAAATGTAGCACTTCTTTCCGAGAAGCTATCTTCTTTCAACAGCCCTTGAAGTTCTTCTGGAACAACTAATAATTCTTCCGGATACATTGTGTAGTACTTATTAAACATGTCTTCAGCTGTATGACCTAAATCGCTAACGAAAACCATATGAAAAATATGGGGGGAGTGAAAGCTGTGCTTTAAGAAGCAGTCCCACAATGCGAGCCACTGCTTAATTGTTGGTTCTTTTGGGTCGATATAGTTCGGAATATCATCGATGTAAGGCTTGGTGAATTTAAGTGAGGCAAAAAACTTCACGTGACTTAAATCATCAAAATAATTATATGCTGTTGAAGATGTATAACCAGCAAGGTCAGCCACCCGTCTAATAGTAACGGCTTCTAAACCATCTCGTTCGATAATATCAACGGCAGCATCAATGAAATACTGCCACATTCTTTTTCGTTGCAGAGCTTTTCGATCAGTTGTCATAGTTTCACTCCTAAAATTAACATGTTTATTATATGAACGTGTTCATAAAAGATTAACATACAATGGGTATAGACTCAAGTGAAGAGATAAAATGAATATCTTAAATTTGAGATAAAAAGGTTTTAAAAATAGATAAAAGGGAAAAACTAACTGTAAACATTGTTAAATATGCTCAAACATAAGAAAAACACACAATAATAAGGAGTGATTGACGTGAAAAGTACAGGTATTGTTAGAAAAACAGACCATTTGGGTCGGATCGTCTTGCCAAAAGAGTTAAGGCGCTCATTAGAAATTGAACCGAAAGACCCATTAGAGATTTTTATTGATGGGGAAAGAGTTATTTTAAGTAAGTATAAACCGACAAAGCAATGCATGGTGACAGGAGAAGTAAGTGAAGACAATCATGTTTTCTTTGACGGAAAAGTCATCTTAAGCGCTGAAGGTATGCGTCGGTTGAAAGAGGAACTAAAAGATTATTTCGGGTAAAGTTAACAATGTAAGCATCATAAACGGCCATGGAGACACTTATTAGCTAAGTGCCTCCATGGCCGTTTAATTATGTTTGCCTAATAGTAAATGAAGGGCAACTATTTAATTTAATGATTGACGAAGATAAAAAGCCAACCTGTCCGAACAAGTATAGGCAAGTAACAGGTGTGTTATAAATAATAAGTTTTAATTAATATATCTTGATCAAAATGACCGAAAGACTTACCGAACAAAGTTAACCCACCGACATGTGCCGCCTCTTCTTTTACTTCAAATCTTAAAGTCCAAGCATCTATTTGTGTCTTGAATTTTTCGATTGTCATATCAGAAATAGGGTCGCCATCAATGTAAGTACCGTGAGAAGTAATTCTTAGCGTTTTGAGTAACCCATATTGATTAATGTTTTCCGGCCACCAATCAGGTGTGAAGCGACCGCGTGCATCATTAAAATCGCCAGGGCTCTGCCAAACACCAAGCTCTGTTCCGTTAAGCGTGAAGGTAATATCACTTGGCCAATGCGGGTTCGCAAACGGGAATTCGGATGATATTTCAAACGAAATATCAATTTGTTGCAGGGTTTGATAAGCTTCTAAATAATTCGGTAATTTGTATTCAACGAATCCTTTCGTAAACCAAAGAATGCCGGCATCCATCCGCTCAGGTGATAGAAAGTATTTTGGCTGGTCAACAGGACCGATAAAGTCACGGTGAGAGGCAAGGCCGCATGACGGCTCAACGTGAAAGTCGGTGTAGTGTCCAACAGGGACTGAAACAACATGTGTGGCATAAGCTGCTTGCACTTTTTTAGGGAAGGTAATATAAATATCTTCGACAATTAACGTAGAGATTTTTTGAATCCCCGATTTGCCTTTCTTTTTTTCGGTGCGGATAATACCTGCTGTTTCCAGTTTGTTTACGTGCCTTGTAACGATGGCGCTTGAAAGATTAAGGCGCTCGGCTAACTGTTTAATGTTGAGTTGCTGTTCGGACAAGTATTGAATGATTTTAAGACGTACATCACTCGCAAGTGCTTCATATAAAGGTAAAGAGGTGTGATCGATTTGTGCATGCATCGTTTTGTCTCCTTCGGTATTTTGATTGTTATTAATATAAGAGTTAATTAAATGAAAGGCTTGAAACTCAATTTAAAGCGCTTACAACGATTATGTTTGATTACATATTAACAGAAAGGTTAATTAAAATCAAAAAAAATTTAAGTTATTTATCAATATATCATTGACACCGCTTACATATACGTATATATTTATAAGTGAACAAGCGATAAAATAAATGATACGGATAACCTGATGGTATGTGTTTATCGCGAGAAACTATGAATGAGTTAGAGGTGATGGTTTTGCGACGAGGAAGATACAACAAAGGAGTCATCGGCATATTACTAAGTGGGTGGATGATTTTATGGTTGATACAACCTGTTGCCTATGCAGAAGGTAGTAACGATACAACGGAAACAATAAACAATCCTCCGATTACATCGACTGTAACACGTGAACGTTATAGTCAGTATATTGAAGGAACTGAAAGTGACCACTACAAAGGAGAGGTTATTCGTCTAGATGATCTTAACGATGTAGCAACGGATGCGTTAGACACGTATCAAGGTGAGGACGTCATTTTTATTGACCAAGATCAAACAGGTAACTTGACAGTGACTGTGCCAGAAACAGCCTACTATATCATTGGTTTTGATTATAAGATTGCCGGTGATAATGTGTTACCAACGCAGTTGGAAATGACTGTAAATGGAGAATTACCTTATTACGAAATGCAGAACTTAGTGTTTGAAAATGGATGGCAAAACCCATTGGAAATACCGCTGGATAAGTACGGGAATGAAATTATCCCTCAACCGATTAAATATGATGAGTGGCAATTTAAATACATCATTGATTCAGGTTATCGGACGAGCTTACCGTTATTAGTTAAATTAACGCGAGGAGAAAATGAATTGGCGTTAACGATTTCAGAAGGTAATCTATTAATTAAGTCGGTGGAGTTACGAGGGCAATTAGATGTACCCAGTTATGAAAAGCAGGATATCACAGGTAATAATTATATCGAGATAGAAGCGGCCAATGCTTTGTATTTGCGGAATAATTCAGCTATTCGTGCCAATGCTTCTTATAATGTTAACTTAATCCCTTACAGTAGCGATAAACGAGTGTTAAATCATATTGATCCAGACTCATTTAAAACACCTGGAGATGAAATTATCTATCAAGTTGATGTGCCAGAAGCAGGTTATTATCAACTCGGGATTAATTATCAACAACGGTCAAAAGCGGATTTTCCCGTATTTATGAATATTCGAATTAATGATACGTTGCAACATGATTTACTTAAAGATCATCCATTCTTCTATCAAAATCAATATAAGCATGTGACCTTAACTGATGCATCAGATGAGCCGCTTACTGTCTATTTAGAAGAAGGATTAAATACCGTTAGTTTTCAAATCTCGATTGAACCGATTAAAAAGGCACTAGAAGAGATTGAACAATTAACGCGTGAAATTCAATCATTATCATTAGAACTAACAAATCTTGTCGGTCCAGATGTCGATCGCTTCCGTGATATTGACGTCAATGACTACATTCCAGGCGTATTTGACTTAATGACTTCTTGGGCTGATCGAATGGATGCAGTGTATAGTGAGATGCGTTCATATAATCCAAGTGGTGGAGAAGTCGGAGCATTTAGTGGTTTACGTGTCGCTGAAGAACAACTAAGAAGCTTAGTGAGTGAACCGCGTAAATTAGCAAGACGTAAAGGTGAACTTGCGACAGGAACGAACTCTGTGACCGCTTACTTAGGTAATTTAATGCAAGAGATCAATGATAACGGTATCGGTATTGATCGATTTTATTTCTATCAAGAAGATGTCGAGATACCTAAATCTGCCTCATGGTTAGAAAGAACGTGGGGTAGTGTCAAACGCTTTATAAACACCTTTGGTGAACAAGACTACGATGTTTCCAATGTTAATGAAGAAAACTTACAAGTATGGGTGAACCGCCCGCGTCAATATGTTGAAATTATGCAACGTCTGATTGACGAGACATTTACTGCTGAAACGGGTGTAAGGGTAGATTTATCGATGATGCCAGATCAAAATAAACTCATTTTAGCTAATGCAGCAGGGGAAGCACCAGATGTTGCGCTCGGTGTCAACTATGCGCTACCATTTGAGATTGGTATTCGAGGGGCCTTACAAGATTTATCACAGCTTGAAGGTTATGAAGAAGTCGCAAGTGATTTTAGCCCAGGTATGTTAGTGCCAGCGACTATTCGTGACGGTGTCTACGCTTTACCAGATACGATGAATTTCTGGGTGATGTTTTACCGAGAAGATATTTTATCAGATATGGGCTTACCGATTCCTGAGACGATTGACGAGGTAAGGTCCTACTTGCCAGAACTTCAACGTTTAGGCATGAATTTCTTCTATCCAACGGCAGGTATGCCAGGGATGAAAATTTTCGCAGGTACGATGCCGCTTATTTATCAGAATGGTGGTCAGCTATACGGGGATACAATTCACCGGACAATGTTAAATGATAATCAAGCCATTGAAGGTGTCCGGTTATTAACGGAGTTATTCACAATTTATAATGTACCGTATGATGTGCCAAGTTTTTATCAACAATTCCGAGACGGTTCAATACCGATTGGTATTTCTGATTACTACATGTATAACTTGATTTTAAATGCGGCACCTGAAATTCGTAATGTGTGGAATATTGCACTGATTCCAGGTATCGAAAATCAAGCAGGTGAAGTAGAGCGCTGGTCAACGGGTGGTGCTGAGAGTAATTTGATGTTTAAAGATACTGGTAAAACTGATGAGGCATGGGCCTTTATGAAATGGTGGGCTAGTGCTGAGACGCAAGTAGCTTTTGGTAATACACTACAGACGACGTATGGACCAGAATATATGTGGAATACGGCTAATTTAACGGCCTATCAGGAGTTGCCTTGGGCAAATGATCATAAGGCCGTCATTTTAGAACAGGCCGAGTGGATTGCTGAAGTCCCACGCGTACCAGGAAGTTATATGTTAGAACGTGAATTAAGCAATGCTTATAATGCAATTGTGTTAGATGGTGATAATTTACGAACAGCGATTGACCTTGCAAGTAAACGGGTGAATCGAGAGACAGAAAGAAAACTCGAAGAGTTTGGTTTTATGGTAGATGGTCAAATTGTCGATCCTTACCCTAACCCAGAACTATCTATTCGAGATTAAGGGAGGAGGATTTAAGACATGAGAGGAAATAAAAAAAGTCCCTACTTGTTTTTAGCACCTTACATTACTTTATTTACTTTGTTTATTGTCGTGCCGGTTGCTATGGCGATCTTCCTGTCGTTTACGAACTTTAACACGATTGAGACACCTAATTTTGTAGGGTTTATGAATTACATTAACTTATTGACACAAGATGAAATTTTTATGCAGTACGTGTTACCCAATACCATTTTATTTGCGGTCATCGTTGGGCCAGGAGGCTATATGTTATCTTTCCTCCTCGCCTGGGTGTTGGCTCAATTACCTAAATTACCGCGTACGGTGTTTGCTCTTATTTTCTATTCACCATCTATGACAGCAGGGATAGCAATGGCTGTTGTGTGGCGTGTCATTTTTAGTGGGAACCAATCAGGTTATGCGAACCATATTTTAATGACGCTCGGTGTCATTAATGAGCCCATTATTTGGTTGCAAGATACGCGCTATATTTTACCGATTATGATCGTTGTGGCGCTTTGGAGTAGTATGGGTGTAGGTTTTTTAGCGATGATGTCTGGGGTGTTAAATGTTGATCAGACATTATATGAAGCGGGTGCGATTGATGGAATTAAAAATCGTTTCCAAGAGCTGATCTATATTACGATTCCATCAATGAAACCACAAATGTTATTTGGTGCTGTTATGGCCATTGTGGGAACGTTTAATGCTGGAGCTATTGGTGTGCAGTTAACCGGTGCAAATCCAACACCGTCTTATGCCGGCCAATTAATGGTCAATCACATCGAAGATTATGGTTTTATTCGATTTGAAATGGGTTATGCGGCTGCGTTATCGGTCGTGTTATTACTCATCATATATCTCTTTGCGACCATATCGAAAAAACTCTTCAGTGAGGCATAAGAAAGGAAGGATACTATGGCGTTTAAAAGCAGTGGGATCAACCCAACCAAATTTGATGTGAGTCAATTAAAGTTTTATCTATTTCTCGTGCCATTTGCTATTTTTATGGCATTACCGATTATCTTTATTTTTAACCATGCGTTTAAGCCACTTGATGAGCTGTACGCATTCCCGCCAAGGTTCTTTGTTATTAATCCAACCTTGGAAAACTTTCAGAACCTTTCACAGCTTGCTGAGCAGTCAGGCATCCCGTTATCACGGTATGTATTTAATAGTCTGTTTGTCACAGTGATTGTCGTGTTCTTGTCGTTAGCTTTATCGACGCTTGCAGGTTATGCGTTATCTAAAAAACAGTTCC
The DNA here is from genome assembly GCF_900115465.1 of Halolactibacillus alkaliphilus. Classification (GTDB taxonomy): domain Bacteria; phylum Bacillota; class Bacilli; order Bacillales; family Amphibacillaceae; genus Halolactibacillus; species Halolactibacillus alkaliphilus. The sequence continues at coordinate 39,980 of NZ_FOWN01000012.1, forward strand.
GCGGGAAGAAAATGCTGTTAGAAATAAATAACACAGCATTGATGTTCGTCCCCATTGCCGTCATGATTCCAAGGTTTTTAACGGTGACAACGATAGGTATTGAAGATACGTATTTCGCGCATATTTTACCACTTGTCGCGATGCCTGTCGGACTGTTTTTAATTAAACAATTTATTGATCAAATTCCAGATTCATTGATTGAAGCAGCGGTCATTGATGGTGCGACAGATTTTAAAATTTATTGGAAAGTTATTTTACCACTTATAAAGCCGGCGATTGCAACTGCCGCAATCCTTGCTTTTCAACTTGTGTGGAATGATATGGAAACATCTAATCTTTATACGACAAGTGAAAATATGCGGACGCTCGCTTTCTTTATGAATACGTTAGCGGCGCAAACAAACGTTGTTGTTGGTCAAGGGATGGCAGCCGTCGCCTCCATGATTATGTTTATACCAAACTTAATCCTCTTTGTTATCTTACAAAGTAAGGTTATGAATACAATGGCGCATTCAGGACTGAAGTAAAGGAGATGGTCACAATGAAAAAAATAATCAGTATCCTTCTCCTTAGTCTTATTTTCTTCACACAGACGGCAACTATTGTTGAAGCAAATACAGCCTATAAAACATTTACTGAAGACGGCTATGGCCGCTATGTTGAAACACAAACGGCCTATACTGTTAGTGAAACCATTGTGCGCTTTGATGATGAATTATTTAGTCAAGCGCAAGACATGAAAGTAAGTCGTAGTGGTTTTATCTATGTCGCAGACACGGGAAATGCACGGGTGCTCGTCGGTACAACAGACGGTAGACTCGTCCGTGTGATTGGGGAAGATGTGTTACAAAAACCTACCGGTTTATATATTTCACACGATAATCTCGTTTATGTGGCAGATGAAAATAAAATGAAAGTACTGGTCTTTACCGAAAGCGGGGAACTCATCAAAGAATTCGCTCGTCCAGAAGGGATTCTATTTGGTGAAACAGCTAACTTTGTCCCGCAAAAAGTTGCGGTTGACAGGCGAGATAATGTCTACATTATCTCACGAGGTAATGCGAATGGGATTATTCAGATTAATGCCAATACAGGACAATTCCTCGGTTACTATGCGCCGAATGCGACCGCTGTGTCACCGCTTACTGCTTTTCGAAAGTTAATCTTTACTGAAGAGCAGCTCGATCGCATGCTTAATATTGTTCCAGCAACATCCACGAACTTAAATATTGATGACAAAGGGCTCGTCTACAACGTATCACAAGGAGAACGGGTGCAAGCCATTCGTAAGTTGAATGTAGCGGGACGAAATATACTAGACACGCGGGTGGCAGATGACTTTCCTGTTTCCGTTGAAGTGGGAAGTTTAGAGAATATATTCGTTGGTGGTGAAAATGGCTTTATTTATGAATATACATCAGAAGGAAACTTACTCTTTGTCTTTGGTGGACAAGATGATGGGCGTCAACGTGTCGGTCTATTTAGACGCTTATCAGCACTAGCAGTTGATGATAGTGAACGATTGTTAGCCTTAGATTCTGATCGGAATCAAATTCAAATATTTGAACCAACAGAATTTGCAGACCTTGTGCATGAAGCACTGTACTTATATCAAAACGGTGATTATGAAGCAAGTAAAGGTCCATGGGAAGAAGTTATTCGTTTAAACGGGCTCTTTGATTTTGCTTACCAAGGACTAGGTGAAGCATTGTATAAAGAAGAACAATACGATGAAGCACTGATAGCTTTTAGACAAGCAAAATATATTACAGGTTATAGTGATGCATTTTGGGAAGTCCGTAACTTATGGATGAGAGATAATATTATGGCACTTATCTTTGTGATTGTGTTTATTATTACCCTGTTTAAAGTGTATGGGTACATTGAACGGAAAACGGGTCGAGTAAAAGCTTTTACTGAGAAATTAACGACAACCTATCGTTTGAAATTTTTCCAGGATGTCGCTTTTATCCGCCATATGATTAAACATCCACTCGACACTTTTTATAGCATTCAATACGAGAAAAAAGGTAGTGCGCTATCGGCAAGCTTTTGGTTAGCTGTTTTATATGTGATGTATATCGTTGATCGCTATTTTACCGGTTTTATTTTCCGGCAAGTACGTGATGGGCAGTATACACTCGGGTTAGATACAGCATTATTCTTTGGACTCTTTGCGCTTGTTGTAGGATCAAATTATCTTATCACGACAATCAATGACGGAGAAGGTAAATTTAAGCATGTGTTTATCGGATTTGTTTACAGCTTTATGCCGTATTTCTTATTTAAACCGTGGACGATTCTTATTAGTAATGTCTTAACACTAAATGAACAGTATTTACTTAGCCTAGCGAATACACTTATATACGCATGGGTAGCGGTGTTAATCTTTATCATGATTAAAGAAATCAATGATTATACGATTAGAGAGACGATTAAGATCATTTTTGTCACAATCTTTATGATGATTATCACACTGTTGTCACTATTTATTGTGTATATCTTAGTTGTTCAAATGGTTCAATTTATTATTTCAGTTGTGAATGAGGGGGTGTATCGCTTTGAAAATAGGTAAAAAACTTAAAGAGATGAAAGTAAAAACAATCATCAAACTCATCTTGTTTATCGCCATCTTTGGTTTCCTTATTTGGACCGTTCTTTCAAGCGATGAACCCGAACAAGATTTAACATCACCATCAGCTCCACCAGTGGTGGAAGAAGAACCGCCGGCAGAGGAAGTACCTGGTACCCCTCCACCAGAGGAAGGGCCTGTGGTTGATATCGATGAGGATGAATTAGAGGAAATAGAAGATCTAGAGTATGTGTTTGATGAAACCCAACAAGTTATTGAGGGTCATGAATTTTTAGTTAGTAACGATTATTATGAACTTTATTTAAAAGAAGAAAATTTATCGATTGTGCTCCGAGATAAAACAACAGGTGCCCTCATGTATTCAACGGCAGAAGAGCCGATTGGCGGCAATGAATCATGGACCAACTTTATGCGTTCAGGCATTGTGATGGAGTACCTTGTAGGTACAAACATTGTTGTTTACCAGGCGGATATGTATTCTGAGAATCCAGAAAAAACGATTACTGAAACAACCGATGGATTTACCGCAGATATTTACTATCCGTCACTGGAGATTGGCTTTACAGTGGCAGTAACATTAACCGACCGAGGGATTACAGTTGATGTCCCGCAGGAATCCATTGTGGAAGAAGCGGATCGTTATAAACTCTCTAGTTTATACGTCTACCCATTCTTAGGTCACACATTACTCGGTGAGCGCGAAGGGTATATGATGATTCCAGACGGCTCAGGTGCTTTGATTCATTTAGATGATAAAAACGGTAAATTTCGTCAACCGTATTCTAAAATGATTTACGGGGAAAACGTTGGTGTAGATGATCCGTTTGTTTTATCACTCTTTAATCGAATGAATCCATTTAATGATACAGAAAATATTTTGATGCCTGTCTACGGAATGGTGCATACCGATACAGAGATAGGGTTTCTAGGTATTATTGAAGAAGGTCAATACAGTGCAAAATTAGAAGCTTATCCAAATGGGGCGATATTACCTTATAACTGGATAACCTCGAAATTTATTTACCGTCAAGTTTATAATCAACCAACGTCACAGGAGTCAGGAACAATGGTTGTTAGACAACGCACGCGTAATAACTTTGATGTGAAAGTACACTTCCAATTTGTATCTGGTGAGTCAGCTGACTATATGGGACTGGCGAAAACATATCGTGAATATTTACTCAGCGAAAATTTGTTTGAACCTAAAGAAGATGCCTTTCATTTAAGAGTGGATTTCTTAGGTGCAGAAATTGAAGATGGTTTAATCTTTAAGAAAGATGTTCCAATGACAACTTTCCAAGAAGCCTATGATATTTTAATGTCAATCCAATCATCTGGTCGGGATCAATTAATGTCCATCTACACAGGTTGGCAAGAGAAAGGTCCATATGGTGGTTTACCGATTAGACAAGTAAAAGCCAACAGTAGTTTAAATGGTGAGTTATCCTTATCAGAATTTGAATTGGCTTTAAACGAAGCGGCAATTGACTTGTATCTTGAACATGATGGGTTACGTATTAACACAGAAGAATTAAAAAATACCCGTCTTAAAGTGATGCGTAAATTTAATAAACGTCGCTATGAAGAAGAAGTATATGGGAATGTCTATGATACGTTTAATTATTTGCATCCAGAATCAAGTGCGAAATTATTAATGGACTTACAGGGAGAATACCTGGACCAAGAACTTCAAGGTGTGATGTTATCTGGGATTACCCACACACTCTTTAGTTTCAGTGAAGGTAGTCGCGAATATGATCGTATCACAACAAAAAATACGTATCAACCGATCGTTGAATCGTATAATGAACAGTTTAATCTAGTGTTAGATCAGCCGTTCAGTTATTTATGGGATAATACAAAAGCATTTGTAAATGCACCGATGGCATCGTCTAATTATGTCTTTACAGATGAGGACATACCATTTTTATCACTCGTATTAAAAGGTATTATGCCAATGTATTCAGAGTACATTAATTTCCAAGCAAACCAAGATGAGTTCTTCTTACAGCTTGTAGAGCAAGGAATAAACCCGTCATTTCTAATTACAAAAGAAGCACCGCAAGCATTGATTAATACAAATTCATCATGGATTTATAGCTCTAGTTATGATCGCTACGAAGAGACAATCAATAACTACTACGATGAACTAAGCGCAGTACATGAGCAAGTAAAAGGCGCTCAGATTGATAACTATGAGCGATCAGGAAAACTGACATCTGTCACATATGATAACGGTATGGTTGTTCATGTGAACTATTCAGATCAAGCACTAAATGTCGGGGCAGAAACAATTGAACCGTTAAGCTACAAGGTGGTGACGAACGAATGAAATTAAAACGCGAAACAGTGTATGGGTATATGTTTATCTTACCTTGGCTCATAGGTTTCTTAATATTAGTCCTATATCCGATGATTCAAAGTTTCTATTATAGTTTAAACAACATGCGGATTACACCGACGGGACTGAGGTTTATCTATGTAGGGTTTAATAACTACCGCGATGTATGGTTACAAGACATGTTCTTTATTACGGAGTTGTTTAGTTTTAGTGTTGATACGCTCATTCGAATTCCTGTCATTGTTGTTTTTGCTTTAGTTATTGCGATGTTGTTAAATCAAGATGTCAAGATGAAAGGCTTATTTAGAACCATCTTCTTCTTACCAGTTATTGTGGCAAGTGGACCGGTCATTAATCAGCTCGTCGAACAAGGAGCAACGGCCATTCCGATGTTGAATCAAGATATTATTATGAATATCTTGACGAGTTTCTTACCGATGTGGTTTGCGGAGGTTGTTGGCAACCTCTTTAACCAGATCATTACCATTCTCTGGTATTCAGGTGTGCAAATTCTCTTATTCCTAGCGTCTTTACAAAAGATTGACCCTAATCTTTATGAAGCAGCTAAGATTGATGGTGGCTCTAACTGGGAATGTTTTTGGAAAATCACTTTGCCTACGATTAAACCGATTATTTTAATTAACTTAGTCTACACGTTGATTTCACTCGCAAATAGTGGACAAAACCCAATCATTGATTTGATTTATGCCAATATGTTTAATGCGACGAGAGGCTATGGATTTGCTTCGGCGATGGCATGGATGTATGCGGTGATTATTGGGCTTATGCTACTGATTATATTCTTAATTTTTAAAGAGAAGAAACCAGCACGAGGATAAGGAGGGGTTGTTCATGTCAGCTAAAAATGCGACGAGTGTCGTTACGGTATTAAAGAACGACACATTAAATACAAAACAGAAAATGCGTTTAATTAAACTGAGAATGGAACACTTCTTCCTCGGGTTTAATGATAGAAAAGGTTTTCTCATGCAGCTCGTTATCTATTTATTGCTGCTTGGTATAGGATTTGTTTACCTTTATCCTATTCTTTATATGTTTGTGACGAGTATGAAATCACTCAGTGACTTGCTTGATTCGGCAATTAATTGGATTCCATCCAGTCTGTATTTGTCTAACTACAAGCAAGCATATGAAGTGCTTAATGTCAGACCTGCGCTCCTTGGGAGTTTGCAAATTGCATTATTTCCAACACTCCTACAAGTAGCCGTTGCCTCACTTGTTGGGTACGGGTTCGCAAGGTTTGAATTTCCACTTAAAAAATTCTGGTTTGCGCTAATGATTATTAGTTTTATTATCCCACCGCAAATCACGATGATGCCAACTTACCGTTTGTTTAGCACACTCGGATTAACGGGTTCTCTACTCGCTTTTATTGTGCCCGCTAGTCTTGGTCAGGGGTTAAATAGTACGATATTTATCTTGATTTTTTACCAGTTTTTCAAACAGACACCAAGGTCACTCTATGAGGCAGCAGAGGTAGATGGGGCGAGTCAATTTACAAACTTCTTTAAAATTGCTATTCCGATGGCTGTTCCAGCGTTTATTGTGTCATTCTTATTTTCATTCGTCTGGTATTGGAATGAAACATACTTGACCTCACTCTATTTAACGAGTTCTAGTACCGATATCACGACAATCTTGCTTCAGTTACAATCCTTTAGTCAAAATTATGAAACACTCTATCCAGCAACAGAAGCTGGACCAAACAAAATTAATGAGGGCATTAAGATGGCCGGTACGATGGTCAGTATCTTACCCTTACTTATTACGTACTTCTTTTTACAACGATACTTCGTTGAAAGTGTCGACAACACTGGTATTACGGGCGAATAATTTCGCCCTGTAGTATAAATTAAAATTCCATTAAAGAATGGGGGAAGAAAAAATGACGAGAAAAGCATGGTTTATGATCTTGTCGGTATTAATCGCAATGGTGCTCGTAGTTTCAGGTTGTGGTGATGATGGTGCTAACGATAGTGGCGCCGATTCAGGTACAGAAACAGATAGTGGTAATGGTGAGGGAACAGAGGGTGGCGATGAAGAACCCGCTGGTTTACCGCCAATGACAGAAGAAGAGATTACGTTGACGTATGCTTCTTGGCAAAACTTTGAACTTCAAACGTTTTTAGCTGAAAAGTTCATGGAGAAGTATCCAAATATTACGGTTGAACTTCATCAACTAGAACAAGAAGGCTGGAATGATCACTTAACAAACCTTGCCTCAACAGGTGATTTACCTGATGTCTTCTGGTACTTAGGCAATGTCGATGTGCCGATTCGAAACATGTGGTTAGGCGACTTTACGGAGTTATTTGAGAGTGACCCAGAAAGTGATACGATCCTTGATACATTAAAAGACCAAGGATACTTTGATGGTGAACGTAAGATGGCAGCACCTGCTGGTTACTTACCGTATACTATTTTCTTAGATGAGAATCTATTTAATGCTCAAAACGTAGAAATGCCATCTGCGGATTGGACATGGAATGAAATGATTGAGTTAATTAAAGAAATGACAGTACCTGAAGAAGGTATTTTCGGTTATAATACATTCACTAAATTAGTAACAATGGGACCAATTGTGAACGGTGACAACATCGGTGAATTCGGTTGGGACGGCGAAAAGTACGACTTAACTGGCTGGTGGGATGACTCTTTAGCTCTTCACGCTGAATTAGTGCGTAATGGAAACCATGCGCCTTTCTTTGATACAGATGAAGCAGAAGCAGCCTTTGGTGACCGTTTACTATGGGCAGCATCATCAGGTCGCTTAGCGATGCAGTTTGATGCATGGTGGACAGTTGATTACTTTAAGACAGATGAGTTTGTTGACAAAGGTATTAAATGGGTACCATATGTAGTACCTAAAGGTGACGATGCGGCAACTGAAAATAAACCAGCGTTTGTTGATTTTGGATCAATCTCAGCAGCAACTGAACATCCACGGGAAGCTTATGAATTGCTTAAGTTCTTCGGATGGGGAGAAGATGGTTGGAATGCGAAGTTAGAAGCATTCGAAACATTAACACGAGAAGATGGTACGTCAGTATTTACACATCCAGATGGGTTACCTATCATCGATAACCAAGAAATTTGGGATCGTTTACGTACATTGCTTCCAGAGGAACAATACTATGATGATTTCTTAGCGCGTGCAAAATCACCTGTACCACTTGGTGGAGCAAGTGCACCTGGCTTCCAAACATTCTTAGATGAAGTCTACTTTGGTGGCGAATATGGTGATATTGAAGCTGCTGCGGCAAATGGTGACGTTAACCCATATGATATTTCAGCAGACTTAACAGAGCGTATTAATCAATACTATGAGCAAGCATTAGAAGAGTTGTTTTATTAAATAAGACGTTGTCGTGTTATATTGTTTAGAACAATTACTAACATGAAGACATTAAAAAAGCACTAACCACATATTGGTTAGTGCTTTTAGGCTTTGAGGTTAAAAAAGCTGCAACTATTTAAGGTTGATATGTGTTAAGAAAGTGAATGAGTGCATCCTCTGGTAGTGGCTTACTGAAGTAATAGCCTTGTAAAATATCACAATGCATAATTTTCAACAATTCAACATGTGCTTTTGTTTCTACACCTTCTGCGACAAGGTCAAGATTTAATCGGTGGCCAAGTAATATAATTGAATCGGTAATATCACGATCATCTTGATCATCTAAGATGTCAGAAATAAATGACTGATCAATTTTTAAATAGTCAATCGGAAATTGCTTGAGATAATTAAGTGAACTATAACCTGTACCGAAATCATCAATGGCAATTTTTACGCCGAGTGTTTTCAAGTCTTTCAAAATAACTAATGCTGTGGCAGCGTCAGTTGCCATAGATTCAGTAATTTCTAGTATAATCATTTTAGGGTCGACATCGTGAGTGGAAAGAATCGTCTTTATCCGCTCCACGAGATTGCGTTGATAAAATTGCCGAATCGATAAATTGATACTGATTGGTAAGATAATGCCAAGTTTTTTTAGCTTTTGAATCATTTGTGCGACTTCTTTTATTACCCATTCGCCAATAGGGATAATCAATCCTGTTTCTTCCGCGACCGGAATGAAGACGTTAGGAGGAATTAAGCCGCGCTTTGGCGAGTTCCAACGAATCAATGCTTCTAATCCATAAATAGAGCCGGATTTCGTATTGATTTGCGGTTGGTAATGTAAAACAAATTCATTATGTTCGACGGCTCTTCTTAGGCCGGATTCAATTTCTAGTATACCTTTCATTTGAACAGGTAAATTTTCTTGATAGAACTGGACGGTGCCCCGTTCGGTGTTTTTTGCGAAGTACATGGCTTGATCCGCTCTTTTAACTAGATGTTCAACTGTTTTCCCGTCCTCAGGATAAAGACTGATGCCAATGGTAGGCGTATTGACAATATCGATACCGTCAATCATATAAGGCTCACTCATTACATTAATTAATCCCTCTGCATAAAGTTGTATGTCCAATTTTGAGGCGTTGGGATATAGAATAATAAATTCATCCCCGCCATATCGATAAGACTGTAATGATTTTCTCATGAACGATCCGATTCTATCAGCAATTTGTTTCAGGAGTACATCACCTTTTGAATGACCAAGTGTGTCGTTAATGAGCTTAAATCGATCTAAGTCGACAAATAGTAGCGCAAACGTCGCGGTTGACCCATGATGAATCAGTTGATCGATGTCTTTTGTTAGAGAAATTTGGTTTTTCAATCCTGTCAAATGATCATGATAAGCAAAATAATGTAATTCACGATCTAAGCGTTGTTTTTCACTCATGTCTTTGGCGATGCAATTGATTCCTTGTACTTTCTGGTCAATAATCATTGGAATGAGTGTCACATTGATTGGTTTATGCACCTTTGTTTTGGTTTCGATTACCGTATCATACTCAATCGTATCTCCCGTGATAATTGACTTAAAATAAGCCAGCGTTTCTTTTAGAAGGTCTGGTTTAATTAAAAAGTGAAAGGTCTGTCCAATAAGTTCATCCCGGGTATAGCCTGTTAATGTCACGGTCGCATCATTAAGTGCGGAACATCGTCCTGTTAAATCAAAGGTGATAACAGCGTCAGCATTTGCTTTAAACAATGATTGATACGCTATCTCGGATTGTTTCAACTGTTTTTTTATTTGATATGTTTCTGTCGTGTCGTGTAAGACACCGACGACTCCGCGAATAACATTGTCATTAATTAACGGGATACCTCTTATTAACAGCTGTTTTTTATCGCCATCTTTTGTTAATCCCTTTAATTCCAATTCTGTTGTCGTTCCGTGAAGCATCTGATTAAATGCCCGTGTTGCTTTATTATGTTCTTCTGGTGTAACGAAAGTTAAGAAATGTTGCCCCATACTCGAATCAGTGGCATGTTTAAGAAGCTTTAGAGCGTGGCTATTGGCATGCGTTAAGATGCCTTCTTTATTTAAGGTGAAGATCCCGTGTGATACTTCATCAAACATCGTCTCTTTAGCAAGCGAGGTGAGCGTTGTAACATCGTGATGTAAGTGCCATGTGCCAATAATGACATCACCTTCATTGATGGTGATTTTTTCAAGTTGCATCATGATTGTCGTATCGTCATCGTTTAGTAACGGCGCATTAATTTTTGTTTGCTCCTCTTTATCCAGTTTCTTTAATAGGTTTTGGCAGTCTACATTATCGAGTTTTATAATATGCGATAGTTTAAAAACTTCTAAAAAGTCTCTATCAATGAACCACTGTTTCGTTGATTCAGATAATGAAACGAATGAGAAGTCATCACGAAGAATAAGTAAACCTAGATTAGCTTGATCCAATAAAGATAAAAGGTCTGTTCTTGAGAGCGATGGATAGGTTTGAAAAGCCATTTTTTCACCTCGAATACGATAAGTTGGTACTTCTTAGTATACTATAAGTGACTTTAAATAACGAATGGAAAATGTAAAAAAACCACTAATCTTAGCGATTAGTGGAAAAGTAATATTAACCTAAGGTACTTGTTCCTAATTGTTTTTCTACACGCTCGTGTAAGCCATCAAAAAAAGGTTTGACGACAAAGTCTTTTGCGCCGATATCTAACGCTTCAAGCACGTGCTGTTTAGTTCCCATCGATGAACACATAATGACTTTGGCGGAAGCATCAAAAGTGATGATTTCTTTTAAAGCATCAAGGCCCGAACCGTTATGCATAACGATATCCATTATGACAAGGTCAGGCTGCTTCACCTTATATATGTCGACAGCTTGACGTCCGTTTTTTGCCTCAATCATGTGATAGGTCGAGTTCTGTTGGAGTATTTTTTTAATCCATTGCCGCATAAAACGTGAATCATCCACAAGTAAAATAGTTGGCATGTATATCCCTTCTTTCAAAATGGCTAGCTAAAAAGATAAATCATCCAACAATCTCGTCCATAAGGTAACCCGGCGGTCATAGCTCAGCGCTTTAGATCCGTAGCTTTGCGTCATATCCTTTCGGATATTTTGCCATTATCGTATGGATGTTTACACTTTTACTGTTCCCTATTGTAGCGCTTAGAAAACGTGTTGTAAATGGTAAGAAGTCTGAGTTTTTTCTTCATATGATAAATTATAATGAAAAAAACAACATAAACCGTTACATTTTACAACTTTTTAGTTTGCATTTTTAAAAATTACTGCTAAAATTTTAACATTGAGAAAAGCTCGTCCCATAAAAGTCGTGGAATGCTTTTCGCTTATACATCTAGTTGTATTTTACTTGAAGGAGATTAGCTTAATGAAAAAATGGATGGATATTTATACGCATCACTTCATCTATCTACTCATCATTACCATCGGTGTAGTGATATTTTTCTCGCCATGGCTTGCGTTCCTTGGTCTCGTGTTCTTGGCAGTTGTTTTAACGTACAAACTCAGACGTTATCATATGCTAAAAATGAAGCAAGCGGAAGAAGAGGCGCGTCGAGTTACTAAGCTTGCCATGTTAGAGAACGCACTAAGAAATAGCGAACGTGACAAGCAGGAGTTTGAAGCATTTTTTAATGCCTTTGACGGCGCCACGCTCTATATTGAAGATGTAAGAAAACAACAGTTTTATTATTCGCTTGGTGTCGAAGCTTTATTTGGTTTTACCCAGGCACAGTTTAATCAAGACGGCAGGCTGTGGCATCAACTCGTACATGAAGAAGATTTACGAGAAGTGATGGAACATCATCGGCTATTATTTAAAGGGGTGAGTGTTAATCATACTTTCCGTGTTATCCACCCAACAAAAGGAGAGAAGTGGATTCAAAAAGTAGCTAAACCAGTCGCAGATGCATCTGGTGTGATTGTTAAGGTGTATGGCAAACTTATTGATGTGACAGATCAAAAAACATTAGAACACCAGCTTAGAAAGATGGCCTATTTTGACGACCTTACAGATTTACCTAATCGAAAAATGTTGGATCGTCATATAAAAAAAGCACTCGCTCGTTCAAAACGACATGGTCATCCTTTTGCGATGATGTTTCTTGACTTAGATGATTTTAAAGTGATAAATGATGAGCTTGGCCATGAGATTGGCGATTTATATTTAGTCGAAATCACCAAACGTTTAGATGATTGTGTAAGAGAAGAAGACTTAATTGCTAGATTTGGTGGGGACGAATTTATCGTTGTCTTTGAAGAAACCGAACAACAAGAGATCGAAGTGATTGCTACAAGAATTTTGGATAGCTTACAATCACCCGTCTTTATAAAAGAACATGAGTTAAAAGTATCCGCAAGTATTGGTGTTAGTCTATATCCCGAACATGGCGAAACGAAAGAAGCCCTGATTCGACGTGCCGATCAAGCAATGTATGCGGCTAAGCATGATGGGAAAAATCATTATCAAGTGTATCATCAAGGACTTGAGGATGTTGAAACAGAAGATGAAGGTATCTTCAAAAAATGGTTTCAAGCCCTGTTTTCAAACAATTAATGCTTTAAAAAATAATAAAAAACCCTGAACTGCTCTCTGTCAAGTAGACAGGGAGCAGTTCAGGGTAGATGTGTTTTTCTTATTGTTCAATTATTTTTTTGAAATTTAACGATTTATTTAAAGTGTACATAATCGGAGCCCCGATTGCCATTACACCAAACTCACCGAGTGCTGTCGTTAAATACGTTAACCAGAATGGTAATTCAAGTGCCAAGTAAAGCTCAAAGGCGATAATAAACATCGTCGCTGTAAAGATAAGTGTATTAATGACGAGTAAGGCTTTGATGTTTTTCACTGATCGACGAATAAGAATAAGTAGTCCAAGTGAAATGATTGAATGACCAACACCAAAGAATAAGTCATAAATACCGAGTGGACTAAAGAGGTTTGTAATAAACACCCCCATAACAACCCCAAAGAAATAACGGGGACTAAAGACCACCAAGTGGTTGAACATTTCTGGCACTCTAAACTGCACACTCATAAAACTAAGTGGTTCGAGTACAAGGGAAATCGCAATGTAAAGTGCTGCGATCACCGCATTTGTTACTAATGATTTTGTTTTTAACATCTTTCTTCTCCTCCTGCTAGTTTTTTTACGTGGGATGATTGCGAACCACGCGCACATTTTTGTGCAACGTTTCTATTATAACGAAATAGCCTGTTTTTTCAAGAGAAAAACTTAGCAGAACGTCTATAAATGTAAAGAGATGCTAAAGAACGTTAGTGACGACGGAATGACCAATAAAAAAAGATGACCTAACTAAGAAAGTTAGATCATCTTTTTAATTGTGTCACGCATTATTTAGCCCAAGGGAAAATCATAGGGACACGTTTTTTATAGTCTTCCCATCCGGCGTATTTCTCCATGTTTTTCTCGAGAAGTGGTGTTGAGATTTTGATTAATACCGTACTCATAATGAGCGGTGATAAAATCAGTGTCACGTAATAAATCACTGAAATAGAACCGTCAACTAACATCGAAAGACCGGCAATATACAGCCCAATCCATATCATAATCTCACCAAAATAGTTTGGGTGACGCGTAATAGACCATAGCCCTGATTGAAGTAATGTTCGGGTGCCTTTTTTGATGTGTTGACGCAATTGTTCATCCCCAACCACTTCAAAGAAAAGACCAACAAAAGCAATCAACAACCCAAGGTAAACAAAGATTTGTTCTAAACCGCTAAAATCAAACGTATTAAATTTGATTATCGCATAACCTGCAGAACCAACGACAAAGTTAATGATGCCTTGCACCATAAAGACGCGGAAGAAAGCAATAATCACTACATTCTCTCCCCACTCCTTACGCCACTGAGCATATCTGAAATCTTCTGGTTTACCGTAGTTTCTTTTAAGTAAGCGTATGCTTAAACGTAGTCCCCAAAGTGTAATAAAACCAACAACTAAGTATGAAAGGACTGTTGGATTTTCAGTAATCGCTAATGTGACCCAACTTCCAATGACAAAACCCATTCCCCAACCAATATCAACAATAGAATTATTCTTAATGATGGTCGCAATAACGAAAATAGTCGTAAAATAAAGATAGGTGACAAGCATTGGCATGATTAAGCCATCAAAACCTAAGCGAGTAAATCCAAGTGTCGCAATAGCTAATGTGATAATAAATAAGACCGGATAAATAATCAAACGTTTTTTGTCCATGTAATCGCTCCCTTATAATGTGTCTTAACTGTATTCTAACACGATAAAGGAAAAAACAAGAACAAAAAGGATTCATAACTTTTAAAGTTTGACAGCTTAAAACAGAAAAAGACTAACAGCGCTATTGTTTTTACATTTAATTACTTATAAAAAAAGAGATGACAAGTGACGTCATCTCTTTTTTACTACATTAATAATTAAATAAAGGACTAACCGGTTCTTCAAAATGAACACGGCGAATCGCTTCTGCGAAAAGAGGAGCCGTTGATAAAACTGTTAATTTATCAAACCGTTTCTTTTCAGGGATGTCAATGGTGTCAGTTGCGACGAGTTCTTTGATCGGTGATAATTCGATATTTTGTCGGGCAATCCCCGATAATACAGGGTGAGTACATGTCGCATAAACATCTTTTGCGCCATTGGCGATGAGCACTTCTGCTCCTGTAGAAATGCGTCGACCAGTATCTACAATATCATCGATTAAAATACACGTTTGATTTTCAATATCTCCGACAATAGATAGATGACCGTGTTCTACGGTATCGCGAGGGCCACGTCGGTCTAAGATGGCAATCGGTGCATTGATGCGTTCAGCGAATGTTCTGGCGCGTTTAACACTTCCATGATCTGGCGCTACGACAACCACATCTTCTAAGTTTTTCTTTAAGAAGTAATCAACCAAAATAGGTTGACCATTTAAGTGATCAACAGGGATATCGAAAAAGCCTTGAACTTGTGTCGCATGTAAATCCATAGCCATGACACGTGTGGCACCTGCTTTTTCTATGATATCCGCAATCAGTTTTGCGGTAATCGGTTCACGAGATTTCGTTTTACGGTCTTGTCTCGCATAGCCAAAGTAAGGTATAACTACATTAATTGTCTTCGCAGAAGCACGTTTAAATGCATCTAACATAATAAGTGTTTCCATTAAGTGTTGATCGGATGGATCATTAGTAGATTGAATGATGTAAGTATCGTATCCGCGCACAGTTTCTTCAATGTTAATTTGAATCTCACCGTCGCTGAACGTCTTAATTGTACATTCACCTAAGTCAATCCCAAGTTCTTTCACAATCGCTTCAGCTAGCGGTTTATTCGAACTTAAACTAAATACTTTTACTTCATCTTTCAATTGATTTACAGTCACCACATTCGCTCCTTTTACATTTCGGTCTTTATCATAATTCATTTTATAGTATATTACTCCCTTTGACTAGGTCGTTTCACAAG
Source organism: Halolactibacillus alkaliphilus (assembly GCF_900115465.1). GTDB lineage: Bacteria > Bacillota > Bacilli > Bacillales > Amphibacillaceae > Halolactibacillus > Halolactibacillus alkaliphilus. The sequence goes on from NZ_FOWN01000012.1 coordinate 55,778, forward strand.
ATTGTCGCAAATTTTAGCGATTAGACAAAATGCACACACATCTTTGTTAAAATAACTTCTTAAGTTATACTGGATATAGTTATCAACTATTAATGAAGAATAGCGATGATATGATAATAAAGATAAGAGGAAGTGGACAATGGATAAAAAAATTCGTTATACGTATACTGATCACCATAATGTCCCTATCTATTTAGATAGTATTGGTTTTAATCCAAGAGAGCTTGATTTTGAACGTCCTGAGGGCTATCCATACTATCATTGGCTCCAGACGATTGATGGAGAGGGCGTTGTGACATGCATTGATCAAACCATTTATTTAAAAAAAGGGGAAGGGTTACTTTTGCCTCCTTATACGGCGCATAGCTATCACCCTCATTATGAAATAACAAGCACATGGTCTACTGTGTATGCCACCTTCGGAGGCCAGGCGGTTGACAAGATATTAGATGTTCTATATATGAATCAAGCCGCTGTCTATCGTGAAAGTGAAACAGGTGTGTTTAAACAAGCACTTGGTCGTGTCTTTTCGTTCTTACATGCGCAAGATAAAGAAACAATAAGTGAAAGTTTTATTCGCTCAAGCTATATGTATGATATTTTAATGACGATCAAACAATACGGTGATATTCGTACAGAACTTACGAAAAATCACTCCTTCAGTCGTGTGCGTCCGATTGTTGATTTTTTAGAAGAACATTACAGTGAAAATATAGGCTTGCACGAAATGAGTGAACATGCGCATTTAAGTAGCCAGCATATTAATAAACTTTTCCATGAGACGTTTGGACTTAGTCCCTATGCTTTTCTAGTCCAGTTGAGAATGCGTGAAGCTAAACGCTTGTTACTGACAGATGTGAGTTTAACGTTACGTGAAATAGCGGAAATGGTCGGATATAATGCGGTCAGTCATTTTGTATCAACATTTAAGACTAAAACAGGGATGACGCCCAAACAATACCGTGACCAACATAAGAAAGATTAATGTCAAATGTCTACGACAGACCTAAGTAAATGAAAGCAAATGGCGTCGTTTAAACAAGAAGAAAAGTATAAGAATCTGAAAGTACAGTTGATTATTTTCCCCCTATCTTTTGATTTGTATGCGCTTTATACTGAAAGTGAACGGTAAGTCAGTCCGTTAGCTAAGAATAAAATGTTAAAGAAAATGAAGGTGAATAAAATGTGTCAAGCTGTAACGAAAAAGCAGGTCATGTTGCACGGGGCGGATTATAATCCGGAACAGTGGGCTCATGATGAAGCTATATTTGAAGAAGATTTACGCTTAATGAAAAAAGCAAAAGTCAATGTCATGTCTGTCGGCATCTTTTCATGGGCTAAACTTGAACCTGAAGAAGGAATATTTGATTTTAACTGGTTAGATACGATTATTAACCGTTTGTATGACAACGGTATTTCCGTATTTCTTGCTACGCCAACTGGTGCAAGGCCAACATGGATGTCAGAAAAATATCCCGAAGTGCTGCGGGTTACAAAACAACGTCAGCGTAATTTACATGGGATGCGCCACAATCACTGTTACACTTCACCAGTGTATCGTGAAAAAACAACGATAATGAATACGAAACTTGCCGAGCGTTATAGCGCACATCCTGCCGTTTTAGGCTGGCATATTTCCAACGAGTACGGTGGAGATTGTCACTGTGACTATTGCCAACAAGCTTTTAGAGAATGGGTAAAAGACAAGTATGAAACGCTAGATGCACTAAATCATGCTTGGTGGACGACGTTTTGGAGTCACACGTATACATCGTTTACACAAGTTGAGTCACCTGCTCCCCATGGTGAAGAGTTTGTTCATGGCCAGAACATTGATTGGAAGCGCTTTGTGACTGATCAAACGCTTGATTTTTATCGACACGAAGTTAAGCCGTTAAAAGAGAAGAATGCGAATATCCCTGTGACCGCAAACTTTATGGAGTTATTCGAAGGATTAAATTATGACCGTTTTAAAGATGACTTAGATATCGTCTCGTGGGACTCATACCCAACGTGGCACTTCGAAGAGAGTGACTTAGATGTCGCAAGTTATACAGCGATGAACCATGATTGGTTCCGTTCATTAAAAGATGGAAAACCGTTCTTGCTCATGGAATCAACACCAAGCTTAACGAATTGGCAAGCGATTAGTAAGTTAAAAAAGCCAGGTGTGCATCACTTAAGCTCACTCCAAGCTGTCGCGCATGGCTCTGATTCGGTTCAGTATTTCCAGTGGCGTAAAAGTAGAGGATCAAGTGAAAAATTCCACGGAGCGGTTGTTGACCATGTCGGTCATGAACATACACGTGTGTTTAAAGATGTCGCGGCTGTAGGTGCATCACTTGAAACGTTAGCTGAGGTCGTTGGTACTCGGATTGATGCGAAGGTGGCGTTGATTTTTGATACGGAAAATCGCTGGGCAATTAATGACGCCCAAGGACCACGCAACAGCGGCGTCCATTATGAAAAAACCGTTTTAGAACATTACCGCGGACTTGTTGCACAAGGTGTTAACGTTGATGTTATTAGCTCAGAACGAGATTTATCGACTTATGCGCTCGTAGTGGCACCGATGCTTTATATGGTGAGGTCAGGCATTGGGGAGAAAATTGAAGCGTATGTTGAACAAGGTGGGACGTTTGTTTCGACCTATTGGTCTGGGATTGTTAATGAGACGGACTTAACCTATCTCGGTGGCTTCCCTGGTCCGCTTAGAAAAACGCTCGGTATCTGGTCAGAAGAAATTGATGCACTCAGAGACGAAGAATACAATCAAGCGTCAGCTCTAACAGGAAATGCTTTAATGTTAAATGGCCGTTATCGTATTAAAGAATTATGTGATTTAGCTCATACAGAAACAGCGACAACGCTGATGACCTATGATCAAGATTTTTACCGTGGCTATCCTGCATTGACCGTTAATCACTTAGGGAAAGGTCAAGCTTTCTATCAAGCTGCTCGGTTTGAGCTAGATTTTCAATGTGATTTTTATCGCCAATTGATAGATCAGTTAGGTATTGCACGTGCCTTAGATACGAATTTACCTGAAGGTGTATCTGTTAGTCGACGAGAGAATAGTGAAGCGGCTTATATATTCGTCATGAATTTCAATCAACGACCGGTCACGTTAGCACTTAAAGAAACATTTAAAGAAGTATTGACCAAAGAAACGCTATCAGGACATTTGGCGCTCGAGGCGTTTGGTGTTGCTGTTTTAAAACAAGTGAAATAATGAAGTAATGAACGGGAAGAGATTACCTTATCGGTAACTCTTTTCGTTTTTTTCTAGTTCACAAGTCTACTATTTCTGATATAATGAAAACGTGAAAGCACTATCAATTGTTTAGGGGGCGAAACAAATGAGCTATAGAAAAGCTTATGAAAAATGGCTACATGCAGAAAATCTTGATGCAGAACTAAAACAACAGTTAGACGAAATGAAAGATGATGAGAGAAAATTAGAGGATAGTTTCTACAAAAACCTCGAGTTTGGTACAGGTGGTATGCGTGGGGAAATTGGTCCAGGTACAAATCGTTTAAACGTGTACACAATCCGTAAAGCAGCAGAGGGCTTAAGTAACTATATTGCGAAAAATGGAGCAGAGGCAAAAAAACGCGGGGTAGTAATTGCCTATGATTCACGTTTTAAATCACCTGAATTTTCAATGGAAGCAGCAAAAGTACTCGCAACACATGGTATTAAAGCGTATGTATTCGAGGCACTTAGACCAACGCCAGAGCTATCATTTGCGGTGCGTCACTTGAATTGTTTTAGCGGTATTATGGTTACCGCAAGTCACAACCCACCGGAATATAACGGCTTTAAAGTATACAATAATCAAGGGTGTCAAGTCCTCCTTGATGAGGCAGAACAGATTATCGCAGAAGTAGATGCGGTGGAACATGAATTGACGATCACCGTTAAGGATGAAGCGGAATTAAAAGCGGCAGGTCTGATTGAGATGGTTGGAGAAGTCGTGGACCGTGCCTATCAACAGGAATTATTGACCATCGTTCAAGACCAAGAAATGATTGACAGTATCCAAGATGAGCTAAAGATTATTTTTACGCCACTACACGGAACAGGTAATTTACCAGTAAGAGAAGCGCTTAAAAATATGGGCTTTTCTCATGTCGATGTCGTGCCAGAACAAGAACTACCTGATCCGATGTTTCGTACAGTCAAATCACCAAATCCTGAAGAAAATGAGGCCTTTACACTCGCCATTAAACAAGGGATTGAAACAGGTGCTGACGTATTAATCGGAACAGACCCAGATGCTGACCGTGTCGGTGTGGCTGCGAAAAATAACGAAGGCGACTTTGTTGTTTTAACAGGTAACCAAGTCGGTGCGCTTATGCTTGATTACTTGATTGAAGCGAAAAAGACAACCGGTCAATTTAACAAACATTTAACCGTACTTAAAACGATTGTTACAAGTGAAATTGGTCGTGATATTTCGACGTATCACGGACTAGATACGATTGATACACTCACCGGTTTTAAATTTATTGGTGAACAAATTCATAACTTTGAATCAGATGAGCGTGAATTCCTCTTTGGTTATGAGGAAAGTTACGGCTATTTAGTCGGCGACTTTGTTCGTGATAAAGATGCCGTACAAGCAGCAATGTTAGCGGCAGAAGTAGCGGCATATTATAAAAAACAAGGCAAAACGCTATACGAAGGACTTCAAGCTTTATTTGAGAAGTATGGTTTTTATTATGAGTCATTGCGTTCATTGACACTTAAAGGCAAAGCCGGATCTGAGAAAATTGAAGCGTTAATTAAAGACTTTAGAGATACACCACCAACAGAAGTGGCTGATTTTACAGTTGCCTTAATCGAAGACTATAAAACGAGTGAACGAACAGATGTTGCGTCACATGATGTGACGGTCATTGATTTACCTAAATCAAATGTTTTAAAATATTTCTTAAGCGATGGTTCATGGTTCTGTGTTCGACCATCAGGAACAGAACCAAAAGTGAAGTTTTACTTTGGCGTTACTGGAGAAATAGAAGATGAAACAAAATCAAAACTTCAGGAAATTGAAGAAGCAGTGATGCAGCGCGTCAATGCGTTTGTTAATGCATAAGTAACGAAGCTTTTCTCAAATGAAAGAAACCACCTATTAGACGTTTTTGTTTAATAGGTGGTTTCTTTACGTTTAAAAACTGAGTAAAGGTTAAATGACGATATTAAAGAATAGTACGGGCTAGATTTGTGTTAGAAAAGTGATAAATAATTAAGTGAAATAAAAAAATAACTTGTACTTACGTATATTTTGATATATATTAAAAATATAATTACGTACGTATATTATAATGTAATGTAAACGCTTTCTTTCATTTAAATAATATGTTCACTAAATAATCAAAGGAGGTTTATTTTTAGTTTTTTATATTTTATAAGTATACGTACAGATTAATAACAAGGAGGAATTATCTGAATGAAACGACGATTAGCCGTATTGCTCATTTTTTTGTTGCTGTTTCCAACAACGACACTACAACTTGTTGCTCAGACAAGTCATAGTGACAAGACAACGCCTTTGTTAACGCCGACAGCTTATTTCCCGTTTGATGGTGACTTAGCTGATGCCAAACAACCAAGTCAATCAGGTGTTGCGTGGACACGCTTTGAAGAAGGTGTTTCAACATGGGGAGAAAAGGAGAACTATACCTTTGATTTTGTTTCTAGTGGTTTAAATCAAGCGGTTGTATTTGACGGTGAAACAGGTATAAAATTACCCGAGGAATTACTCACATCTGATAGTTACAGCTATAGCTTCTGGTTAAAACAAACAGGTGATATTTCTACGTTTACGAGTGCGTTGTTTTTCGGTACGACGGATTATCGCACATCGTTTTCGCCAGCCGTCGCTGGAACGGGTGAACTCATTTATGCGGTAGGTGAGAATGTTGATGGCTTAGCAAATAACTATCAATACACACCTCTACCAGCACATGACCCATTCGAATGGCAACATGTCTTTATTACAGCGACAAATGATACCGTCAGGTTATACTTAAACGGTGTAGCTGTTGGCGCCATTGCTGAGGCGCCAGATTTATTTACGGGACGTTTCAATGATTTCTTACTCGGTTTTAATCCATTTCCAGATGCGTATTATCATGGCTTGATGGATGAGTTGATGTTTTTTGACGGTCAGGTCGTTGGAGAAGACACGATCCAAGCTTATTATCAACTTACTGCATCAGCGTTTGGACATGATTTAACATCTGATGGCTCAGATGAAGGTATAGACGATGAGGTAGGTGACTCATCAGAAAATGAACAAGCACCACCTAGTGAGGAAGTGATTACTAATTTAGATATTCCATCGCTACCAGAAAAACAGGAAATACCAAGCTTCACGAATGTGGGTGTACACGATCCATCGATTATCGCAAGTAACGGCTACTTTTATGCCTTTGGTACACATGGTGAGGCGGCGAAGTCGAGAGATTTAATGAACTGGGAAACATTCACCAATGGTTATACGACACCGGGAAATATCCTATATAAAGATCTAAGTGTCAACTTAGCAGAAGCCTTTTTATGGGCAGGTGAAGACGATAGTGATAGTAAAGGTGGCTATGCTGTATGGGCACCCGAGGCTTTCTTTAATAAAGATTATCAATGGGAAGACGGGACAACAGGTGCTTATATGATTTATTACAGTGCCTCGAGTACGTATATTCGCTCGGTCATTGGTTATGCGGTCGCCAAAGAGATTGAAGGGCCATATGAACATGTCGATACAGTAATTTATTCTGGTTTTACGAATCATGAAGCATATGATGCTGATAGTACAATTAATAAACACGTAGAAAACACGAATATTCCTGCATTGATTGATGCGGGTGTTATTGAAGGTGTGAGGTCTGGATGGTTTAACGCGTCAGGTGGATATAATAACACCGTGTTTACGAATGCGATTGATGCCAATCTTTTCTACGATATTGATGGGACGCTATGGATGACTTACGGGTCGTGGTCAGGCGGTATATTTATTATAGAAGTTGATAAGACAACGGGTCAGGTTATTTACCCGGGTGTAGATGGTACGACAGCGGATGGTCGTATGATTGACCGTTACTTTGGGACGAAAATCTCAGGAGGGTATACGAAGTCAGGGGAAGGGCCATATGTAGAATATAACCCTCAGGATGGCTACTACTATCTATATGTCACGTATGGTTGGTTAGGAGCAGATGGTGCTTATCATATGCGACAGTTCCGTTCGGAACAGCCAGATGGTCCGTATGTTGACAGAGCAGGTGAGCCAGCGGTATTACCTGGCAATGTCAGCAATGCCGGTTATGGTAATAAACTTACTGGCAACTTCTTATTTAATCGTCTAGCAGGCGAACCTGGTAGTGGAAATGGCTATGGTTATGTATCACCGGGACATAACTCTATTTATACAGATCAAGCAACAAATCAACAATTCAATGTCTTTCATACCCGGTTCCCAGAACGCGGGGAACAACATGAATTAAGGGTACATCAACTGTTTAACAACGAAGAAGGGTGGCGTGTGATGGCACCTCTGCGTTATGCAGGTGAAACGCTTGATGCAGACATAGATTATTTAGATGTGTTAGGCACATACAAGTATATTGACCACGGAAAGAATAATGATGTTGCGATTAAAACATCATCATTGATTCATTTAGAATCGGATGGAAAAATCTCAGGTGCCATTACAGGGACGTGGGAAAAAGATGGCGCGTATTTAACGCTCTCAACCACTGACTACGTCGCAAAAGGTGTTGTTCTCACACAGTGGGATGAGGTGAGTGCCCGCTGGTTAACGACCTTCTCTGTCTTAGCAGAAGATGGGTCAGTACAATGGGGAGTGAAGCACCCGTTATCGGGCGAAACAGACGAAGCGATTGTCGAGAAAATCTTGACATCATTACAGTTACCAGAACAGACAATTGCAGACCTTACGTTACCGACAATGGGCGCAATAGGAGCGACAATTGAATGGTCAAGTTCTGACACGGATGTGATTACCGCCTTAGGTGCTGTAACCAGACCTCATGTTGGGGAAGCTAATGCGACGGTGACACTTATCGCAACGGTTACTTTAGGTGAGACACAGATGAATAAATCCTTTGATGTGACCGTCAATAGTATTAAAGAAGCGAGATTACAAGCTCATTATAGTTTTGATGGGCACTTAGATGATGAAACAAATCAACAATTATCTGGTGTCGTGACAAGTGCTAACCCGCTTGATACTGAGGGGAATGGCGACATTATATTCGATCAAGGTAAATTTAATCAAGCGGCTTATTTTGATGGTCAATCAGGGATTGAATTACCGCAAGATTTGATAGTTGAAAATCATTATTCTATTAGTTTTTGGTTTAATCCAGAAACATTGACTTCATTTACGCCGTCATTATTTGTCATGCGTGACGCGGATCACTGGTTTACCGTGAATCCGAAAGGTTGGAATGACGAAATCTTATTATGGTCGCGCGTAGCAACACCAAATGAGCGCTGGTTCGATGGTATAACGGGTAAAAAAGCAACCGTTAATCAGTGGCATCACGTCGTTTTAACGAATACGTATGGTAGAGGAAACATCTACCTTAACGGTGAACGCGTCAGCAGCTTTAATGACTTTAACCCTGTCGTAAATGGTGATGACTTAACAATCCTACTTGGTGTGAATCCGTTTGATACAGCATTTAAAGGCTACATTGATGAGGTAGTTATTTATCAAGCGCATGCTGTATCTGTTGAGGATGTCCAGGCGTTATATCGTGGTGAAGTGCCGGAAGTGCGTCACGAAGAAACTGAGGTAAAACCGACAGCGCACTTTAGCTTTAATCAAGGGTTAGAAGATAATCAAGGACGTTTTAATGAAGCACAAAGTACAACATCACGACTTGATACATTTGGTGGAGACCCCACATTTGTTGAAGCGGGCTTAGATCATGCGCTCTATCTTAATGGAGAACAAGGTGTAAATCTAGGTCGAGGTCTCATCACTGAGAGAAGCTATTCTGTCTCATTTTGGTTAAATCCAGAAGAATTAAGAGACTTTACAACAGTTTTTTTCGCGGCTGATACACCTGAGCGGTGGTTATCGTTCTTACCAGGTGGTTCCCACGGGCAAGGTTTAACAAAACTTTGGTCAGGAACGTCGTGGTATGATGCAGAACTTGACTATACTTTACCGACAAATGAATGGTCGCATGTAGCGTTCACGGTAGATTTTGGTCAATTGAAGATATATATTAACGGTGAAAAGATGTTTGAAGGTGAAGCATTCCCAAATGTGTTTCAAACGAATGATGCTACTTTTGGTCTTGGAGTGAATTATTGGGATACACCTTATAAAGGCTATATCGATGAAGTGATCATTTATGATGGTCACGTCTTGTCGGATGAACAGATTTTAGCTGACTATGAAGAAGAAAAGCGTCACATATTAGAAGGTGAATCTGAGCCGGGTGAAGAAGATGAAGAAAAAGATGAAGACGATGACTCAGAAGGTGAATCTAATCCGGGTGAAGAAGATGAAGAAAAAGATGAAGACGATGACTCAGAAGGTGAAACTGAGCCAGGTGAAGAAGATGAAGAAGAAGATGAAGACGAGGATGGTAATGAAGGAAGCTTTGTCGTTGATTCAGTCGCATTTTTTGACTATGTGAAAACTGAAAGTGGTGAAGTACTCTATCGATTGAAAACAGATGTTGATTCACTCAGCTTTAAAGGCACATGGCTGGATGAATTAAGTAAAAAAGCATTCCTAGAAATTATCCGTGACGAGGTCACCTTGAAAATCCCTGTTTCAGTGTTACAAGGGTTATCAGAAATTACCCTCACCATGACAGATATTACAGAGTTGACCTCAGCACTTCTTGAAGGAACAGAGGACGTATTATTGTCAGATGTTTTGTCATATACGCTCACTCATAACGGTGAGAAAATTGATTTTAGTGATGAAGGCATCGTGTTAACATTTCATGTTGATTCATCTGATGTTAGGGATTGGACAAAAGTTCATGTCTTGTATGTGGATGATTCAAATGCACTGGTTGAAAATTTGTCTGCCGACATCCTTATGGTGAATGACATAACAGGTCAGGTCATGGTAATTGTAAGGCATTTTAGTGGTTATGGATTAGCTGAAACTCGGGATGATGCCCCTCCTTTAGAAGATGAGGGAAGTGGAGACCAGCAAGGTGAAGTTGACGAAGAGGATACGGATCATTCTGTTGGTGGTAGCGATGAAGATAAAACAAATGATATAATTGTATCTGGTGATAATGATGAGACATTACCTCATACGGCGACATCAATGTATTTGTTCCTTTATCTCGGTTTTTGGACGATGTTACTTGCGGGTGGTTGGCTTTACTACAAGCGATTAACGCTAAATGCTTAGACTTATAAAAGGAGAAATGCTCTAGATAAATCACAGTCATGTGAGTTGTCTAGGGCTTTTCTTTTAGTAGTATACATGCAGGATAAGTTTTAACTAGAAGTTAGTTGAAAAAGTTTTGTGCACTTATAAATGCGCATGTGAGAAAGAACGGCGTTGAAAGACTGTTTGATAATAACATGAAGGGCAGTATGCGGTCTTTGAAGGTCTATTGAGTTACATACCAAATAGCTACTCATAATAAAAATGGGTCTTTATCTGCGTTTTTTAATGACATTTAACGCACTTCCGAAAGAAGTCTCCCTCTTCAAGCGTGTGAAGGGCGTAGCCAACGATAAGGGGGAGATGAATGTCGGTTGGGCGACAGCCCAAAGGTTTTTTATTTTGTCTTTTTTCTTATTATGGTATAATCAGTCTTATTAAGTATAAGGATTGAGATAACAATGAAATTAGACAGTAACAATCATTCAGTATTTTTGATGCATTACCATCTTGTGTTAGTTGTGAAGTATCGAAGAAAAGTAATAGATGATACGATTTCGGATTATGCCAAAGATAAATTTGTGTCATTGAGTGAAAAATATAATATCACATTAGTTGAATGGAACCACGATAT
>NZ_FOWN01000007.1 GCF_900115465.1 Halolactibacillus alkaliphilus
CTGCTTCTTCGGTAGATTTTTTTAGTTTCAAGTAGTCCCTTTACATCTTGGCGACATTCAATGTTGCCTTTTGCTAAGACTCTGTCTTCTTGTGTTATCGCAACACCTGTGTACTTAGCACCTAAATCAATACCGACATGTGATTCATGTGTTGTCTCACCCGTCGGAACTAACATTTGAATCGTAAAAGGTTTGTAACTTATAATTTTTGCTTTCTTTTCTTTGAGTAATTTTCTTGCTTTTTGGTTTTTACAAGGGTCCAAATTGGACCCCCGCATTGATTTGACGAATACTCTCAAGATTCGCCCTCCTTTTAGAGTTAGTTTCCCTTCGCCAATGTTAGAAAAGCTTCGTGCAACAGGTTGACCACTCCTACCTCTCAGAGTTGTTACAGCGCCTGAACGACAAAATGTACTAGGGAATCATACAAAGTCGTATTCACTTTTCTAACGTAGTCCTCGAAAGACTTAGGCTAGACAATTAGGGCTTTTACAAGCCCCCACTTCAAAACGCATTAGCATTTAAGTGGTGGGTAATTGACTTATAAAAGGGCAACTGTTTTGATAATCTCAACAACAAGTTCCGTCACCTTAACGAGTTCCTTCATCGGCATCTTTTCGTTGGTCGTGTGAATATCTTGATACCCTACAGCCAAATTCACAGTTGGTATACCAAAACCTGAAATAATGTTTGCATCACTTCCACCACCACTTGTTTTCAACTCGAACTTTCGGCCAATCGACTCAACAGCCGTTTTGGCTATCTGAACAACTTGATCTGATTCTAGACGCTTAAATCCAGGATACATATACTCCGATTCTACTTCTACCTCTCCGCCCATTTCACTAGCAACAGATTCAAATGCTTCAACCATTGCTTCCACTTGCTGATCAACTTTCTCACGTACCAGTGAACGCGCTTCTGCGAGCACCTCAGCATAATCACAAACAATATTCGTTTTATCACCACCAGAGAAGCGACCGATATTCGCCGTCGTTTCCTCGTCAATGCGGCCAAGGGGCATTTTACTAATGGCTTTTGCTGCTATCGTAATGGCAGATACGCCTTTTTCGGGCGCTACACCTGCATGCGCTGTCTTGCCATGTATTTTAGCAAAAACCTTTACTTGTGTCGGTGCAGCAACAACAACATCACCTACAGGACCATCACTATCTAGGGCATAACCAAAATCAGCTGTAATCATCGTTTCATCTAACGCTTTTGCACCTACTAAGCCGGATTCCTCACCAACAGTAATGACGAACTGGATATCACCATGCGCAATATCTTGCTCCTTTAACACGCGAATCGTTTCAAAAATGGCCGCGAGGCCTGTTTTATCATCGGCACCTAAAATAGTCGTGCCATCTGTTTTAATTATATCGTCTTCTATAACCGGTGTAACACCTTTTCCAGGGACAACCGTATCCATATGTGACGTAAAATAAATAGTCGGTACTTCTTTTGTACCTTTTAATGTACAAATAAGATTATTTGCACCAAAACCCGTTTTTTCTTTAGCATCGTCTTCTTGTACTTCAACACCTAATGACTCAAACATCGCTTTTAACCGTGACTGAATCACACCTTCATGTCCCGTCTCTGAGTCGATTTGAACAAGCGTTAAAAATTCATCTACTAGTCTCTCTTTATTTACCATTCATTCCATTCCCTTCATTGGTCATTTGTCTCTTTCTACGTTACTCTATCTGTTTACCTTTTGTCAATTATACCTTATCCCTCATTAACTTCGCACTTCATTTACATTAACGATGACAGTGAGTTTTAAGTTTATCGTTAAGAACTTTTACTTGTATCTTCTCATCTTTCACGCTAAAATGTAAGTATTAGTGTATTGGTTTACATCATCCCTTACATGCAAGGCAACACGCTGTTTAAACAGATGACATTCACATAACGCTTGGAGGTTTAATAATGACAAAACAAACAAAGCAACACGAAACGACGAGAAAACCGTCAAAACGCGAACGTCGTAATAAACTGATTGTTTATATTATGATTCTTACGATGGTTAGCTCACTCTTGTTTACTGGTCTAGCTTACATTTTATAAAAGGCAAATAAAACGGCGGGTTCTCCTTTTAATCTGCCGTTTTTTGGTTGCATCATACTTGGTGTTGGTAAAGGGATTTTTAGCAAAAGAAAAATGACTCAACGCCATTTTATAGTATGCCAACGTAAAACCATTTACTTTATTTAAACAAAGTTGATATACCTTCTTTATTTTTATATAATTGGTATAATTTACACAAATTAAACCTATTGAATTTAAATAAAAGAAATGTGGTTATGTGACTTGGTTATATGTCGTTTTTGGTATTATTTTGTTAGCGTCGGGTCTCTGGGGATGGATGGCTAGATTAAAGTGGATGGAGAAAAAGCTTAATAAAATAAAAGATTAAGTTTAGATCAATTATTTATTAGGACAATTAAATTAAAGAGGTATACCATGGAATTTAAGTGGAAATTTATAAATCCGGTCATTATTATGTCATTACTAATAACCTTATTTGTAGTATTAACTAAAGACCCTATCGTCTATGTTAACCCCCTTTAGATACCGTATCGATCAACGGTAGTTTAGAAGTAGTTAACTTAAGTGAAAACAAAATCGTCTTATTTAGTCCTGACGTGAACTCAGGTAATTATGGCGATTTAATTGTTTTAGAATTCGATGAAGTATCTAATTCATTTGAAAAAATTACTAGTCAAAACATATATCTAGATAAATTTCTCGATTAATTTGACCAAACATTTAAGTTTCTGATGATTCATGGTGTCAAAGGTTGCAATCACCTCCAGTATTCTCCTTATTCCCAGCCACATCACTAATAACCAGGCAATCTTCTCCGTCGCCTGGTTATTCTTTGCGTTTTAACGATTAACGTCGCCTTACTTAATCTAGAATATCCTTAACGGTTTGATTCTTAATCGTTAAATAATGATCAATTTCATTTAATAACTGGAACAGATCTGCCCGAATTTCAAACTCTTCTCGTGTTTTCGGTAAATCTTGTTTTTCAAAACGATCGAGGAGGTCATTAACTGAATGAATATGATAATCTACGGGGTTTTCCGGGTAAATCGCATCGGCTAAATCATCCAATAAATCAGCAATTAACTTTGCTTGTTTGACCGACACCATTTGTGGCCGGATCACTTTTAACATCCGCTCCAATGAGTGTAGTTGGATTTCACGCATAGAAAAATAACTTCGGCGATAGCTTGTACTTTTTGAAAACGTATTTTCTAAGTCCCGTTGAACGAGGATATCCGCTTCTTTTAAGGCTTTTTTCGTAGCGATCAGCATTTCCCCATTAATAGTGACCACTTCTCCCCTTAAATACTTCGCAACATTTCTGAAGAAACTTTGATAATTTGACTCCACTTGTATACGTAAATCAGCAAATTTGTTGTCTAAATTGGGCATGTATAAGTTAAGTATTAGTGCGACACCAATACCAATAAACATTATCAATGCTTCGTTAATGATAATATCAATGTCCACACGTCGTGCTGCATAAAAATGAAATAAAATAACTAAACTCGTAACAATTCCTGGGGTAATATTTAATTTATCTGTTACGGGGATAAATAACAAAAGTAATAAACCAATTGTTAGTGGTGAGTAACCTATCCATTCAAATATGACATAAGCATAAACCATCGATAACAGCCCAGCGGCAATTCGGTGCCAAGCTGTCAAAAACGATTGCTTCCGAGTCGGTTGAATACATAAGACCGCGATAATTCCTGCTGACCCATAACTATCCAGTTGCATTAACTCAGCAATCCAGACAGCCGCTGGTGCAGCAATAGCTGTTTTTAATGTTCTATAACCAATTTGCATAACGTCACCTCAATTTCTCTCTTTTAAAGCCTTAATTATAACGTATTTTCTAATATTGTGCATCTATACACATGCCAATCAACAAACATCCTCGCTTTCATAAGAAAAACGGCCTGAGACAATGCTCAGACCGAATTATGATGCTTACACTTTAAAACGATACAATTGTTGTTTTAATCGGTCGGATAATAATTGTAGTGTGGATGCTTGTTGATCAAGTTCTTCTACTGCACGTTTTTGTTCCTCAATTGTTGCAGTAGTTTCTTCAATACCCGCAGAACTTTCCTCACTAATGTTCGCCACTTTTTTAACATTTTGATGGATGGATAAACTGTTCTGATCAATAGCACCTAATTGTCTTTTCATCGTTTCGATAACGTTGCTTAATTGATTAATTTGATGATTGATTGTGGTAAAGTTTTCTTTGGACTGACTAAGCTCCTTCATCCCTTGTTCTGTTTCTTTTGCCGTTTCTTTAAGTGATGTATTAACATAACCAGATTCATTGTTCATTTCAACTATGACCGTTTCAATATCGACCGCCGCTTTTGAGACTTGGTCAGCTAATTTTCTAATTTCATCAGCTACGACAGCAAACCCCTTACCCGCTTCACCAGCACGAGTAGCTTCGATTGCGGCATTTAATGCCAGTAAGTTAGTTTGCTTGGTAATATCATTAATGACCGACGTTAAATCAACGACCGCTTGTGTTTTTATTTCTAATTCACCCATGCGATTATTCGCTTTCTCAACATCTACATTAATTTTTTTCATCTGTTTAAAAGCATGATCCATTTGCGACAGCCCATCCAACGATGATTGTTTCACTTCAGATGAAAATGCACTTAATTGATTCGCTTTTTCAGACATGTCTCTTGTTTCACGCGTGAGTACTTCAGTATATATCGAGATGTCTCCAGTTAATTGAGCTTGCTCTTCAGCACCCTCAGCGATGGTGGTCATCACATCATTTAATTGTGTTGTTCCCTCAGTTAACGCACGACTCTCAATTGATAACTGTATCGATTCATCATCAAGTGTTTTCGCCTCATGCGTCGTTGTTCGAACAAATTCAGATAAATTATCAACCATCACTTTAATACTATTAGCTAATGTGTTTACTTCTCCCGTCGCTTTCACATTCACTTGCTGATTTAATTCACCTTGTGCGATTGCTGCGGCAGTTTTAGATAAATATATAATTGGTTTAGCAATGGAGTTAGAAATGATTACCGCTGTTAATATAACCGCAAGAAGTGTTAATGTCGCAACAACGATAACAATTTGTCTTAGTTGTCTCACCGGCTTTAAAGCGTAATCTGTAGCTTCACTGACAATTAACACCCAATCATTTCCTTTATATGATTGATAGCCATCACTCATACTAAACCCAATCAAACTATCAACACCGTCACTAGATGCTGTTTGAATATTGCCGACTTCACCTCTATTTAACCTTTCAACCGTCTTAAAAAGTTCTGATGTTTGATCAAGACCCGTATCTTCTTCCTCATCCGAAACAGATGCTTGTGTCGTCGTATCAGCTAATTTCTCACCTGATTGATTCACAAGTTCAACAGTCACATGTTCAGTCGCAATACGATTGACTTCATCCCAAATATGCCGAATTGGAAAAGCCCCACGCAAAACACCACCGCCACTACTCGTTAAAGGTTGATAAATATAGATTACTTGTTCACCTAATACTTCATCATACACGGTATCTGAGACAACCAACTCACCTTGTCCAATGGCAGCAGCATCAGAGAGAGCCATCTTACCATTTCCTGTATCAGTAATCGTGTCATTCTCTAGATCCACTACCGTTAAACGCTCAAAATACACTTCTCGCGTTAATGCATCGTTTAATTGCTGTTGATCTACCTCTTCAAC
The DNA here is from genome assembly GCF_900115465.1 of Halolactibacillus alkaliphilus. GTDB lineage: Bacteria > Bacillota > Bacilli > Bacillales > Amphibacillaceae > Halolactibacillus > Halolactibacillus alkaliphilus. The sequence goes on from NZ_FOWN01000007.1 coordinate 5,764, forward strand.
ACGTAATATTTGTTGTAAATTAGCTAAGTCATATGTTCGTTCATACATAAATCGGTCCAGCTTTTCCATATGTATTTGTGCCGTTGATTCTACTTTTTGATTGACTTCATGTGTTAACGAACGAGCAGCAATGACGTACACAAGCCCTCCAATGATAAACATAGCTAATAATGAAACACTACTAAATGCGATAATAATTTTTCGTCTAATCCCCCACTTTGACGTTTGATTCCCCTTTTTCTCCAACTTACTCCCTTGTTTAATCAGCATAAATATCCCCTCTCTTGTGAATCGCTACACAATTATACAATAGAGACTAAAAAGAATAAATAGTTTTCAAACATTTTAATTTTTAGCCCGTTTGTATATGACGATAGTCACTCGATATAGCAATTTACCGAGCAAAAATACCCTCTTTCGTAGATATTATCTACGATAAGAGGGTATTACTGCCTTTAAATGTTTAAGCGGTTAATAAATCGGTGTTGTATCACCTGAAATATTTTCTAAAATGTCTTTCACATGAGACATAAATCGACCACAGATGACACCATCTAACACACGATGATCCAATGATAAACAAAGATTCACCATATCTCTTGCGGCGAACATATCATTAATAATGACTGGACGTTTAACGATTGATTCTACTTGAAGAATCGCTGCCTGAGGATAGTTAATAACCCCCATAGACTGAACCGAACCAAACGTCCCTGTGTTGTTAACTGTAAACGTTCCACCGGCCATATCTTCTTTTGTTAATTGACCATGTCGTGCTTTATGAGCTAAAACATGCACATCTTTTGCGATCCCTTTAATACTTTTCTCATCGACATTCTTAATGACTGGGACATACAATTCCGTTTCGTTCCCAACTGCGATGGAAAGATTAATATCTTTGTGTTGAACAATTTTATCTCCTTGCCAAGAACTATTGAGTTCTGGGAATTTCTTAAGAGCTTTTGCGACAGCATTTAAGAAAAATGAAAAGTAGGAAAGGTTATACCCTTCTTGTTCTTTAAATTTAGCCTTTTCTTCATTTCGATAATTGACAAGGTTTGTCACATCAACTTCAATCATCATCCAAGCATGTGGAATCTCAGATGTTGCCCGTACCATGTTTTCAGCGATAGACTTACGAATGCCTGTGACAGGAATTTCTCGGTCACCTTTAAATGCAGGCATGGTGTCTTTCTTTTTAACAGCTTTTGTTGACGGTTCCGCCGCAACCTTAGTGTCTATGCGGCGACTTGATTCAGACCGGCTCGCAAGGTGAGCTTCCACATCCTTGCGTGTAATCCGGCCATGTAAACCTGTACCTAAAACCTCGCTTAAATCAACGTTATGCTGGTTTGCTAACATTAATACTTTAGGTGAATAGCGTTCACGCATTGATTGCTTTTCATTCACTAAATCAGCTGCTTCATTGATAGCTATAGGAGAATGCTTCTTTAGTTCATCTTCTGTATCAGCTGAAGGTACTTCTATATGGCATAAAGGCGTGCCTACAGCGACTGTTTCTCCTTCATCAACTAAACATGCTGTCACTGTACCTGAAAAGCTTGATGGTACTTCAGCATTGACCTTATCTGTCATGACATCAACGAGCGGCTGATAAAGTTCCACTTCATCACCAGGTTTAACAAGCCAACTGCTGATGGTTCCCTCCGTCACACTTTCTCCTAACTGAGGCATCGTCATTGTTTTAATCGCCACGTTCATTCCTCCTCTCACGATTTAATATTGGGCTACTTCCAACATTTTTTCGTATACTTTATCTTCAGTGACCATAAACGCTTGTTCGAGTGGCGGTGCATAAGGCATCGCTGGCACATTTGGTGCCGCTAAGCGCGCAATAGGTGCATCAAGGTCAAATAAACAATGTTCGGCAATAATAGCGGATACTTCACTTATGATGCTGCCTTCTTTATTATCTTCTGTAATTAATAGCACTTTTCCGGTCTTTTTGGCAGCGGCAATAATCGCTTGTTCATCGAGTGGATAGACTGTTCGTAAATCGACTAGTTCCGTTGTGAAACCTGATTTTTCAAGTTTATCTGCTGCTTTTTTACTAAACTCTACACATAATCCATACGTAATAACCGTTAAATCTTCACCTTCTCTAACCGTATTAGCTTTACCAATGTCAATAATGATTTCTTCATCTGGAATCTCCTCTTTTAGTAAGCGGTAAGCTTTTTTGTGCTCAAAGTAAAGAACAGGATCCGGATCACGAATGGCTGCTTTTAGTAGACCCAATGCATCTTTTGGTGATGATGGCATAACGATTTTCAGTCCAGGCTGTGATGCAAACAATGACTCAAGTGATTGAGAGTGATACAGCGCACCATGAACCCCACCACCGTAAGGTGCCCGAATAGTTATTGGACAACTCCAGTCATTATTTGAACGGTAACGCATTTTAGCTGCCTCCGAAATAATCTGGTTGACTGCTGGAAGGATAAAATCGACAAACTGAATTTCCGCAATTGGTCTCATCCCGTACATACTTGCCCCAATGCCGACACCGACAATGGCTGATTCGGCTAAGGGGGTATCTATGACACGCTCTTTACCAAACGTTTCATATAACCCTTCGCTTGCGCGAAAAACCCCACCGCGTTTACCGACATCTTCTCCTAGAAGAAAGACGTTATCATCCCGATGCATCTCTTCTTTCATTGCCCGATTAATTGCTTCTATATAAGACATCACTGCCATAAAAAATCCCTCCTATTGATGATAAACCCCGTCAAATAATGTACTGACATCTGCATATGGTGCTTCATCTGCATACGTGGTTGCTTCATCGATTAATGCTTTTATTTTAGCTTCATAAGCTTGCTCAATATCAGCTGTTAATATTCCTTGATCCTTTAGTGTACGCTTAAATATAATTAACCCGTCTTTTTCTTTTGCAAGGTCCACTTCTTCTTTCGTACGATAGGTTAAATCATTGTCATCACTAGAGTGTGGAGTTAAGCGATAAGCAACCGCCTCAATTAAAGTTGGTCCCATACCAGCTAATGCGCGCTTTCGCGCATTGCTAATGGCTTGATAGACAGCAACAGGATCATTACCATCCACCGTCTCACCATGAATCCCATAGCCAATGGCACGATCAGATATATGTTTACAATTTACTTGTTGCTCGATGCCACAAGAAATAGCATATTGATTGTTTTCAACCATTACAATAACTGGCAAGTCATGTACACTCGCAAAGTTTAACCCTTCATGGAAATCACCTTGATTACTAGAGCCTTCTCCAAGTGTCACAAAACTCACCGCTTCTTCTTGTTTCATCTTAAGCGCTAACGCTATCCCAACCGCATGTGGTACTTGCGTGGTTACCGGTGATGAACCCGAAAGCATATTCAAGCGACGATGACCAAAGTGCCCCGGCATTTGTCTGCCACCTGAATTAGGGTCTTCTGCTTTTGCGAAGGCTTGAAGGAATAATTCTTTTACTGTCATGCCCATCGTTAGAACAACGCCTACGTCACGGTAATACGGCGCGGTATAGTCCACACCTTTATGAAGTGCAAAACTGCTTCCAACTTGCATCGCTTCTTGCCCTTGACATGAGACGACAAACGGTATTTTCCCCGAACGGTTTAACAACCACATCCGTTCATCACTGCGTCTTGATAACAACATATAGTAAAACATATCTAATAATTGATCATTTGATAATCCACTATCTTTTAGTGTCATGTATATCTACCTCCTTCATATTTACACGTGTACCGGTCGATCGATAGCTAATAAGCTTACTTCTTCAATCACTTCAGACATCGATGGATGCGGGTGAATCGTTTCTCCAAACTCTTCAATAGAAGCATTAAGCACCATACCTAGTCCGACTTCTGATATAAGTTCTGTTGCTTTATCGCCAATAATGGATACACCTAATACGTCGCGGGTGTCGTCATTAATGACGACTTTGACAAACCCATCACACGCGTCATTAACGATGGCTTTACCGATAGCTTGAAATGGGTATTTAGCTGTTTTCACATGAGTAAATAAAGCTTTAGCTTCACTTTCAGTGAGACCAACTGTCGCAACTTCTGGTGTTGAATAGACACAGCTTGGGATAAACTGAAGCGGCGTTAAATCAATCGGTTGATCAAACATATGATTGACAGCTGCTTTCCCCTCAAAACTCGCCACATGCGCTAATTGCTTTCCACCTATTACATCACCCACCGCATAAATATGCGCTTCCTTTGTTTGAAAGTTCTCGTTTACTTTAATAAACCCGTAATCATCTGTTTCTATTTGCGTATTATTTAGACCTAATTGATCTGTTTCAGCTATTCGTCCTGCACTCACAAGTACATGACTTGTTATAATTGGCGTCGGCTCATTGGCTAATGTAAGTTCAATTAAATCCTCATCATCTCGTACACGAGAACCCATGACAGTTGTATTCACATACACCTTCAGGCCTCTTTTTTTGAGTTGTGTTAATATTTCCTTTTGAACATCTGGTTCAAATCCGGGTAGTAGATGTTTTTGTTGTTCAACGAGTGTGACCTGAACACCAAAATCAAGCATCATAGAAGCCCACTCCACCCCAATGACACCACCACCTACGATTGTTAAAGAGGTAGGTAGTTCTTCCAGCGCGAGGATACTATCTGAAGATAGAATACGCTGATGGTCGAACGGCAATGACTCAAGACTTCTTGGCTTAGCACCTGTCGCAATGAGTACCTGCTTACCAATTAACGTTTCTGTCTCTTCCGTTGTTTCGACTGACACAGCACCGGCAAGTGGTGAAAAAATCGATGGTCCTAGCAGGCGGGCAACCCCATAATACATATCTACACGGTGTTTTTTCATTAGTTGATTCACACCTTGATAAAGCTTGTCAACGACGGTATTTTTGCGTTGGAAGGCCTCTAAATAATTAAAGGCTAGATCCTTCACTTTCACACCGAATAACCCGCATTTTTTAACTGTTTGAAAGACTTCGGCACTTTTAAGTAGTGCCTTTGTTGGGATGCATCCTTTATGAAGGCATGTACCACCTAACCTGTCCTTTTCAACAATGGCAACTGTTTTACCTAACTGACGGGCGCGGATGGCAGAAATATAGCCGCCCATACCACCACCCAGTATGACTAGGTCATAATTTTTAGACATAAAAAGACTCCTTTTAATAGAAGATATATAACAAAACGTTCATGTTTATCATAGCGCTTCGATGATATATTTTCAAGCAATAATTATAATTAGATATTAGAACCTGGTTATATTTTATTTTTTTATGCTGATTCCAGAAATAAGACAAAAAAAACTACTAGCTAATCTATCCATAGATTAGCTAGTAGTTAGAGTAATCATCATTTAATTCTCCTCAAAAAACACTCTATAAAGCGATTGAACAGCACGCTTTACACCTTCTTCTTTAATGCCAAACATCATAGACACTTCAGAAGAACCTTGATTAATCATTTCTAAGTTAACATCAGCTTCTTCAAACGCTTTTGTTGCCTTAGCTGCTGTACCAACAAAACTATGCATGCCTTCACCAACAATCATAATAAGCGCCAGACGTCGATCAATATAAACCGTATCAGGCTTTAATTCTTTGTTTATACGATTTATAACGATGGCCTCTTTTTCTTCTGTTAATTGGTTTTCTCGAATAATGACGGATAAGTCATCGATACCAGAAGGTGTATGTTCGAATGAGATACCTTCATCTTCTAGTATGTTTAATAAGCGTCGCCCAAAACCAATTTCGCGATTCATTAAATACTTACTAACATAAAGACTGACAAAACCGGTGTCACTCGCAATACCAACAACCGCTTGATTAGTCTCAGCTTTTTCATTAACAATCATCGTCCCTTTAGCACCTGGATTATTAGTATTTTTAATACAGACTGGGATGCGCTCTTTAAAGGCTGGAATTAGTGCTTCGGCATGAAAGACTGAAAATCCGGCGTAGGATAGTTCCCGCATTTCTTTATAGGTTAATGAGGTAATTTCCTTCGGATTTTTAACAATCTGTGGGTTCACACAGTAGACAGAATCAACATCCGTAAAGTTTTCGTATAAATCTGCTTTTACCCCGGCAGCAACAATTGACCCAGTAATATCACTCCCACCACGAGAAAATGTTACCAACTTACCTTCTTTTGTGTAACCAAAGAAACCTGGAATAACCATGATTTCATCGTGTTTCGTCAATTGATGAATAAGTTTAAAGCTCTCATCCAAAATTTGCGCACTGCCTGGTTGATCACTTAAAATTAACCCAGCTTCTTTTGGATTAACATAACGAGCATGCATACCTAGCGATACAAGGTATTCACTCAAGATTTTTGCTAGTGAATCTTCACCGATGGCTTTAATAGCGTCAAGTTTTGTTGCTAAATCGTTCCCGTCATTGAATATTTTTCTAACGCGGGTTTGAATATCATGTAAAACATCCTTAGACAAATGAAGTTCTTCTAGAATGGCCTCAAATCTGTCTACAACACGCTGAAGCTCTTGTTCATGTGATTGACCAAGACGGTACGCTTCTCCTAGATCAATAAGTAGATCTGTTACTTTAATGTCATCACTGTTTCTCTTCCCCGGTGCAGACACAACAATAATTTTTCTGTCCGCATCACTTTGAATAATATTGGCTACTTTTTTTAGTTGTTCAGCATTTGCGACTGAACTTCCCCCGAATTTAGCTACTTTCATCTCTTTAACATCTCCAATAATCTTTATAATAGTATAAATACTATCATAAAAATGCGAAAATTGTTATAGTAAAATTCAGATTATTTCATTTTTTATGTATAAGGCATTTTAACTCGCTTTATACTTTAATCTTAAATGATCTGCAACCATAGCGATGAATTCTGAGTTTGTCGGTTTGGCTTTATGCGCATTAACTGTATACCCAAATAAGTCAGTAATAGAATCAATATTTCCTCTTGCCCAAGCAACTTCAATAGCATGCCTAATGGCGCGTTCCACGCGTGAAGGGGTAGTATTAAACTTCTTTGCGATATCAGGATAAAGGATTTTTGTAATCGAGCCTAATAATTCTATATCATGAAAAATCATGGTGATTGCTTCTCTTAAGTACATATAGCCCTTAATGTGAGCTGGTACACCGACCTCATGAATGATATTTGTAATGCTGGCCTCTAAATCAAATGTCTTTCTATTGTGATCGGGTAATTTACTCGTATTACGTTTTGATTCTGTAAACCCTTGTACCGCTTGGATTTTATGCTCAAGTTGTTCAAAATCGAAAGGTTTTAAAATAAAGTAACTCGCTCCTAATTCACTAGCCCGTTTCATCACATCCTCCTGCCCAAACGCTGTTAACATGATGATTTGCGGCTTCTTTTTTAAACGCATCGATTGGATAGTTTCAAGTACACTGATCCCGTCCATTTGAGGCATGATAATATCTAACAAGACAACATCTGGTTCGACATCCTTTATAATCTCTACACCTTCTTTTCCATTGTTAGCTACGCCTAAGACGTCATATGCCGGCTTATTTGAAAAATACTCCTCCAACATATCCGTTAAAGCGATGTTATCATCAATAAAGACAAGTTCTGTTTGTTTCATATATATTTCCTCCTTTTTATGATGTAAATCTCAAGTTAATTTCGACATTGGTTTGAGTTCTCCTGCACAATTCATTAAATTTCATAAATTATGTTAAAACTAGTGGCGATTCGACAAAAACAGACAAGCTCATGAGAGCTTGTCTGTTTCATCTTATGCCGCTTTTTGATTCTCTGTCTGATTTTGAGTATCCAACATCCATTGCAAATATACACCATAACCTTTGAGTGGATCATCTACAAATACATGTGTCACCGCTCCAACAAACTTGCCTTGTTGAATAATGGGACTTCCACTCATTCCTTGGACAATTCCACCCGTCTCGCTAATTAAACGGGTATCTGTTACTTTCATGACGAAGCTTTTGATTTCAGGTGACGTTTGGTGATTTACTTCAATAATTTCACAATCAAACCTTTCCACTTTTTCGCCTTTTAGCACTGTCAATAATTGAGCTGGACCGACTTCAACATCTTCCGGCTTTGCTACGACAATAGGTTCATCATAAAGGCTATGTTGCGGTATTTCTGTCAGTTCTCCAAACACACCAAAAATCGAATGTTGCCTTATAGCACCAAGAATTCCACGTTCAGTCATAAAATGCGCTTGTTTATCACCAGGTTTGTGTTTCTCACTTTTATTGATTTGATCAACATAGGAATAAAACAAGACACCATTTTCAATAGTCTCAACCGGTTGATCTAGTGCATATATATTATGCCCTAATCCTCCATATAGCCTTGTTTTAGGGTCATAATACGTGAGTGTACCGACACCAGATAATTGATCTTGAATAAGCACACCTATTCGAAATATTTCCCTCTCTGTTTCTATTGGTTTTATTTTAACCTTTACCTTATCTCCTTTACGCAGTAAATCGACCATTATCGTTTCTTGACCGTTTTCTGCTAAAAAAGATGTGACATCACTCATTTTCCGTATAAGTTGGTCATTAATGGCTACAATAATATCACCTACTTCACAACCAGCTTCTTTTCCGGGTGATGTGCGTTCATTATTTTGTTCAACTTCTTCAAATCCGACAATCACCACGCCTTCACCTTCTAACTGCATACCAATGGATTGACCTGACGGTATGAGTAGTGTGTTAGCTTGAACCAATCTGTTCCTCCCCACCTCGAGACTCGATTGGTCATGTTCGTTTCGGTTAAAATTTTTGTGCATACCGGAAACTTCAGATGATACGAGCTGAGCACGAGGTAAATTTTCTGCATAAAGATGATGCTTAGTTGGTACAAAAACTAAAAAAAATAACACCATCAAACACATGCTCTGTTTAATTAATTGCGACATAGCTTCCTCTCCTTTCAATTTGATACGAGTAGCTTATGTCAAAATTGATGCAATTACTCATTGTAATGATAAGTAAAGCTAGCAGCATTTACTAATCAAGTTTACGTATAAAAAGATCGAGTAGGAGGTAGGTGATTATTTTACCTACCAACCTCTCACACCATCGTAAGTGTGCGTCTGTATAAAGCTGTTTAATAATTTAAGTATTTTTTAATTTATAAGCGATCATTTGAAAGTACTTGGTGAAGGTCAGGGCTCATCAAGCTATTCCAACACTTTTTTCCATGCCGGTCGCACGTAAAAAAGCCACCTTACATGATGTAAGGTGACCGTCGTCATTTATTATATTTTTTTAAATTCCTCTGCATATTCAATTAATGAGAGCGCATGTGCCCGGGATGTTTCTGTTATCTCTTTTCCTGTCATCATGCGGGCTAATTCATCCGTCCTTGTATCGATAGTTAACTCGTTTACTGTCGTATGGGTATGATTATCCGTTTGCTTTTTCTCAATCAAAACATGGGTGTCAGCCATAGCAGCCACTTGTGGTAAATGTGTAATACAGAGCACCTGTGAACCACTCGCAATTGAGGCGATTTTTTCTGCGATAGCTTGTGCTACACGGCCACTAACTCCCGTATCAACTTCATCAAAAATAACACTGGTTATTCCTTGATGCTTAGCAAATATTTTTTTTAATGCTAACATGATTCGTGAGAGCTCTCCACCTGAGGCTACTTTATTTAAAGGTTTAATGGGTTCTCCTGGATTAGTTGATAACAAAAATTGCACGTGATCATTACCATTAGAACTTAATTTAATGTGATCAACATGATCTTTTACTTGGTTCATATTTTGCTTTAGTTTAATTTCCACTTGAAATTTCGCTTTTTCTAAATATAAATCTGCCAGTTCGTTTCGCATAGCAATTTCTAACGCCTCTTTTGCTTTCATTCTTAAATGGTGTAACTGTTCAGCTTCAAGAGCAGCATCGTGCACTTTATTTTCTACTTGTTCTTTCAAACGTGATAATGAACCATCTCTGTCTTCTAGTTGTTCAATTTCATCACTGATTTTCGCTTGATATTCAATCATCTCATCCACGCTTGTGCCATATTTTCGCATTAAACGCGATAATTCATTTAAACGAGACTCAATCATGTTTAATCGATCCGGATTAAATTCAAACGCATCCAAATAATCTCTTAGACGATAAGTGACATCTTCAATCATATAAAAAGCTTCCAGGTACGTATTTTTCACGTCACCTAAACTTGCATCATAATCACTTGCATCAACCAAGGCTGTTTGAGCAAGTGTAAGCCAGTCATTGGCACGTTGTTCTTCTGTGATTGCCTGATAGGCTTCTGTTACCCCAGCAAAGATTTTTTCTGCATGACTTAATTTATCTCGCTCAAGGTTGAGTTCTACGTCTTCGTTCGGTACAAGTTCGGCTGATTGCAATTCATTTAGTTGGAACTTTAATAGATCTAAACGTTGAATAATATCTTGTTCATTCGTTTGTAATTTAAGCAGGCGATCTTTTAGCTTTTTCCACTGTCGATACACATCTTGGTAATCTTCTAAAGCCTGGCCGATGCCTTGTTGGTCAAAAAGATCTAATAATTCAATATGTACTTCCTGATTCATAAGTGATTGCGTTTCATGTTGCGTGTGAATGTCAATTAAGATACGACCAAATTCTTTTAAAATGCCTAATGTGACGAGTGTCCCATTGACGCGGCAAATACTTTTGCCTGAATCAGAAATCGTTCGGTGAAGAATGATTACAGCCTCATCAATTTCTACACCGTAATTTTCTGCAATTTTATAAGCGGGATGCTTAAGATCATCCAGCGCAAATAAGCCTTCTAAAGAAGCTTTCTTAGCGCCATGTTTAACAAACTCAACTGAACCACGGCCGCCAGCCAATAACTGAATGGCATCAATAATAATCGATTTTCCTGCGCCCGTCTCCCCAGTTAAAACTGTTAAACCTTCTTTAAATTGCAGTTGTAAATGATCAATAATCGCGAAATCCCTAATTGATAGCTCTGTTAACATGTTGGTCTCTCCCGTCTACAAAATCTACAGCATCGCTAAAAAGCGTTGTTCTATCTCATCAGTCACAGCAACATCACGGCAAATAACCAATATTGTATCATCACCACAAATAGAGCCAAGAACTTCTGGCCAGTCTAAGTTGTCTATTAAAGCACCGAGAGCATTGGCATTTCCAGGAAGTGTTTTTATGACCAAAAAGTGCGTTGCTTTGTCAATGCGGACAAAGGCATCACGCATTAATCTTTTTAATTTTTCTAACGGATTGAAACGTTGATCAGCCGGTAAGCTATATTTATAGCGTCCTTCTGATGTGGGTACTTTCACTAAGTGCAGCTCTTTAATATCTCGTGAAATTGTTGCTTGTGTGACAGGGTACCCTTCTTCTCTTAGCGCATCGACAAGTTCATCTTGTGTTTCTATCTCATTACTTGTAATAAATTCTCGAATTTTAATATGACGCTGTCCTTTATTCATTGTTCGCCAACCTCTCTGTTTACTTACTTAACGATTGATGTGCATCGACGATTGTCTTCTCAATAAGCTCAGGCCAATCAGCGATTGTCTCGTTTTTTTCTGTACGTTTAATATGAACTAAAAATTCGATATTACCGTCACCACCGGTAATAGGTGAATACGTTAAATCAAGTATTGAAAAACCTTCAGCCATCATGAAAGTAAGCGTTCTCTCAAGAACATCCCTGTGTACTGCCATGTCTCTTACAATCCCTTTTTTACCCACTTGACTCTTTCCAGCTTCAAATTGCGGCTTAATTAGCACGATAGCATCGCCATTCATCACTAAAATATCTTTTAGAGGTGGCATAATTAAACGCAAGGAGATAAACGACACATCAATTGTCACAAAGTCTGGTAAGCCCTTTATAAACAATGCCGGTGTTGCATGTCTAAAGTTGGTTCTTTCCATCACAATCACACGCGGATCATTTCGAAGCTTCCATGCCAGTTGATTATACCCTACGTCTAAAGCATAACTTAGCTTTATGCCGTTCATCAGAGCACAATCCGTAAAGCCTCCTGTTGATGATCCGATATCCAGCATCGTACGTCCGGTAATATCTAAATTAAAATAGGCTAACGCCTTTTCTAATTTTAGTCCACCACGACCAACGTAGGGCATCACATTACCTTTTACAGTTAAAGGTATATCGTCATTTACTTTAACCCCTGGTTTATCTAGTCTTAACGTCTCTGAGTAGACAAGTCCTGCCATCACCGCTCGCTTTGCTTTTTCTCTTGTTTCACATAGGCCTCGCTCCACTAGTAATATATCTAGTCTTACTTTATTTACTTTCATGACATCGTTCCTTTTCTGTAATATAATCATATTATTTCTTAATCAGTTTAATTTTAAACCGATGATCTAAGAAGGCTAAAATCTTCCCAGCGACTAAAATAATATTGGTCGCGTATGTCATTGCAATCGACTTCCCTATCGCTTTTCCGCCTACTGTTAAAGCGGCAACAACACTGGTGAGAAAGACATTAATAGTTATTTGAATGAAACTACCTTCCCCATAGCCAAAAAGTCGCGCTAATTGAAGGACCACAATTGCTGACGCTGTACCACTGATAATACCAGAAATATCTCCAACAACATCATTACAAAAACTCGCAAACCTATCAGCGTTTCTCACAATAACTACAGCCTCTTTTGCTCCATAAACTTTTTCAGCTGCCATCGCATGAAACGGTGTTTCAATTGCCGCAGTAGAAGCAACGCCTAGTGTATCAAACAATACACCTAATAACACAATGATAAAAACAATAAACAAGCCAATAAGCCATCCTACTCCACCTAGTACGGAGGATGAGATAACTGAAAAAATTGCCGCTAACACAAAGGTGATAACGGCAATACTTATACTAAACTTGAGCGTTTTTTTTATTTGAGATGTTGCTTTCGCCATAAATATTCTACCTCATTTATATTCTATATGTAGTGGAATGGTCATTTATTAAGTAAAAACTGCGGCTTAGGTCCAGTAGGTTTTCCCAAGCACAAACCAGATGTTGCCATCTTGGCGGTTCCCCTTTAATTGCACCTTAGCTACGTCACCGTACGCTAGACTGGATTGCCACTTAGCCCGCACTATAATCCCTAATAAATGTCTATTGAACAGTCTAGGAGTTTTCCTCAACAACTCTTAACCGCTTCCTAGCCTCTTTTGCAACACCAATTTCATACAGACAACTAACCCTATTTAGTGGCCACCTAAATACAGGCTAGCTAAAAGCTGTAATCCCCTCAGTCATCACTCAAGGCAGGCTACGCTGTCAGTTGGTATCCCAATTGACCCACTTAACAGGTTCATACCCCATTCCGCCATGCTTCTTAGCTAAAAAGGCACGACAGAGATGGGCCTCCGCGGAAGTAGGGTCAACGCCCACATGCCATTGTGGATCGCCCTACAACCTTAACTTCCAGCACCGACCCAAGGCTGGGCGCCTCAAGCCGCCACAAGAAACTTCATCGATGTGCCCTTTGGCAGATTTTTAGCCCTGCCTTCAGAAACGGAGAGCCGACTAGAATACTGCACCATTCCAACTGATTACAGTATAACAAAAATAATAATATTTGACCATTAATTGAAGTTTATCGGTGGCGTAAAATTAATGCTCTCTTTGACTCAATTTTAAGACGTAATCGCGTAACGGCGCATCCATAATACCAGCCAGTGCTAACTGTTTCTTAGTCTCTTCGACAAAGATATTTTTTTCATTTTTAGCCCCACTTAAACCTAACAATTTAGGGTAAGTGCTTTTCTCGTTTAACTCATCACTGCCTACTTTTTTTCCCAATACTTGTTCATCACCAATCACATCTAAAATATCATCTTGAATTTGAAAAGTGAGTCCAATAGCCTTAGCTGCACGCTTTAACGCTTGAATAACGTGGTCAGACTGTCCACTTAAATACGCTCCCATCTCTAAGGCGTAAATTAATAGTTGACCTGTTTTTAAGTCATGCACTTCTTCTAGCTGTTCAAGAGAAATAGTCTTGTTCTCATAAGTTAAGTCATACATTTGTCCACCGACCATCCCACCGGGACCACTCACTTGACTTAGACGTTTCATCGCATGTACCTTTTCCTCATCTGTCAAAAGTTCTGCTTCACTAATAAGCTGAAAGCCGTATGTCAATAGAGCATCACCAGCGAGGATTGCTGTTGCTTCGTCAAATTTTTTATGATTAGTTAACTGTCCTCGACGATAATCATCATCATCCATCGCTGGTAAATCATCGTGAATCAAGGAATAGGTATGTACACACTCAAGCGCAAGACAAACAGGCATTACCTTTTCTGTAGATGTACCGAATGCTTCTGCCGTTAGTAACATGAGCAGCGGGCGCACACGTTTTCCACCAACATTTAACGAATACGCCATCGCTTCTTTAATTTTAAGATTCATAGTTACTTGGTCAAACAACGTCGCCAATTGACTGTCTATCATTGCTTTATAGTCATTTACGATAGCATCAACTGTCATCATTCGCTATCCTCACTATCAAACGCCCTTACTTGGTCATTTTCGTCAATTAAGTCAACAACTTGTCTTTCAACAGACTTTAATCGATCGTCACACCATTTAGAAAGCTCAATTCCCTTTTGATAGTAATTGAGGGCATCTTCTAATGGGACGTCTGCTTCTTCAAGCTTTGTTACAATCGTTTCTAATTCTTTTAATACATCGTCAAATTTACGTTCTTCCGCCATAATTCAACCTCTTTCTGTTTCATTTACTCTTCTTCACTTTCAACGAGACAGTTAAGTGATCCTTTTGAAAGTTTGACACGTATACGCTCACCAACACTTACATCTTTTGCTGTTTTTATCAGTGTTGAATCTTCACGATAAACTAAACTGTAACCGCGTTGCATTGTTTTTAAAGGACTGATTAAATCCAACGCTTCAACAACTTTATCAAAAGCAAATTGTTTCTTGTTGATTTGCTCAAGCATAGCTTTATCTAGCAATGTTTTTTGTTTATTAAAAGCCACTCGTTCTTGTTTTAACCGCTGTTGGAATGCCGTTACTTTTAATCGCTGTGACAAAAAGCCAAGGCTTACTCGCTCATTTTCCAAGCGCTGTTCTATTTTCCTTGATAAGCGCTCTAATAATTGATCGAGTTTCTGTTCTTTTTCCATCACAAGTCTTTTAGGATATTTAAAGGCATAACTCGCCTTTAGCCTTACTAAAGCGTCTGTTCTTACCGTAAGCATTTGTTTCATGCGTTGATCCATTTTAGCTTTGTTGTTAACTAAAGCCTGCTTCACTTGAGAAAGTTCCGGAACAACCGCTACGGCAGCCCCTGTTGGCGTTGGGGCGCGATAATCACTAACGAAATCCGTAATAGTAACGTCTGTTTCATGACCCACACCTGAAATAACTGGAATAACAGACGCTGCAATCGCTCGCGCGACTGCTTCTTCGTTAAAAGGCCAAAGGTCTTCTATTGAACCACCACCACGACCAAGAATAATCACATCTGCTTCCTCAGCCGCATTCACTTGGTTCAACCGTTTCACAATATCTTCTTTAGCTTGATTTCCTTGTACAAGCGTTTGATAGACTGTAACTTTAGCTACGGGATAGCGTGCTTCTAGTGTCGATAATATATCTCTAACAGCAGCCCCTGTTCTCGCAGTCAGAACAGCAATATGTTTTGGGAACTTTGGTAAAGGCTTCTTACGTGAGGCATCAAATAAACCCTCTTTTTCAAGTTTTTCTTTAAGTTGTTCATAAGCCAAATGAAGAGCACCTACACCGTCAGGTATCATTTCGTGGATATATAGCTGATATTTACCTTGAGGCTCATAGACACTTATCTCTCCTCGAACAAGAACGTCCATACCATTTTCAGGTGTGAACGCTAATTGTCGATTATAGCCTTGAAACATAACTGCTTGTATTTGTGCGCCTTGGTCTTTTAAGGTTAAATACATATGACCTCGATTATGGTGTTTAAAATTTGAAATTTCTCCTTTTAACCAAAAGGCACGCAAATGTTGATCTGTTTCGAATTTATGTTTAATATAACGGGTGAGAGCAGTCACCGTTAGCATTTTTTCGGTCATCTAAACACCTTACTTCTTTTTATTATGTGCTTTAGCCGCTTGAATCGTATTCTTCATTAACATCGTAATCGTCATAGGCCCAACACCTTTAGGTACTGGCGTAATATAGGATGAAACTGCTTTAGCAGATTCAAAGTCAACATCACCCGTTAATGTCCCCTCGTTTGTTCGGTTAACACCCACATCAATCACAACAGCCCCTGGTTTAATAAATGATGCATCAATCATTTTTTCTCGACCAACAGCAACAATTAAAATGTCCGCTTGTTTTGTTATGGCAGATAAGTCTTTCGTTCTTGAGTGACAATACGATACTGTCGCGTGTTCATTCAACAGCAATTGGCCTACAGGCTTTCCTACAATATTACTGCGACCAACAATGACCGCATGTTTCCCTGCAATGTCGATGTTTTTTGATTGTAACATCGTAACAATTCCGTAAGGCGTACAAGGCAAAAATGTCTCTTGTTGTGTCAACATACGACCGATACTGATCGGATGAAAGCCATCAACATCTTTACTAGGATCAATCGCTTCGATGATTGCTTGCTCGTTAATTTGTTTAGGTAATGGTAATTGAACTAAAATACCGTGAACGCTTTGGTCATTATTTAATCGCTCAATCAATTCAAGTAAACTTTTTTCTTCTGTTGTACTTGGCAAGCTGATTAATTCAGAATCAATCCCAATAAAATCTGCTGCTTTTTGTTTACCAGAAACGTAAGATTTTGAGGCTGGGTCATCGCCAATTAAGACAACAACAAGTTTAGGACTAATCCCCGATGCCTTTAACTTTGTCACTTCCTCTTTCATTTCTTCACGTAAAGATGCTGCTAATTGATCTCCATAAATAACCTCTGCTACCAAACCGTCATCCCCTTTGTCTATTTATATAATTTAGATAACACACCATTGACGAATTTTCCGGATTTTTCATCTCCGTAAACTTTGGCAAGTTCGACCGATTCATTAATTGCCACACCTACAGGTGTAGCTAAAGCAGAATCAATCTCATGCGTGGCAATACGTAACAATGTTTTTTCTACCATCGCCAAGCGTTTAAATGACCAATGCTCTAATACCTTATCAATCTTTTCGTCAATAATTTGTTTGTTCTCAACAACACCATAGATAAGTGCTGATAAAAATGCATCCATTTCTTCATCTTCCATACTTAATGCAATAGCTTCCTCTACATTAAAATCTTCATTATCTAATGAAAATAGTACTTGAAATGCTTTTTCTCTCGCTAATCGTCGTTTCATTTATATTCTCCTCGTTCAAAAACAAATTCTTCTCCACTAAGTTTTTATCTTATCACACATCCTCAATGTTGATAAGCAGAATTAATGATAAAACAACAATTAATTACTAAAAGTCATTAACACATAACCAAACCACTTAGAATGAATGGGTAGAGAAAAGGAACATGTCAACAAACACATGCTCCTTTTCTTAAGTTCTTATTCCTTTACTTGATCGTCTTGCTCTTTATCCATTTGCACTCCGACAACATGTACGTTGACTTCTTGAATATCTAGAGCAGTCATATTTTTTAGCGTCTCTCGGATATTCGTTTGTACTTTTTGAGCAACGACTGGAATTGTCACACCATAATCGAGAACAACGAACACATCAATAGCAACACCGGCATCCGTTAATTCAACTTTAATGCCTTTACTGTGTGATTTTAATCCGAACTTTTCCGCTACACCTACAGCAAAATTCCCACGTGTTGAATAAACACCTTTAATTTCGTTTGTAGCAATACCGGCGATGACTTCGATGACATCAGGCGCGATTTCAACTTTACCTAATTTTAAATCTTCACTTACTTTCAATGATTGTTCACTCATTTGAATCGACCCCTTTAATGTTAATCGAGTTGTTCTTCCGCTTAGTCGTCGCTTCGTTCGTCCATAATTGGATAATCTTCCAAAAATTTAGTGTTAAAATCTCCCGACAAAAAGACAGGATGTTGCATCACCCGCTGGTGAAATGGCACGGTCGTTTTTATACCTTCGATGAAATACTCATCTAGTGCACGCTTCATTCGGTTGATTGCCTCAATACGGGTCTTTCCGTGGACAATCAATTTCGCTACCATCGAATCATAGAAAGGCGGAATCTTATACCCTGGATAAACAAAGGAATCAATTCTTACACCTAATCCACCAGGCGCCAAATATGATTCAATTTGTCCCGGCGTTGGCATAAACGACCTGAATGGGTCTTCTGCATTAATACGGCATTCTATCGCCCATCCGTTAAAAACCACTTCTTCCTGAGTAAGGGATAATTTTTCACCACTTGCAATCAAAATCTGCTCTTTTATTAAATCGACGCCTGTAACCATTTCTGTTACGGGATGCTCTACTTGGATCCGCGTATTCATCTCCATAAAGTAAAACGTCTGTTTTGCTTTATCAAAGATAAACTCCACCGTACCAGCACCTGCATAATCAACTGCTTTTGCAGCATTAACTGCTGCTAGCCCCATTTCTTCACGCGTCTTTTCATTAATAGCTGGTGATGGTGTCT
The DNA here is from genome assembly GCF_900115465.1 of Halolactibacillus alkaliphilus. Lineage (GTDB taxonomy): Bacteria > Bacillota > Bacilli > Bacillales > Amphibacillaceae > Halolactibacillus > Halolactibacillus alkaliphilus. Next base: position 24,380 of record NZ_FOWN01000007.1, read on the forward strand.
CTTCAATTAATTTTTGCATTCGACGTTGGATAGAACAATCTCTCTCACCTAAGTGTATCACATTTCCAAAGTTATCGGCTAGTACTTGTATCTCTACATGTGAAAAATCTTCTATAAACTTTTCAATATAAACGCCAGGATTACCAAAAGACTTCTCTGCCTCTTGTTCGGTTACACGAATCGCTTTAAGCAAACCTTCTGGTTCACGCACGATGCGAATGCCTTTACCACCACCACCAGCTGTAGCTTTAATAATAACAGGAAAGCCGATGCGATTAGCGACAGTGATTGCTTCTTCCTCTGAATGTATGATGCCCTCAGAACCAGGAACAACTGGAACACCAGCTTGCTTCATTGTTTCACGCGCCACATCTTTTGTCCCCATTTGTTGAATGGCATGAACACTTGGACCAATAAAGGTAATATGGCACTTCTCACAAATTTCTGCAAAATCTGCATTCTCTGCTAAAAAACCATAACCAGGATGAATTGCGTCAACTTCCGTTAAATTTGCTACACTCATAATGGCCGTAAAATTTAAATAACTGTCTTGACTATTGGCTGGGCCAATACAATATGCTTCGTCTGCTAATTGAACATGTAGTGATTCACGGTCGGCTTCAGAGAAGACGGCAACAGATTTAATCCCCAATTCTTTACACGCGCGAATAATTCTTACCGCAATTTCACCACGATTAGCAATGAGTACTTTTTGTATCATCATTTAGTCTCCCCCTCTACTTTGTTTTTATGCCAAATAGAGGTTGATTGTATTCAACAAGTTCGCCATTTTCCGCTAAAATTTCTACAATTTCACCGTCAACCTCTGCCTCTATCTCATTAAATAATTTCATAGCCTCAATTGTACAAAGGGTTGTATTTTGTCCAATAACATCACCGACGCGCACATATGGTTCACTTTCAGGTGAGGCTTGTAAGTAGAATGTACCTACCATCGGTGATTTAAGCACATGGTCATATGCTGGTTCTGATATGTTTAGATCAGTTGCTTCTTCCTCTTGTTGTGTTTGGATTGGAACTGACTGTGGCTCTGGTGATGCCTGATATACTAGGGGGTGTTGTGAAGGCGCCATAGATGACGTCATCTGTTTTTTAAGTTTTAACTTTTGTCCTTCTTGTTCTAGTGACAATTCATTAACCGTTGATTGATCTAATGCTTCAATAAGCTGTTTTAATTCTGATATAGTAAACATTGTTTTGACACTCCTTATTAGTTTCGTTTCGAATTTATTACTTATTTTTAATAACAGGTACTAAATCTTACTCTTAACATTTTAGTCTATGTTCACAAAAAGTTCAACACGCGATTGAAAATTCTATAATGAACAGCCTACATCCTTTATATACATTTTATCATGTAGCTCATACTTTTTTATAGTGAAAACTGTCAAAAACATAAGTAAATGAGCTTTTGACAGTTAGATATAACAGATTATTAAGTATTCTTTTTAATATTCAACACTCGATGCCTACTATAGAAAGTTACGGTAATATTCTATTAATTATTCTCGTCAGATTCAGGAGGATAATGTTTAATTTCTACTCTGATTGGACCAACCTCATCATAAATATCTCGCATCACTTGATTGGCTGTTGTTTTCGTTAATACTTCGGTTCTTATTGAAACAACAACAGCTTCATCTAGTGTTCTTACTAACACATCATTAAATTCGTAGCGATTTTTCAAGGTCTCTTCTAGAATGATTTCATTCGTTTCAAGTTGGTTAATGCGATCAATCTCTTCAAAAGCTTGCCACTTTTCATTTGATGAGATATCAGACTGTGCAAGAACAGTCTCCAACTGTTCTAAACGTTCCCCGCGTTCAGCACTCATCTCTAATCGAATAAACGAGAATAAATCATCTTCCATCGCACTCGGAACTAAGTCTTTTGAACCTTCTTGTGTTATTGTTTCTTGTGGGTCATTTGGAACCAATGACAGTTCATCTTGATGAGGAGTCAATGATAAGAAACTATCGTCTGTTGATTGGTTTAAATAATATACACTTAAAACAACCATTAAACTAAATAGCGTCAATAACCAAACCGTTTGTTTTTTCATTTCGATCTTCCTCCTTTAAATTGAACCGCTACGCGGTGGGGGCTGACTGATAAATATTTACTCGCTATATCTGTATAGCTCTTTTTCAAAGCGTTGCTATAAGGACCTTCAATAACTATAAGAACACCTTGCACTTTCGGTTTCGTCGTTTCAAATTCCACGGGTGATCGACTTCTATCTTTCTCTTCCATGACCACAGTCGATTTATCATTTTTTGTTGATTGCTTATCTTGACTATCATCATGAGTAGTAGTACGTGTCTCAGAATAGGTCACGTCCATATTCATTAAATAATGTGTTATTTCCGTACCGTCAAAATTGATGAGGACATCCACAACAGTTTCATCCCCAAATACACTTAACGCTTCCTTTAAGCGTGTTTCATAGTATGTCTCTAACGTATAAAACGGTTGAACATTCCATGATTGATCACTATGTTCTGTCTGAGTCGTCGTACTTAGCGGGAGAAATCGATTTAACATGAACATTATTATGATAACAACTAACAAAAAGACTATTTTTTTTATTTGTTCGTCCGGCGATTGTTGAATAAACTGTTTCACATAAGCAAAAATGGACACTTTATTCACCTTTCTCACTCCCTTGCAGTTGAAACGATACGTCAACCGTCAGCATGTGATAACGTTCCATCAGATAAGTCTGTAGCCTGGTCTCATAGATCTGTTGATCCGTCACTTCTCCATCAACTGTTATTAGCATGTTAAGCGAATGGGTATTATCTTGAAGTGTCATCTCAATATGAAGAATGTTTAATGGTAATTGTTCTGTGAGAAAGGCACGAGTATCTAATTCAATTTGAGCGAGTGATGATTGAACAAGTAAATCCTCTCCTAGCTGTTGGTATTTGTCGTGTATGTAATCATCAGCAACTACAGATTGCAACGACTTTGTAACATCTATTGATACATAACCGATCCACTCGGATAAAGAGAAAGCGATCGTTAAAATGAAGATCATGTAGAGTGTGTGTTCAATTATGGATTTGTATCGATGATTTGGTATCATTGCCCTGATAAGCGCGATAAATAGCGCAAGAATCACCCATTGCATCAGTTGTTCTTTAAGCACAAATAATCCCTTCTTTGATCAGGTTTTAAAAAATTGGGCAAAAAGAATAATAACTAAAATGTTACCCACAAACAAAAAACTAAAAGTCATCAGCGCGTGCAAAAACAGCTTTATAGTTCTAATCAACACAGTTAATGCCATTGATATTTCAGAACGGTTAAACGCCTGAATTAAACTATCAAAGAGGAGTAAAACGAGATAAATGCTCACTATTTTTATCAAAGGGATTGCCACTAAAATAAGCAGTGTCATCACACCATAAACACTTAAAGCATCTCGTAAAATATTTAAAGTTAAGAAAGCCACTTCCGCTGTCTCTTTAAACCAATGTTGGGTCATCGAATACACTTGACTTAGCAAATGCTTTCCTTGCATGAAGGATAGGCGCGTCTGAAAGAAGCGAAAACTACTGCTTAGCATGAGAAAAGAAAAATAAATTTTTAAGCACAAGGAAAGGATTAGTTTTAAACCGTGCGTCATTTTTTCACCTACGTATTCTAAGGCCTCTAATTTAGATAATTGACCTAAAACAGAAGCTAAAAACTGCCATTGAATAACGGGTAAGATGACGTGCTTTAGAAAGTTTAAAGCCAAAGGCAACAACAATATCTGTTGCGGTTTTAACGAACTAACCATCGACAATGGTTGGGTTGTCACAGCTAAACCGTTTATAGATGAGAGTAAGACGATAACAAAACCATACATTGTGTCTATCGTCTCAATAACAGTAGCAGATACATAAGATTCAATTGTCACTAATTCCTTTACTATTAATAATTTTAAAGCCAATACACTCACCGACTTAACAAGCGGCGGTAATCCTTCTGAAAAATAGCCGCTGAAAATCAAGCCACATAATAAATAGACGATAATGGTTTGCATTGATTGAAAACTTTTGACTGTTTCATCAAAAAACATGTGAACAAGTGATTGTATATAGTGACTTAATGAAAACGTTGTATTACCAGCAAGGTACTCACTTAACGACCATGGCTGATCAGTTGATACCGTTAAATCATGTGTGAGTTCTTCAATTAAACTTTGATAAGATGACGCATCTAATGGCTCACTTGCAAGAACGACGGGCATAAAGCTTATAAATACCATTAGACACATTAACAGCAACATCAAGGACCTTTTTTTTTGCGACATGTTATCTCCTTCAATCCAGCAAAGCAACGATAAATACAAGGACATCTTCAATGACAGGCACAGCAATGACTAAGAGCATCACCATCCCTACGAGTTCCACAAGTAATCCAAGTGCTTCAGAGCCCGTATCTTTAAGTAGTAACTGAAAAAAGTGAACAATATAACTGATACTCATCATTTTTATAATCGTGACCAAATACGTTGTTTTAACTCCGGACATGACAATAAACTGATGTAACAGATTAAACACATGTGCAAGTGGCTCGATTATGTATAGATAAACAAAGATAAATACGACAATGCCAATCGCAAAACTAAATAACGGGGCCTGGTCCTTTAATAAGAGTCGAAATAAATGTCCTACAACGATGAGTAAAATGAGGCGTAGCCATTCCATCATCACTTAAAAAAGAAACACTTGTTGGATCCGGTTGAATAACTGCAACAATTGGTTAATCACCATCATCAGGACAATGATGAAACCAACCAGTGTAATAAATTGCGCATATTCTTCTTTACCCAACTGTTTTAAAATAGTATGAATCATGGCTACAATAATACCAATACCGGCAATTTGAAATATGATAGTTGTGTCCCCCATCACTGGCCTCCCTTCTGTTATAAACCTACCTTTCTTTCAGCAAAAAGCGGTTTTCGCTTACCACAATAAAATGACACACATGCCGCCGATTAAAATACCTGTTAGAACATATAGATGTAATTTCTGATCAACTTTTTTTAAGAGTGTTTGATATTCAATCTCAAAGTAATCGATTAGAAATTTTAAGTGTGCCATTTGAATATCCATGCTTACTGTTCCTACCGTCCGACTAAATTCCTCCAATATAACAAAATCACTGCGTGTCAAAGCTAATACTCCTTGATATTGATGTAGTGTCTCACTAAATCGGTGAGCAAATGTCCCTTCTTGACGAATAACATCGGCTATAAAGGTCGAAAACCTTCCCCGATAGTGACGACTATATTCAAGCAAGTAATCATCAATAAGCTTTTGATGGTAAGACATTTCTCTGTGTAGCAAACGGAAAAAGTGTTGGCAATCTTTTAACGTATGTTGTCTCGTGTTTAATTGAGCGGCTTTAAGGCAACCTAGTAGCGTCGTGCAAGTAAAAACTAGCACCAAGAGGATGACAGACATGTCTTTCACACACTTTCTTTAAGATTGATTAGTTGAAGTTCTCCCTTTTTTGTCGAAGAAAGAACGATAACACGATCAAACAATCGTTCTGAGAGTAAGACTTTAAAAAACATACGAGAAGCCAGGTCTTGATAACTTGATGCATGCGCTGTACAAATAAGGCTGATTCCTGCCTTCATGCCATCTAAAAGAGCGGTGACATCATGATTAGTTGCTATTTCATCTACGATGATAATATCTGGTGACATGGAGCGAATCATCAATGGAATAGCAAGATGTTTCGGACAACCAGAGAGGTGATCGACTCGTGCACAGGCATTTGGTTTACTAAGGAGTGGAGGCATTATTTCTTTTCGTTCATCGATGACACAAATCTTTTTAGAAAAGGGCGAAACATCTTGACTAATTGATTGAACCAACATTCTTAATAATGAGGTTTTACCCGCGTTAGGCGGACCGATAATAAGCGTACTAGCATACTGTGAATCGACAAATAGCTGGCGATGAGAGATGTTAAAAGATATACGCTGCAATTGATGAATACGTATGTTTAAAGAAGTGATAATCTCAAGGTGGTCAATTCCTTGATTATTCATAATGATATCTCCCGCTAGTCCGACACGATGCCCCCCAGGTAAAGTAATAAAACATTCTTTTAATTCTCTAGCATAACGATACCGCGAAGATACAAACAAGTTATCCAGCAGCTCTTTAAACACGTGCTGATGCATCTCATATGGCAATAATTGATACCCCCGTTTATACATACATTCCAGTGGTTGATTAAGACGTGCGCGAATCTCTTCGATGGCTCCTAATGGCTTCTCATATTTTTCGATTAAATCAATGACATCCTTTTGAAATAAAACGTGCACATCTTTTGGTAGCATGACATCCTCCCCTATAAACCATATCCTATCGATATAGCTTATGCGAGGAAGTCTTTAAACATGAAAAAACACATCAAACAATTGTTAGTGTCCTCACAATTGTTTGATGTGTTATGTTGTTTTAAGCTCTAGAAACGTATTTACCGTCCGTTGTGCTGACAATTAAGCGATCCCCTTGGTTAACAAAGAAAGGCACTTGAACTGTTAGTCCTGTTTCCATAATGGCTGGCTTCGAACCTCCACTTGCCGTATCACCTTTGATTCCTGGTTCTGTTTCAGCTACTTCAAGTTCTACGTTATTTGGTAAGGATACTCCTAATATTTCTCCTCCATAAGAGATAACGTTCACTTCCATATTCTCTTTTAAAAACTTTAATTCATATTCAATTTGCTTTTCGCTGAGTTCTAATTGCTCATAAGATTCCATATCCATAAATGTGTGAATTTCACCAGCTGCATATAGATATTGCATTTTTCTATTGTCAATATGTGCCTTGGCTACTTTTTCCCCGCCACGAAATGTTTTGTCTTGGATGTTACCAGAACGTAAACTGCGCAATTTCGAACGTACAAAAGCTGCGCCTTTTCCTGGTTTCACGTGTTGAAACTCAAGTACTTGCCAAATATCATTATCAACTTCAATTGTTAAACCCGTCTTAAAATCATTCACTGAAATCATTTAAATCCTCCTAAATATCTCTTTTATTTCTAACTATACTATAATAAGCTCTTTCGGTGCTTTATTCAAGCTACGATTACCATCTTTCGTCATCACAATATCATCCTCAATACGACAGCCACCAACGTCGGGCACATAAATACCTGGTTCTACAGTGACAACCATATTTTCTTCCAAGACTATATCCCCTAGCGGTGATAAGCGAGGACCTTCGTGCACTTCCATGCCTAATCCGTGTCCCGTCCCATGTCCAAAGTATTCACCATATCCTTGTTCTTTAATATAATCACGCGTTAATGCGTCCGCTTCTTTCCCAGTCATACCAGGTTTCGTTCCTTTAATACCTCGTAAGTGAGCTTCTAAGACCGTATCGTAAATGTTCTTTAGCTCATCTGAAATTTCCCCGACAGCAAAGGTGCGCGTCATATCAGAACAATAACCCTGGTAAAGTGCACCAAAATCCAGCGTCACAAGTTCTCCTGTCTTAATCTGTTTATCCGTTGCAACACCATGAGGTAAGGCAGAGCGTTTCCCAGATGCAACAATAATGTCAAAGCTTGAAGACGTTGCTCCTTGTTGTCGCATGAAAAATTCTAATTCATTTGAGACCTCAATTTCTGTCATGCCTGGTTTTACAAAGGTTAGAATGTGTTCATAAGCACGATCAGAAATGGCAGCTGCTTGCTCCATAATCTTCAGTTCATCTTCCGTTTTTATCATGCGTATCGTCGCAATAATACCTGAAGTAGGAATAAGATCCACACCAATTTCATCCGCATAAGTTTTATACGTTTGATACGTCATATCATCTTCTTCAAAACCAACATTGTTTATGTTTAATGCTTCAATAATTTCCGCTATTTTTTTTATTAACGATTGTTTATGCTCTATTACGTCATAACCAACTGCTTGCGCTGTTGCTTGTTCCATATATCGAAAATCCGTAATAAATAGTTGTTTATCTTGTGTAATCAAAACCACACCCGCGGTACCAGTAAAGCCACTTATGTATCGGCGATTGAAAGGATTTGTTACGATTAAACCATCGATTTCACGCTGCTTGAGCGTATCACGCAGTCTTTTTATTTTTTCCATTTTGTCACTTCCCTTTTATTAATTAACCTATATAGTGTATCATATTATATGCTGTTTTTATAGTTTCATATCCGATCGCGACAGGATAAGTTTTTTGAAAATATTAAAGGTTTAAGGATTAAAAACAGTGTAACTTGGGAAAAGTAGTAATACATATACTAGACAAGGAGAGGGTTAATATGAAGCGACATCAACCAATTTGGATGTACATCCTATTTGGACTTGCTGTAGTAGGTTTAGTTTCCACATTCCTAACGGATTTTAACAGCTTAATTAGAAATATTATAATAACCGCTATAACCATCGGAATTATTTATGCTATTGTCCATACTTTCTTTTTAAAGCGCCACAACTCAAATGAAATAAAAAAGTACCGTAAAGCAGTGAAGCAATCAAAGAAAAAGTATGCGCAAAAACCGACTGGAAGTTATGCACAAGCAAAGAAAAGACCCGTAAGCAAACATAAAAAAAGACATAAAAAAACTTCTCACTTACGCGTGATTGATGGGAATAAAGATACTCATAAAAAAATGACATTATAAACTATAATAAATGCCGGTGAAGTTTAGTCACAAAGTACGTTTTACTTTGCGACTATGAACTTGACCGACATTTTTTATTCTTTCGATAGTTGTTTTTCTCTTAATTCTTTTAATGCTTGCTCCCGCTTTTTATCTGCTTCAAAGTATTGCACCAAATCACCAATACGATCGATAGAATTCCAACTTAAATGATGCTCAATCCCCTCTACATCATCATAAATATTTTCCTTATCGACACCGATAATTTCTAAAAATTGTTCTAACAAATCATGTCGATAAACAAGACGTTTACCTATTTTTTTACCTTTTGCGGTTAAGATTAATCCGCGGTATTTCTCATAATTCAAGTATTCGTCTTTATCTAATTTTTTTACCATCTTAGTTACAGAGGAAGGATGAACAGATAGAGCATCAGCGATATCAGAGACTCGCGCATAGCCTTTCGATTCAATTAATAAATAGATTTGTTCAATATAATCTTCCATACTAGGTGTTGGCATCATCATCCCTCACTTTCTATTATACATCTTAATTTTAAACAGCACATTCAAGCTTACCATTTTATTTTATCATAAGTAAAGCTTCGTTTGCAGAATTAATCAATTAGTCACATGAAATGTACATTTCACTTAAAAGAAAACGGTTCACTTTTTCGGTGAAAAGTCGTATAATAGACGCAGACTGAAAAAAAGGGGATTTTACTATGAATTATACACTTGCGCTTGCCTGGGATTGGATTGCACTTCTTGTCCTTGCTTTAGCCTACATCGGTTATACACTCTATCGATACTTTAAAACAAGAAAAATACTCACAACACTCTCAGAAGAAAATTTTAGAGAAGGCTATCGTAAAGCCCAATTGATTGATGTACGCGAACAAAAAGAATTTGATGGCGGACACATTTGGGGCGCGCGAAATATTCCTGTTACACAATTAAAACAACGCATGAAAGAGCTGCGCAAAGATATGCCTATTTACCTTTACTGTCAATCTGGTTCACGATCTCAGCGTGCTGCTTGGTTACTTTACAAAAATGGTTACACCGAACTTTATGACCTAAAAGGTGGCTATAAAGATTGGAAAGGTAAAATTAAAAAAACATCGAAATGACCAACAAGACAAGCTCATCCTATTTGGATGAGCTTGTCTTATTTATGAATATTTTCTAATATAGCTTGTGCGATATTTTCAGGCGAGCGATAAGTCGTATTAATGACAAATTGACTGACTTCTTTATAAAGTACTTGCCTATGATCAAATAGTTGCTTTTTCACTTCTAAGTCTTGATGCCATAATGGACGTTCTTGATCATCTTTTAAGCGTTCAACAATTTCCGTCCACGCCGTTTCAAGAAAAACGACATACTGTTGTGATAGAATATTGCGATTGTCTTCTCTTTCAACAATCCCGCCTCCCGTTGAGATGATGCCGGTTTGTTTTGTAGTTTCTAATAGCGCATCATGTTCAAGTTTTCTGAAAAATGCCTCCCCATGTGCGTAGAAAATGTCAGAAATACGTTGTCCCGCTTTTTGTTCGATAACCTTATCTAAATCAAACATTGACATCTTTGACACTTTTGCTAATGCCTTAGCTACAGTTGATTTTCCACTTCCCATAAATCCTACCAAATAAATTCGTTGCATACAGCTCCCCCTTTTTAAATTTAATGCATTTAAATATTATCTGAATAATTATACATTTTTTCAGGAAATAATACTACCTGCCTGAAATTGTCGCTAGAAACTTCGTCAATTTCAAAATAATACTTCATGAAACAGCTCTCACACGCTTGCCGTCTGTGGTTTTTTCACCTATTATCGTAACCAACAATAGATTATAGAGGTGAAGGCATGTATAGTTCAGATCGTTTCTTAAATAATGTTATTTTATTTGCGCTCAAAGAAAATGTTACCGATATTCATTTTGTCCCCTGTGACACATCAACACATGTTTATTTACGCGTACACGGACAGCGTCATATATATAAAACGCTTTTATTACCTCACTATAAAGCACTACTAAACCATTTGAAATTCCAAGCGCAAATGGATGTTGGTGAAACTAGATTACCACAAGATGGTGTCGTAACATTGAATGTCGAAGATACGAAACTCGACTTAAGACTTTCTACACTACCCGTAAGACAAGAAGAGTCTTTAGCTATAAGAATATTACCTCATAATGATATACTACCACTAAATAAACTACTTTTATTTAATTATCAAGTAACAAGACTGAAATCTTTGATTCAAAAACCTTCTGGTATTGTCCTGCTAACAGGTCCAACTGGGTCGGGAAAAACAACCCTCTTATACAGTCTAATTGAAACGCTTTTAAAAGAGCAATCTTACCAAACCATCACACTTGAAGATCCCATAGAAAAAGATTTAAACCATTTTGTACAAGTGCAAATAAATGAAAAAAGTGGCATGACATATCAAACCGGCTTAAAAGCAGCCCTAAGACACGATCCCGATATATTAATGGTAGGAGAAATTAGAGATCATAAAACAGCTGCTTTTGTTTTTCACGCTGCTTATACAGGGCATCTTGTTTTTTCGACTTTACATGCAAAAGATGCCAAAGGCACAATTCATCGTTTAATAGAAATGGGCATCAAGCCCGTTGATCTTACGCAAAACCTTTTAGCGATTTGCGCTACTGAGCTCATTTCAATTAATCATAAAGAACATCCCCGGGCTGCTATAATTGAGTTTTTAACTGGGGCATCTCTGCTTCAATATTGCGAGTCTCAACACACATCTCTTGCGAGTGATGTGACTTTCGGGCAGCTAAAACGAAAGGCTTATGCTTATGGTTTTGTTTAAAACTAAACATAAAGATATAACAATCCAAAATCAACTCTTAATGATGACGCGGCTTTGCACATTATTAGATGCACATTATTCGTTAAAAGAGGCGTTAATTATTATGCGTTTTAATACAAGTCATAAAAAAACAATTGATTATATCCTTCAATCATTAAGTAATGGTCACACATTAGACAGCACATTAAAACGACTAAGCTTCCACCCTCAAATCGTGAGCCATACCTACTATGGATTATTGCACGGGGAACTAGCTAGTGGCATCCATCAAGCTCTTGAACTCATTAAAAAAAAGCACCAGTTAAAACAACAACTCATCAAAACTATTCGGTACCCACTTGTTTTAATTTCAGGTTTTCTTCTTATGCTATATTTTATCCAACACTACATTTACCCAAACTTTTTACAACTCTTTAGTACAGGTCAGTCAGAACCAACAATAATCACATTGGCATTATTTCTTGTGTCAAAGTTATTTGTCATTTTACGCTTCAGCTTAATTTTTCTACTACTTTTGTCCATAATCTCTTTTATCGTCTACCGACAAACATCGGTAAAACAGCAAATGTATTTAATACGTTGCATGCCACGATTATTAAGAATATGCGCTTACTACAACAGTGTGACTTTTGCTATGCATTATAAAAGTTTATTAGCTGCACATTTTTCAGCGAAAGAAGCACTAGGTCATTTAATAGATTCAAACAACAACAGCTATTTTTCTCAATCTGTCTCAGAACTAGCTGATTCACTTGCAGGTGGTTCTACCCTGTATAATAGTTTAATTCAGCATGATTTTTTCAATGAAAAACTGAGTTACTTATTTATGACCAATGAAGCACACCAATTACTTACTACATCTCTTAATATCTTTGTGAAGGAGGCGATTGATGATACAACATTTATGATTGAAAAAACGCTTCAGTATATCCAACCCATTATCTTTTCCTTGATCGCTGTCAGCATTGTGCTCATTTACTTATCCTTACTATTGCCAATGATTGACATGATGCAAACTATTTAGGAGGACGTTATTATGTATAAGAATGAAAATGGATTTACTTTAATTGAAATGCTTATTGTCATGAGTATTATTGCGTTATTGCTAATACTGATTACGCCAAAACTAGCCGATCACCAAGAAAATATTACCCGGCGTTCAGACGAAGCCGTTGTTGGTTTTGTAAATACACAGATCCAATCTTATTATCTCGACCACCACTATTTCCCAGCTGATTTTGATGCACTCATTTCCGGTCAATATATTGAAGAAGAATTAATGAGCAGTACAACGACTCCGCTTATTTTTACAGACACAACAAACAAAAAAGTTAAACTTACTAGTGAATAGAAAAAACTGGTCAGGTGGATTTACATTAGTCGAAGTGCTCATTGTATTGAGTATCATTCAAGTGTTTACCTATTTTGGTATCAATCACTTAGACAAAACACAAGACAAACAAACCTTTGAGCGTTGGTATAAACAATTTGAAATTGATGTACTATATTTACAAAAACAAAGTTTAGTGTCTAGTCAATTACCTTATATCCAATTTTACACCTCTGATTATTTATACACGGTAAGTGAAACGACCTCCAAAAAACACTTATTTAAAAGGACCTACCCTAATGAGTGGGACGTTCGCTTCCCTACAACTAAAAGCAAACTGACTTTTTCAAATAATGGTCAAGTGCAGCATCCGGGTACAATGACTATTCTAACAAAGCACTACTTATTCACCATTACATTTCCATTTGGAAAAGGGCGATGCTATGTCAATTATACAGAACGATAAAGGTTTTTTCTTATTAGAAAGCTTATTTATCTTATCTTTATTGTCCATTATGATTATGGTGCATTTACCTCTTCAACAAATCATCAAGTTAAATCAGCGGACAGAAGCAGATCATATCCGCATACATCACGCTTTATATGATTACGCCCTAAAAAGCGGCACGAGTGGAAATGTAACACTGCTAACGTATGATACAGTGGTTACCGTCTCCCACCATCCCCACTTCACTGAAGTAACAGCAACATACACAAATATCCAACATAGCGAAGAGGTGGCCCGCATATATTATGTACCAAAACACTAAAGGCTTTACTTTAATTGAGCTGTTAATTAGTATGCAGATAACCATTCTTTCTGGATTGATATTATTCATGATTGTTCCTCATATAACATTGACGACAACTTATCATTCATTTCAAGTATATCAATTTTTCGGACTATTGGAACGAGAAATTCAAACAAGTACTGCGGTGAATATTACAAACGATAAGTTGGAACTGACGACGATTTCGGGAGATCGTGTGACAATTGAGAAATATAAGCAGTCAATTAGACGTCGGGTAAATAACAGCGGTCATGAGGTTCTATTACAAAATGTGAAGGATTTTAATGTCTTTAGAAGTGATATTATTCACATAGTCATCCTATCAGAAGCAGGTGAGGTGTTTGAGGATAAAATTAAACCGTTTTATCAGGAATGAAGCTGGGTCGATGACATTGCTTACGTTAATTATAATTCAAGGACTATTATGTACTTTATCATTAACGATGATATTATATGATACAGAAAAGCAGTTTAGCTCATTAGAGCTCACCCAACTGACACATCACTCATTACATCAAATGACTTACCAAACTGTTATAAATCATTTGACTATGCATGAGGCTATCAGTGAATTGCCAAACCCTCTTCACTTTCCTCATGGACATGCCACATATGCCATTCACACTATCGAGGATCAGCATCTACTTTATATTGAGAGTTCAACCGAACCTCATTATAGAGTTAGGCGTTATTACCCAGTCAACAAGGCCTTACTTGCTTATTAGAAAGCAAGTAAGGCCTTGTTCATGTTAAACAAACGGATTCGACATTTTCTCTTCTTTAATTGTCGTCTCAGGACCATGCCCTGGATAAATGCTGTATGCATCAGGTAAATTGTATAATTTTTCTTTAATAGATGTAATCAATGTATCATAATCTCCTAACGGCAAATCCGTTCGTCCGATTCCTGATTTAAATAAACTATCCCCTGAAACCGCTGTTTTTATGTCAGCAAAAATAAAAGCTACCCCACCAGGTGAATGGCCTGGCGTTTCTATAACATCGAAGTTAAATGACCCTATTTTTAGTGGTCCAGCTTTTAAAACCCTATCAGCAGGCTGACAAATTACTTCCTCCACGGGGAAATACTTTGATCCATTCAATGCCGGATTACTCAGCCAGTCATGCTCGCTTTCATGTAAATATACTGGGACGCCGTATCTACTTCTCACTTGGTCCAGGGCTCCGATATGATCAAAATGTGCATGCGTTAATAGAATCGCGACTGGTTGTTTTTCTAATACATCAATTTCAGCCATTAAACGTTGAGGTTCTCCTGCTGGATCAATAATGAGTAGTTCGTGCGCGTTTTCTAGCAAATAACTATTTGTTCCTAATTGTCCTAATGATAACTTTTTAATTTTCACTATAATTCCCCTCACTTTCATGTCACTTTCCAGAATAGCACAACAAAACCACCTGAGACAACCAAGGAATCAGATGGTTTGTAGAATGTCTATTGATTTAAATCATGGAAACGTAATAAATCACCATAAATAAGTTGATCAGAGTAAGTTAATTCTTGTTGGGCGCGCTCTTTTAATTCCAAAAGTACATCCGTTTCTTCGATTAATTCACCTGATACACGATCATAAAATAATCCTTTTGTATAGATAACATCTTCTGTGATGAAACTACCATCACGTAAAGCAATAAAATCTTTTCGATTCTCTCCAAACATGTTCGTACCAAAACCAAGTTCGTTGTCGTCTTCAATGCCGAGAAGATGAAGTAACGTTGGCTTAATATCGACCTGGCCGCTGACAGTCGAAATAACTTCACCTTTTTCGCCTGGAATATGGATATATAACGGCACACGCTGTAACTGAATATGATCGTAAGGTGTAATCTCTTCTTTATCTAAATACATTGCCATTGCACGGTCATGAAAATCACTGATACCATAGTGATCTCCCATTAAAACAATTATCGCGTCGTCATATTCACCCGCTGCTTTTAATTCATCAAAAAACAGTTCTAGCGATTCATCCAAATAACGTACTGTTTGGAAATACTGGTTTAACGTTCTTGAGTTTGAATCAAACGGCATAAGTGTCGCATCTTCCTCATCTAGACTAAAT
The DNA here is from genome assembly GCF_900115465.1 of Halolactibacillus alkaliphilus. Taxonomy (GTDB): domain Bacteria; phylum Bacillota; class Bacilli; order Bacillales; family Amphibacillaceae; genus Halolactibacillus; species Halolactibacillus alkaliphilus. The sequence continues at coordinate 40,100 of NZ_FOWN01000007.1, forward strand.
GGATGGTGATTAGTTAGTGTAATCATTCGTGTATAATAAGGTTCTTGTAAACTGGTCAAATACTTCATTGATTGCTCAAAGAAGTCCTTATCTTTTAATCCCCAACCTACCGTATTATCATCAGTAACATTATAAGCATTAATATCATAAAAGTGATCAATTCCCAAGGTACCATACATGACATTTCTATTCCAAAAACTTCCGTTATTTGCGTGGAATACAGAAGTAGAATAGCCGCTTTCTCCTAGCATTTGTGGCAATGATTGATACGTATTATCTCCATGTGTGAAGTAAACTGCTCCACTCGGCAAGGGATATAATGACGTTTCACTAACAAACTCTGAATCCGCTGTTTTTCCTTGTTCAGTCTGGTGATAGAAATTCTCAAAGTAATAGCTGTCATCAATTAAGCTATTTAAAAACGGTGTGATTTCTTCACCATGTAACTCATTATTAATAACGAACGTTTGTAATGATTCCAACCAAACAAAAATGACATTTTTACCTTCGGCAATACCGGCCAAATCAGTTGTTGAGCGATCTGTTGCCTCTTCATCAATGTAGGTTAAAATTTCGGACAATTCGTTTCCATCAGCTAGTACACGCTGGGCCTTCGAACGAGACTGTTGGACAATGTCATATAAATGAAAATTAAATAAACCAATATTTTTGACTAAGTACTCCCGATCAAATCCTCTTTGTAACAATTGAGGTCTTTCAATCTCAGCAAGCACATAGTTACCAATTAAAAATACGATCGACAAACTTAAAATCAATTTTCTACCCTTTGGACGTGTCTTTTCAGCGACTTCTCCGATATTAACCGATGGCTTTGCTAAATAGAAAATCAGAGCAACATCAGCAAATAACAAGACATCATACCATTCAAGCAAACTAATGACACTTGAACCTAAATCTTTTGCATTACTTCCTTGAAATAGTATGGGAATCGTTAAAAAATCACCAAAGTTACGATAAAATATCAAATTAAGATACAAAATCACAGAACCTAAAATCGTTACCGTTTTTATATAGCCTGTTTGATGCTTTGGTTTGAACCATACTGATAATGCATAGACAAAAAATGCCGTAACAAATGGGTTAATGAATAGAATAAACTCTTGCATTGTATTTTCTAAATTAATATTAAATAAAAAGCGATAAATCACATATGTTTTTGCTCCAAATAAAATACTCGCAATTACAAAAAGTTGATTTATATTTTGTTTTTTAAACATAATTATATTGTCCTCCTCAACGTCTAATTTCCCGATATTTATCTGTTTAAAACACAAGTTAACCCTCTGTAAACAGATCGTAAACTTTATGTGTCATCAAGTTAGACGTCGTTCCTCACTTAAAAGTTACATTACGACTGATGCTGCTTAACTAAATAGGCGCCGCCAATGATCCCTGCGTCGTTACCTAGTTTCGCAATTTCAAATGTACTACCTTCCACTATCCGAGGTAGTGCATAACGTTTAAAGGCTTCTTTTAGCGGTTCAAGTAATGCATCACCCGCTTTTGATACCCCTCCACCAATAACAATTTTTGAGGGGTTTACAATGGTCGTTATGTTAGAAATAGCCAAACCTAATGTGTCTGTTATTTCATAAATAATCTCTTTAGCTACTTGATCATCATTTTTAACCGCATCAAAAACGTCCTTAGCTGTTAGACGTCCTTTTTTCTTATAAAGCGCCATGAGTTCAGTCTCAGGATTCCCCTCCACACGCGTCTCGGAAATACGCCCAATACCAGTAGCAGATGCAATTGTCTCCAAACAGCCAATGCGACCACAGTTACATTGTACACCGTGAACATCCACTGTCATATGACCAATTTCTCCAGCCATACCATTCGTACCACTGACAATTTTTCCACTAACAATAATCCCACCACCAACGCCTGTACCAAGTGTGATCATAACGAGATTTTCAGCTAACCCACCAGAACCTAACCAATTTTCACCAAGCGCAGCAATATTGGCATCATTTTCAACATAGACAGGTAAACCGGATAAATCATGTAAAATATCACCTAGAGGGAAATCTTTCCACCCTAAATTGACAGCCTGCGCAATATCACCTGTATCTGCCACGACAAAACCTGGCGCCCCCACACCAATACCTAAACAACTCTTTTTATCAATATTATCAGCTTCCAATTGTGCTGTTATAGATGCCCAAATATCATGAGGAATCTGATCGGATTGATTACCTGTTTGAGTGGTAATCTCCCATTTTTTTAGAATATCACCTGTTTCTGTAATAATGCCAAGTTTAACCGTTGTACCTCCGATATCAACACCTAATAAATATCTTGTCACTGTTTTCCGCTCCTTTTCTCAATCGCCATTTCTTTTTCATAACTTAATACACCTAAACACTGATAGTAATCTTCATCTGAAATAACCCCTTCTTGTTTAAGGGACTGTAATTCAATCAAGCTAAGTTCAATTTCAGCCTCGCGATTTCCTATATACGTAATAATCCCAAAACGTCTAAAAAACTTTTGTACATCATAGTATGTTTTCATAACGTCACCTCTCCAATTATAACAAATATCACCTTAAATGAATACTCCCACACTTAATTTATAACGATATTTTGATGTGGAAGTTTCTTAAATAGCGTCCTTTACGTTAGCGTTGAACTATTTGTTAATCTGACTTCTCCAACAACTCAAGCAATGAGTTTCCTTCGACGGCATTCAGTGACAGGGTTATTTTACGATGATTCCCCCATTCCAATTATCCGCCACTCCTTTTATGGAAGTATTATCTTCTTTTGCGCAAACTCCATAATCAAAGTGGTTGCTGAACGATTCACACCGTCCTCATTTAAAAAACTAGCCGATTCTTCATCACCTTAGTTTCTTGCAATAATATAGGTTTGAACTGGCACATCATATGATTCTACAGGCAAAGAAGTAAATAACTGTGACTCATGTAACAAAGCCAATGTTTTGCCTGAATATTCAACTAGAAAGCGGTCATAATAGCCTCCACCATGACCGATACGATATTGTTTTGTGTCGAACGCTACACCCGGAACGACTAACAAATCAATTTTTTGATGATCAATTCTTTGCATCACCTTCGGGTTTGGTTCCATCAAACCAAAATGCCCTTTTACTAAATCATCTAGTGTATCTAATTTATAAAACGACATTGTTTTCGTGTCTGTGTGACAAAGCGGAACAGTCACCGTTTTCCCCTCCGCTAATGCTCGTTTAATAATTGTACGCGTTTCCCACTCATGACCGTGACTCATTGTTATACCAATAACACGACTGAAATGATACTCATCAGAATGAATAAACTGCTCATACAGATTTTCTTCTATTAATCGCCGTTGATCTATAGGCAAGTCTAGAAGCATTTGTATAACATTTTTTCTGATATCTTGTTTCTTCATTAAAAGAGCCCCTCCTTCGGCAGCATTTCTTTATGTATTTACCTTATATGTATAGCTAAAGAAAAAACCCTTATCATAAAAGTAAGATAAGAGTTTTCACAAGACTTATTTTGTTTCGCGGTGAAGCGTATGTTTTTTAAGACGTGGGCTATACTTCTTAAGCTCGATACGCTCAGGGTTTTCACGTTTATTTTTTGTCGTAATGTAATTACGATCACCAGTTTCAGTACACGCTAATGTGATGTTTACACGCATGATTATCCCTCCAAACTTTTCAACTATCTTTTCATAAATTATCATTTTCAGACCTTATCATTTTAACAAGTTCAATCATAAATATCAAGCATTTGTTTACACTTTCTTAAAAGGATTCATATTTTTTAAGAAAGGGTCTAGGCAAAAGTCGTCCCATCATCTATAGATGGGCGATGAATACCATTGGGAGTAACGATAACCTTTAGTAATTCGAAAACCGCTCAGGAATTTGACACTTCTTTTCATTAATAATGCTCTTAAGCCTTTATACGACTTATTTTTTTGTCAGATTTCCGCATTAACTATTAAATACTATTTAGTACTATAATATAATTGGGTTAACTACCATAGAAACGAGGATTGATTATGCGCATAAAAAAGAGTGTTTCTAAACATTCTATCTCTTACTCTATCATTGAAAACGTTCGAGATATCAACGGCACGTCCACCACACGCGTTGTAGAAGCCTTAGGAAATGAACAAGAGATTCGTGACAAACACCCAGGCATTGAACCAGAAGAATGGGCACGTCAATATGCAAAAAAACTTACAAATGAAAAGAAAAGCCAACAAAAGCTCAGTATCATTAAATTTAATACGGAGAAACTGATTGAGTCGGATGAGCAGCGTACATTCAATGTAGGCTATCTCTTTTTACAGTCGCTTTATTATCAACTCGGTCTCTCTAAAATCACACAAGATATTCAATCTAAATATAAATTTGAATATGATTTAAATGAGGTATTATCTAAATTAATCTATATGCGCATTTTACACCCGAACTCCAAACGGAGTTCCTTCGAACAAGCCAAACAATTACTTGAAGGGATACATGGCGAGCCACATCACATGTATCGTGCTCTAGATATACTCAAGAAAGAATCAGATGCGATTCAATCAGCTGTATACAGGAACAGTCAAAAAATTGTTACGCGTCATGAGAAAATCTTGTATTATGACTGTACGAATTTCTATTTTGAAATGGAACAAGAAGGCGGATTAAAGCAGTGTGGTGTATCAAAAGAACATCACCCTAACCCGATTGTTCAAATGGGTTTATTCATGGATGGCTCAGGTCTTCCCCTTGCCTTTTCAACCTTTCCAAGGAATGAAAATGAACAAACCTCTCTTAATCCTTTAGAAAAGAAAATCCTGAAGGATTTTGAGTTGTCTGAGATTGTCGTCTGTACAGATGCCGGCTTATCTTCTAAAAACAATCGTTTATATAATACGCTAGGCAGCCGGGGATTCATCACCACACAATCTATTAAAAAACTAAAAAAGCACCTCAAGGCATGGGCACTAGACCCCTCTGGATGGCGCACAACAACAAGCAGTCAACCGATTCATTTAGGGGAGATTGAAGACATGCCAAACAACACAGAAACATACTACAAAGAAAGATGGATTAAAGAAAATGATTTAGAACAACGCCTGCTTGTCACCTTCTCCCCAAAATACAAAAGTTACCAAGAAACGATTCGTAAGCGGCAGATCGAATGTGCATTGAAAAAAGTTGACAAACCTTCCACCCTAAAAAAGAAGTGTGCCAATGATCCCTTACGCTTTATTAAAGTTAGCCATGCCACAACAGATGGTGACATCGCAGAAAAGGGGCAGATTACGCTCGATGGATCAGTGATAGAGAAAGAAGCCCAATACGATGGATTTTACGGCATTTGTACGAATTTAACATCAGACCCTTCAGAGTTGATTCGCGTGAATCATCAACGATGGGAAATTGAGGAGAGCTTTAGAATCATGAAAACAGAGCTGAAATCATGTCCCGTTTATGTGAGAAATGATGATCGAATTGAAGCCCATTTCTTGACCTGTTTTCTCTCTTTATTAATTTACCGTCTCTTAGAACAAAAGTTAGATCATAAATTCTCTTGTCAGAAAACCATTAAAACTTTGAAGGAAATGAATGTGATGAAAACTTCAGGAGATGGCTATATACCGCTCTATGAGCACACGCATTTAACGGATCAACTACATGAAATATTCGGTTTTCGTACAGATTTCGAAATCAACACAATTAAACACATGAAAAATATTTTAAAACTATCTAAAAAAGCTAAATAGTACTCACTTTTCCGACAAAATAAAAACTAATGTGGACCCTTTGTCAAGGACATTTAAAAAAGACTCTCATGAAACATCTAATAAATATTGCTCTTTGTAACTAACAGGGGGCAATTTTTTTAAGTTCCATTGACCGCGCTCATGATTATAATAATCAATATAATCATCAACGACAGCACGCAATTCATGAATATTTTTACAGTGATGATAGTTCATATCATCTTTTAAGTGGCCAAAGAATGATTCCTGAGGTGCATTATCCCAACAGTTACCTCTTCTTAACATAGATTGCCCAAGGTTATTAGCGGCTAATTTCTTATGGAATCTTGGACTCGTGTAATGAACGCCTTGATCTGAATGGACAAAGGCTTCCTCATGTAAGGCGCGGCCATGGGTATGCATGAGCTGATCAATCGTATTTAGTGAAATATCTATTTTCAAATTATCTGAAACATAGTAAGCGAGAATTTCCTTTGTTGCGCCATTTTTTATCGTCGGCAAATAACCTATAAACCCGTTGGCTCCGGGTAAATACGTGATATCTGTCAATAGAACTTTCTTACTGACACCTTGATTGAATTGACGCTTTAGTTTGTTTTAAACAGTAGAATGTTCTTTGTTTGCTTTCACCATGCGTTTATACGGATTCGCTTTGCGAATCGGACAAACAATTGAATATTTCCGCATAAGTCTTTGAACCTTTTACTGTTAACGATAATCTTTTTTGCGGTAATGATAAGCTTGTTCAATTTGCTTTTTCCACATGAGATCCATCGTTTCATTTGTTTCTCTTTGATCAGCGCTGTTGAGGTAATTGTAGTAGCCAGAACGCGACACACCTAATAGATCACACGCATCAATAATCGTTCCTGTATAGGATCCAGTTGTTTTCATGTGATGGATACATCACTTGGACGTTCGCTTCTTTCTTGCCTCCTTTCGCTCCATTCTGATTTTTTAACAGATTATTCTCCTCTTCCAAAAGCATGATCTTCGATTATAAATTCTCAATCTGTTGTTTCGGCGTTAAGAAAGATTTTCTAGGGCGACCTAACTTTTCGACCCGCGTATCTTTTAGAGCGGACACCCCATGATCACGATATTTATTTCGCTATTTCTTGGCGAATAATTTCATTCTATAATCGCCCAGTATCTCTGGATCAAATCCTGATTCAGAGCAGATTTCTTTCATTGTTAAACCGTTGAGCGATTCTGACACAAATTGTTGTTTAAACTCATCCGTGTAAGTAATACTTTTATCTGATACTCTTTTGATATAAGGATTAGATGCCAGTATTTGTATCTATTCATGTGTAAATGTTCATTCCGTCATAAGTAGCACCCTTTCTGCATAACGTGAACGTGAAGTATGGAATGGGCTTGATGAAGTTGGCGAATAGCGTGACGCAGTGTGTATTGACTGTCCATTCTTTAGGGTCCATTTTAGTATCATAAGGTGTCCTTTTTGTGTGCGAAAAAATGTGTAAAAATTATAAAAAGTGACATTTCATATTTTTATATGAAATGCCGCTTTTATCTAGTTATTTAGAGTTTTTTCCTAGACTCATTTTTCCAAGTTAACTAGCGCTTCGTTCCAGCCTCTATATGTTTATAGAGCAAAATGAAACATTAATTATTACGTCTTGTTAGTTAATATGAGCCAAACCATCACTAAGCGTTAATTCATGATAAAAAATGTCACCATCTATTTCGAAGGCAAAATATATCTTTTCGCCTTCAGACGCAAGGTAATCCCTTGCCTCATCTTGCAGATTTTCTGGATGTTGAACGAGGATTGAGGCTGTGTGTTCCCATTCAAAGTCTTTTTCGAAAATTCTTTCATCTGATTCGAAGCTATTACGGCTCAGATAATACCTTTCTAACTCATCAGGAAAAAAACCTATATATTTAAAATTCATATCCTGATTAGTTAAATTCTTTATTAGAAAGGTGAACTCTAATCTCCTCTCTAAATCATTTTCTTCTTCAACATGATAATCCTTCATTTCTATGCGTATCTTTTCAAACAACGGATTATCTTCTCCTTCAAGTTCCTCGATTCCTGCATTAACTTGCGTATAAGATAAATCCTCAAATTCAATACCACTTGTACTTATATTTGAGCAAGCAGAAAGTAACCATATAAATCCTATTAGTAAATACCATTTTCTATACATATTGACCTCCCGCAATCAATAATTCTCCCAATACTTCCCCGTTCCATTTCTCCACCGACCTTGAATAATCTCGGCCAATCTCTTTTTATTCATGTAGTTAGGAGCCTTGGAAATTTTGTTAGGACTATTTTTTAACATTGAATAATCATAGTCGGCGACCTTAACTTTATCAGTTCCGCTAGGAATAAAAGTTACCACCACATGTTTATACCAATAGCGACTAAGGCTGTACCCGTAATCTTGCCAGCGGCCTCCATCATAGACATATAGCCAGTGGTAGAAATATCGATCTGAATATTGAGTGTTAATAGTTACATTTTTACCCGTGCCACTACCTATATCGCTCTTTATATTTTTAAGTGAATTCCAAATTGAATTTCCAGTTTCAATCCAAGTTCCAACAACGGGTATTTTTGTTGCAATAGTAATTGATGCACTTTTAAATGTCTCCATTGACTTAAAGTCTCTTGTTCTTCTATCTCTCAATCCATTGAGTTTAGAAAGCTCATCACTAATCTTTGTAGTTCCATTACCCGGATCTACTGCAAACGGTCTAACAAGTCCTTCTTCTAATTCTGGAAACATCATTTCGGTATTTATAACTGTTGTCTCAGAAGGAGAATGTGGTGGCTCTATATATGGGAAAAGATCAATATTGTTTCCTCCTGCTGATGCGACAGTTGATAAACTAAAGAATAACAAAAAGACGACTAAAACAATCAAAACTGATATTTTTTTAAACCTGTGCATCGAAATCACCCCTGTAAATTTTGATTTTCATAAAAATAAATTGCTAGAATATAGTTATTGATATACATATATTAACACAATACAAAGAAATCCTATGATTTTTTGTAATTTTTTCGAATTAAATGTTAATAATTAAAAAGTGCATCTATTTCATTCAATATTTATATATGTATGTATATATGCAGCTGCAAATGCTAGGGTTTGATTATGCATTTTTAATAAGTTGAGAGCGCATATGCATCTTCTGGTTCAAGCTTTTTTTCGCGGCTAACTCAGCTTCAAGTTGAACATAGCAAATCATGTGGGAGTTTGACACTTCTTTTCATTAATAATGCTCTTAAGCCTTGATACGGCTTATTTTTTTGTCGAATTTTCGTATTAATTATTGAGTACTATAATATAATTAGGTTAACTACCATAGAAACGAGGATTGATTATGCGCATAAAAAAGAGTGTTTCTAAACATTCTATCTCTTACTCTATCATTGAAAACGTTCGAGATATCAACGGCAAATCCACTACACGCGTTGTAGAAACCTTAGGAAATGAACAAGAGATTCGTGACAAACACCCAGGCATTGAACCAGAAGAATGGGTACGTCAATACGCAAAAAAACTTACGAATGAAAAGAAAAGCCAACAAAAGCCCAGTATCATTAAATTTAATACGGAGAAACCGATTGAGTCGGATGAGCAGCTTGCATTCAATGTAGGCTATCTCTTTTTACAGTCGCTCTATTATCAACTCGGTCTCTCCAAAATATAAAAGTTACCAAGAAACGATTCGTAAGCGGCAGATCGAGCGTGCATTGAAAAAAGTTGACAAGCCTTCCACCCTAAAAAAGAAGTGTGCCAATGATCCCTTACGCTTTATTAAAGTTAGCCATGCCACAACAGATGGTGACATCGCAGAAAAGGGGCAGATTACGCTCGATGGATCAGTGATAGAGAAAGAAGCCCAATACGATGGATTTTACGGCATTTGTACGAATTTAACATCAGACCCTTCAGAGTTGATTCGCGTGAATCATCAACGATGGGAAATTGAGGAGCGCTTTAGAATCATGAAAACAGAGCTGAAATCACGTCCCGTTTATGTGAGAAATGATGATCGAATTGAAGCCCATTTCTTGACCTGTTTTCTCTCTTTATTAATTTACCGTCTCTTAGAACAAAAGTTAGATCATAAATTCTCTTGTCAGAAAACCATTAAAACTTTGAAAGAAATGAATGTGATGAGAACTTCAGGAGATGGCTATATACCGCTCTATGAGCGCACGCATTTAACGGATCAACTACATGAAATATTCGGTTTTCGTACGGATTTCGAAATCAACACAATTAAACACATGAAAAATATTTTAAAACTATCTAAAAAAGCTAAATAGTACTCACTTTTCCGACAAAATACAAACCTCTCCAAATCCTATAAAAACAGGGGGTTGGAGAGGCCTTATTTAAATTAAGTGTCAAACTCGAGACTTTAACAAGTTCAATCGTAAATATCAAGCATTTGTTTACACTTTCTTAAAAGGATTCATATTTTTTAATAAAGGGTCTAGGCAGAAGTCGTCCCATCATCTATAGATGGGCAATGAATGCCATCGGGAGTAAAGGTCACCTTTAGTAATTCGAAAACCGCTATGTAAGGCAGATTGCCTTTCCTTTCGACTTATTTTATCATTAGTCTGTAATAAGAAATGAGTTGACATAACGACGGCACTTAGATACAAATAATCATTTTGTATTTCTTCTCTATTATCAGCTTGTCTTAGCATCAAAGTATCGTCGACAAGTGATGTATAATGCAATATCTGATTATGGTCAACACCCCTAACTAAAGTCACGAGTGTTCTCGACTACTCCCTAAAGCTAATTTAAAAAAAGTCTTATAATCGCATCACATGACTTTAGATAATTGGGATGATGATAAAAACTCCATGTCTATTATGTTAAAAGCCCAAATCAAAAACGGATTGATACTTAAAAAATCATTGTGTCCGAAAAAGCATACTTTAGTGAACCTCTCGTCACTAAAGTAACAAGCTTCTAGGGAGCTCAACTCGTTTACTAGCTTTTGGTATTTCCCTAGTTCTAAGGTGCGGACCCTCCACGATATATTTCGATTAGTGCCACATAAGGAGAACTCTATATTGGTGGTGGAACAGGACATCTTTAGCTGTAGGAAAAGTCAGCTTTACTGTCTTACTTGTTTATGCTATAAATGATAGAGTATGAAAGGGGGCAATTTACTTGATTGAACTAATTATCGTTTTACTTGCTGTAAGTATTATCATCATCCTTCTATCATTCTTTATGAATGATCGCTTTAAACAACTAGAGCAACAAATTGAACAACTCTCACTATCACAGATACAAGAGAGTTATCAATTAAATAAAAAGGTGAAGATCCTTGAAGAAGAACTTTTACCACGTACAGAAGATTTCGATTTTACATCTCACGAAAAATCAGCACTGACAAAACGGATTGAAACATTATTTAATAATGGTCATTCGATTAAAGATATTAGTCGAATGACAAATATTAACGAATATGATGTTGAACAGGTCCTTCACTCGTTACGATAAATAGAGGAATAGGAGACAATTATGAAACACACTCTACGAGCTTTTGCTCTTGGTATCTTAATCACAACACTCATCATCGGTGGCTACTTTGTGTTTATTGAAACAGACAATATAACCGATATAGCAGAAACAGACATGATCTCTTCTCTTAATCACAAAGGCTATCATGTATTCACAAATGAGGAATTAAGCCATTATATTGACACTCAAATAAACCTTTCTTTAGCAAACCACACAGCTAATGAAGATACTACTGAAGAAAATATAGATGATAACGACGCAGATGATCCCCAAACCGAACAACACGTTAATGGTGACACCTCATCATTCATTCTAACAATTGAACCTGGCATGACAGTATCAGAAGTATCTAACTACCTTATTATCGCAAACCTCATTGAATCACGTGAACAATTCGTTAACTACTTATCTGAAAATGGTTATGCAACTAATATTCAAGTCGGATCATTTGAACTTCACCGGGACATGTCGATGGAAGAAGTTGTGAACGTTATTGCAACCAAACGATAAAAAACTTAAGTAAAGGAGAACCTTTACTTAAGTTTTTTTAGTATGATTTTTAACGCGCTTATATATGCACTAGTTATTGGTTGCTTTTTGTTCTTTAATATCAAAATAGGCGTCGATTAATCGGTTACCGATATTATGATGAATCCCATTTTGATCATTACCTACTCCAGCTCTTGGCACTATAATTGCAAAAGCCAGTTCTGGTTCCTCATAAGGCGCGTAACCTACAAGTGTTAAATTATTTGTGTATTGTTTTTCTCCATCCACAAAAAATTCATTTTGGGCCGTTCCAGTCTTAATAGCTACATTATAAGGGTTATTAGCCCAATGACCTCGACCTGTACCACTGGTTGCTGCAAGTCGAAAACCTTGCTGAACACGTTCAATGTAACGCTCATCCATATCGATTTTATTTAGCAACTGTGGTGATTGGCTATTCACAATAGGTCCTAATGTTGCTTTATCACCATTGGCTTGCCTTTGCTCTTTTACAATATGTGGCGCTAAACGATAACCGTCATTAGCAATGGTTGAGACATACTGAGCCAATTGAAGGGTAGTATACGTATCATATTGACCAATTGCAAAGTCAAGTAACAAACCGCCATCAATAATGTTTGTTCCAACATACCCAGTAGCTTCAAACGGTAAGTCAATCCCTGTTTTTGAGCCTAATCCAAATTGTTGGAAGTAATTACGCATTGTCTGAAAGCTTGATGTATCAAATGAACGTAGCGGCTCATTGTAACTGTAACGAGCCGTCGCAATTCTCATAGCGATTTCAAACATATACACGTTGGAAGATTGTTCTAACGCTCTTAAATCATTAATTAATCCAAAAGTCCGCCAAGATTTCTTTAACGGTGTCCCTGCTATTTTTATAGGGCGATCATTTAACACTGTCCCAATATCGATTACGCCCGTTTGATAACCAGTAAGAACTGTAGCACCTTTTACTGATGATCCCGGGATGTGCGCATCATACACTACTCGGTGCGGCTGATTAGTGTACGTATTCTCTTCACGGTCATAATGGGCCGCTGTCATCCCTAAAACTTCACCCGTTTGAGGATCAAGTACAGCCACAAGCGCATCTTCCATATGACGATTGCGATAGGGATCTTGTGCAATGTATTTCTCTAATTCATCTTTTACTATTTCATCAAGCGCTTGTTGAAAGTCCATATCAATAGTAAGCACTAAATCGCTACCTGCTTGTCCTTGTTGAACTGTTTTCGTTCCAACAATATCGCCTTCATTATTAATGGTATATTGAATAACTTCTTTTTGTCCTCTCAGCACATCTTCATACTGTGCTTCTAGACCACTTTCTCCAACCCGATCATTCCAGCTATAACCTAAATTTAGGTAATAGTCTTGGTTTTCACGCGGAATCCCCTTGTCAGCATCGCTAACATTACCAATAAATGATCTAAAAGTATCATTAAACGGGTATACTCTGTTCCAATCAATTTTCGCATCAATTCCTGGTAATTGACTTAAATTCTCAGAAACCCTGGCATATTCTTCATCAGTCACATTTTCATTCTTTATAATATGCGGTGATAACTCCATTGCTTGGTCTAGTTCTTTTTTAATAATTGCGACATTGAGCCGGTAAGGATCGTTCCAATCAAAGTAATTATAATCTTCCGGTTCAATTAAATCTAATTGTAGTTGATATAACTCACTTGCACTCAATTCCTCATCTGTCTCGGGTAGTCTCTCTTCAATAAGCTTTCGATTATCTGCATCATACACGTACCAAAACTCTTTCTTATCTCGTTCATTAACTAAAGCCTTTAATTCATCAAGGTTTGGGGCCATTTCCATCATTTGCGCCAACGATTCTGCTAATTCAATTTTTGTTCGATGTGAGTCACCGTTTTTAGGGGGAGTATAAGTAATTGACCTAACAGGCTCATTATCCACCACTAAATTATAATCCGCATCATAAATTAGCCCTCGCGGCACAGCAACTGATGCTTTAGCATTCTCAGTTTGATTCAACCTCTCACGCGCTTCTTCTCCGTTTAATATTTGTACAACACCTAGTTGTAAAATTAGCATTGAAAAGAGTAAAAAAACAAATAAAAATAGTATATTTAAACGCATCGTCGTTTGAGCACGTTTCTTCTTTTTCTTCACCACAATAATCACCTTTTTCTATAGTACTTCTTTGGTATTATAGCATTAAATGATTAAACTCTCAAAAAAAGAATCACACCTTTAGCGGTATGATTCTTTTAAAAGTTATTTAATTATTTTGCAGCTTGATAATATTCTTCGACTTTATCCCAATTCACAACATGCCAGAAAGCATCAATGTAATCCGGGCGACGATTTTGATAATTTAAGTAATAGGCATGCTCCCAAACATCAAGTCCCAAGATAGGTGTTTTACCTTCCATCACTGGTGTATCTTGATTTGGTGTACTTAATATTTCCAATTTGCCATCCGCTACAACAAGCCATGCCCAGCCAGAACCGAAGCGTGTCGCTGCCGTATTCGCAAACGTTTCTTTAAATGAATCAACGCTACCAAATGTTTGATCAATCGCTGTTTTCAAGTCGCCAACAGGCTCTTTTGCACCTTCAAGACTTAAAATCGTCCAGAATAAACTGTGGTTCGCATGACCACCACCATTATTTCTAACAGCCGTACGAATATCTTCTGGTACTTTGTCTAGGTCTGCTAAGATTTCCTCAACAGTCATATCATCAAATGCAGTGTGACCTTCTAATGCTGCGTTTAACTTCGTCACATAAGCATTGTGATGCTTCGTGTGGTGAATGTTCATTGTTTCCTTGTCAATGTGTGGTTCTAATGCATCGTATGCATACGATAGTTCTGGTAATTCGAATTTCGCCATAATAAATTGCCTCCTTAGATTTTAGTGATTCTAATAGTTCACAAAATGTTCACTTTTATATATTCATACTTTATCAAATTTGTATAAATTAAGCAAACATTTTGATTTGTGAATGTTCACTATAGTGTATTCACCATTTCAATGCACGTTAAACATATTTTAGTTAATTAGTCATTTTTCAATTGGACTATTGCTTTTACTTCCTATTCGTTCATATTAACCACTATCTAAGTTAGAGTCTATTTTAAGCCATTAAAAAAAGCCTAAACATATGTTTAGACTTTTAGAAAAGTGGCTCGGGACGGAATCGAACCGCCGACACACGGAGCTTCAATCCGTTGCTCTACCAACTGAGCTACCGAGCCGTACGAAGGAAAAAATGGCGGAGGAAGAGGGATTCGAACCCCCGCGAGCCGTGAAGCCCCTGTCGGTTTTCAAGACCGATCCCTTCAGCCGGACTTGGGTATTCCTCCGAATAATAAATATTTGCATCTCAATGGTGGACCCTGCAGGACTCGAACCTGCGACCGATCGGTTATGAGCCGATAGCTCTAACCAGCTGAGCTAAGGGTCCTTAATGGGGCGACCGGTGGGGATCGAACCCACGAATGTCGGAACCACAATCCGATGTGTTAACCACTTCACCACGACCGCCAAGATGCTATTTAATTGTAAATATGGTAGCGGCGGAGGGAGTCGAACCCACGACCTCACGGGTATGAACCGTACGCTCTAGCCAGCTGAGCTACACCGCCATATTGGCTCCACAGGTAAGATTCGAACTTACGACCGATCGGTTAACAGCCGATTGCTCTACCACTGAGCTACTGTGGAATAACAACGTCGTTTGAGTTTTTGTAACTCAGCGACGTTTAATAATATATCATGATTCAGATTAACCGTCAATAGTTTTAGGAAAAAATATCTTAAATTTCTTTTGTTGTCCAAAAAATATGGAGAACATGGGTATATCCATGTTCTCATATCTTTTTAAAAATACGTTTGTTTAAGATAAAGTTAACAAGTTACCTAAAAATTTTAATGTACTGTCTCAGGAATCTTCTCACCTAATACATCTTCTGCAATATTTAGAGCATGGTCACCAATACGCTCTAAGTTACTTAAAATATCAACATAAACAATACCCGATTGTCCAGAACATGCACCTTCATTTAAGCGAATAATATGTTTCTTACGGAATTTTTTCTCCAACCGGTCAATTTGATTCTCTAACTTCACAACATCAAGTGCTTTTTCACGGTCCATCTCTGAAATGGCTTCAATTGCTTCTTGCACAATATTTTTTGTCTTATCAAACATTTCATTAAGGTCACCACGTGCGTCATCTGATATCTCGATCTTGTTCTTAATCTTATATTCAATCAATTCTACAATATTTTCGAAATGATCACCAATACGTTCAATATCTCTAACGGAATCAATTAAAGCTGTATGCTTTTCACTGTCTAAGTCAGATAACGGTGCCGACGCTAACGCAATAAGATATTCTGTAATTTGTTGATCAAGTTTATTTAATGCATTCTCAATTTGCAACGCATTATCGGCATGTTTTTGTTCATGACTGTTCAAGAAATTAGCACTTTCTTCTAACCCCTTATAAGCGTACTCACCCATGCGAATAATTTCTTCTTTTGCTTGCTCTAAAGCAACACCTGGCGCTTGTTGAATAAAGATAGGATCCAAGTGCGTTGGCCTAAATTCAATGACAGAATCTTCTCCTGGTACAATGCGCTGAACCAACTTAGCTAATAACGCAATGAATGGGAAGAATATAATTAAATTGGCCACGTTAAACACACCATGAGCAAAAGCAATCGACATTTTCGGCGAAAGTGAGAAAACATTCGTTAAGTATTCGATAAACACTTGATAAAATGGTAAGAACAGCATAATTATCAGTGCACCCATCAAGTTAAATATAACGTGAGTTACGGCCGCACGACGCGCTGCAATTGAGGCACCAATTGAAGCAATAACCGCCGTAATGGTAGTCCCAACGTTATTACCAAATAATACTGGAAGCGCAGCATCTAAACCCATCATACCCTCTTCTACCAAGCTCTGCAAAATACCAATTGTTGCACTGGAGCTTTGAACGACGAATGTAAAGACCATACCAATAACTAATCCCAAAATGGGAACCTCGGACATTTCTACTGTTAAATCTTGAAACGCTTGTACATAACGAAGCGGATATAAACCATCGCCCATCAATTCTAAACCGAAGAATAATGCACCGAAACCAAAGGTTGCTTGACCATAGTTTTGTAGTTTTTGATTTTTAGCAAAATACATAAGCAATGCCCCAACCGAAACAATTGGAAGTGCATAGGCACCAATATCAATACCGATGATAAAGGCCGTAACCGTTGTACCGACATTCGCCCCCATAATAACACCGATTGATTGGCGGAAAGTCATAAATCCTGCATTGACTAAACCAATAGCTAAAACGGTTGTTCCTGTGCTTGTTTGTAATAAAATTGTAACAACAATACCTGCAAGTACACCCATCAATGGGTTACTTGTAAATTTGTCTAAAATATCTTTCAGACGATCTCCAGCAGTTTTTTGTAACCCTTCTCCCATGTACTTAATACCGAGAAGGAAGATACCTAATCCACCAAAGAATTCAAATAACATTTGTTGAATATTAATTTCCACGGATTTCAATCCCTTCATGACTATTATTTGTCGTTTTAAAACAATCCCTGTCCATTATCACGATTTATAAATGAAATGTAAAGATATATCGACGAAACTTTACACTAAATTTACATTGAGAAAAAAAAGCCCTAGACTTTAGAAAGGCGCACACGTAAAAAGATTGTGGTGAAACTTATACTCATCTTACACGACAAATATCACAAAGCATTAAGTAAAGAATAAGCTACAATGAGGAAGCCAGGCATACAGACAACTCTTTAAGCATAGAATAAACTAACACATCTCTTGGAGAGGTTTAGTTTATGAAAGTAAATAAATTTACATTTTTACTTATTCTATTTTTTATATTTCTTCTAATAGAGGAAAACATACCAAAACAAGATGTTTTTTCTACATTACCTTACTCTTCTCAATCCGAAAACTATCAAGTGAAAATAAAATACGTATATCACATCGAAGAAATTTTAACACACCTCTATCAATTAAACGGAACCGATTCAACCATAACTAGTCGAGGATTTGAAGATTTTATCGCATTAAATAACTTACAACACGTTAATTATGTACAAATTAATTGTTATTATTTTTTCCCAGAATATAAAAAAACCGGAAGTGATTAACTTCCGGTAACGACAAAAAATGATTTATTTTTTTAGTTCATTGCGACAGCATCATGTTGCTTTGCTTTATTCTGAATGATTGTCGCATATTGACTTCTAGCGTTCCCATTCACTCGTTTATAATTTTCCATCCCCGTCATACCTCGATGATATGCCGTCAACGCTTCATCCCAGCGCTGATACTTATCATATAAGTAATCTAAATATACAACTGACAACTTCATGGAATAGTAAGGATCGAACAACATTGATTTCTCGTAATCAAGACCAGCCATCTCTGCAATCCACGGCGCCGTATTCTCCATGAATTGTGCCATACCATAAGCATAACCATAAATCGTTTCTGGACCAACTGTATCTGGGGAAAAAGTATGCCCTGTTTCCACTTTAAGTAATTCATATACAATGAAGGGATCAATACCATACGTTCTCGCTTCTTTAATCATGTATATAGCCCAACTTTTTTTAAATCGCCCTTCACTATCTTCTACCATTCTTAAAGCATCTTCTTCAATTTGCTTCCATACAAGAGATTGAACATCTGATGTATCTTTTTCATTGACAAGGTTCTCGCTGTCTATCGGTTTTATAGATTTATCCGAAGCGATGAGAACATCTCCTTCTGCCAATACTATTTGCTCGTTGTTATTTAGTAAGCTCACATTAGATAATAGGATAATAAATATAAGAGCACTTACTAAAAATACGTAGCGTTTTGTCATAAATTTCTTCCTTTCCGTATGTCTGTTGACAATACAAGTCGTTATATTACACCAATTAAATTTGGTTTGCAACTTTAAAGGGTTATGACATACAGATATAGTAAATATTCGGAACTTTATGTTTTAAAATGTATTTAAATACTAATAAAAAGTTAAAAATAGGAGGTTCATTTGTATGCAAAAATCATTAAAAACCTTGATATTGAAGCGGTTTCAAACACTATCGCTTGACGACATTATTACCTTCGCGAATAAACATGATTTGCCAGAAACAAAACGACATGCAACTAAAATTCTGCATATTAGCCATTCATTAGACCCTTTTAAACAAGATGATCTTATACTTTTTTTCAATCAACTGTTAACTTTCTTACCCAAAAAAGAAGTAACTTATCTACATCAATATTTAATAACTACTATAAACAAATATGACTTAATTACTCTGTTTGATTAAATCTATTTATCGTCTTAGAGCGAGAAGACACCTTCCTCACGTGAGTTAGCACGAGGCGGGTGATGAATCGCTTCTTTTTGAATATTTTAGAAGTAGCAAATGTATATTCTTCACGGTATAATTATAGCAATAATAGTGACCACCTGAAAACAAAGGGAGGATGGGTATCATGAGCGTGAAGGTCATTTTTTCAAATCGCTTATATAAGCATAAAATCGACTCTGATTTTGTTATGTCCATAGATCACACCCTCCGGGTGTTTAATCAAGCTAAGCATTTTCGCTATCAAGCGAAGGTCCGTGAGCTTAGGGGTTTGAAAGAGAAAAGTTCCGTCTCCATCCATCAACGGTTAAAGCAACGTTACGGATGAAATACTTATTATGCGACCAGTGCTGTTCAACAACTCTTTTTGCTTGTATCCGCGCAAAAAGAGTTGAAGAAAGTTTACATGCGGAATAAAAAAGAACAAATCAACGCCGTTAAAAGAAAAATAAAAGCGACAAAGGCGCCTTTTTTGTTGTGACATATAAGCGTGACACCCGCTTATTTTACTGCGCCTATGATTTTGAACATCAACACCTTGACGTTCAAATCAAACACCTAAAGTCTCACCCGCGTCCGGTTAACACAAAAGACGTATCACTCTCATCCTGAGCGTTGGCAGAAAGATTGGGCAGCCGCTTATGTCATTGCCCGTCGGCAATGGGCTTTAAAGAAAAACTCCCAGCGATGTTGTATTCACTTGTTCCGGAGCAAAAACAAGATCTACATCATTGGGCCGGGTGGGCGTATATGACGCGTAACCTGTCTTTTGTTAGAACCCATGGGTTCTAACAAAAGACAGAACAATTCGACCAAAGCAAGTTGTGTTCTTGGGACACACTATTTCCTCAACATGCTTTAACAGATGTTGAGAAAATAGGTTTGAGGCGGTTGGAGAGAAGAAAAACCTATGCTTAGTTGAACGAGCATGGGTCCCCTTTAGGGTGTCCTTATGACATCCCCTTCCTCAAATATTCGTGAGAATGTTAGGTGGGTAGTTCAATACTAAGGTGGCTAAAAGAAAATACACGTTATTTTACCTAAAAGAACACAAACTGATATTTATCATATCAGTTTGTGTTCTTAGTTTATTGCTGTAAAATCTTTGATTTTAAGTCAGGATCAAATTTTTTCGCTCGAAACATTTCGATTTCGAATTTATAAGGTGGTTTTTTATTCTTCTTGTCCTCACCAACATAAGGCGTTTCAAGAATTTTAGGAACATCTCTGAATACATCATGGTGGACAATATAGTTTAAAGCCTCAAATCCTATGTGACCAAACCCAATATTTTCATGACGGTCTTTATGTGCACCAACAGTGTTTTTACTATCATTAACGTGAACCACTTTAATACGATCAAGTCCCACAATGCGATCAAATTCTTCTAATACACCATCAAAATCGTTGACAATATCATAGCCAGCATCATGAACGTGGCATGTATCAAAACATACAGACAAATGTTCATTGTGTGTGACACCCTCAATAATACGCGCAATTTCTTCAAAGTTTCTCCCAATCTCCGTACCTTTTCCTGCCATCGTTTCCAATGCAATCTGTACTTCTTGATTCTTTCTGAGTGCTTCATTAAGCCCTTCAACGATACGCTTGATGCCCGCATCAGTTCCGGCCCCTACATGAGCACCTGGATGCAATACAATTTGTTTAGCTGAAAGGGCTGCTGTCCGCTCCATTTCACTTTGGATAAAATCAACACCAAGTTCGAATGTCTCCGGTTTGGTCGTATTGCCCAAATTGATAATATAAGGAGCATGAACAATTAAATCTTCAATGCCGTGTGCCTGCATATGTTTTAAACCTTGCTCTATATTTAATTCATCAATGGCTTTCCGACGTGTATTTTGTGGTGCACCAGTATATATCATCATCGCTGTAGATTTATAACTCGTCGCTTCTTCACTTGAGCCAAGCAACATCTTTTTCCCACTCATTGAAACATGTGAGCCTAATTTCAACATATCGATCACCCTCATTTGTTTTTATTACGGTTTAATTGCTGTTTGATTCTCTGTTGTTGGCGTTTCATTTTTTTCTTATAGCCTGGTTTAACTTTATCAGGTTTTCTAACCCTTAACCACGCTTCACGGTCTGAGTCATGTCCATCTTTTTTACGACGCGTCCGCTCATCCCACGGCTTGATTTCACGCCATTCGCCGTTAACTATATCATACGTTGTGAAGTCAATTTTTCTTGAGGTTAATTTATTTAAAAGAGCGTAGTCATCCTCATGATAAATATTAATTGCCGTTCCTTCCATTCCTGCCCGAGCAGTACGTCCGATACGGTGGATATAAAACTCTTCTTCCTTTGGAAGTTGAGCATTAATAACATGACTAATACCTTTAATATCGATTCCACGCGCTGCTAAGTCTGTTGCGACAATATACTGATATTTTAAGGCTTGAATATCTTTTAGTACACGCTTACGTTCCCGTGAAGGTAAACCACCATGAATCATCCCAGCATTTATTCCTTTATCAAGCAAAGAATTATGCAATTTATTTGCTTCATCTTTATTATTAGTAAAAATGATCGCTAAATAAGGGTTAATTGCTAGCGTAATATCACTAATTACATCTGCTAATTTCCGGTGGCGTAATGGTATCAAACGGTGTTCAATTTTCTCTGGTGCAAAATGATCCTTAATATGCACGTGAGTAGGGTTTTGCAAATATTTCTTTAAGAACGGTTGCAAACGCTCCGGTATAGTGGCCGAAAAAACAGCCAATTGAATCCCTTGATTCGCCTTTGTTAACATTTGATCGATTTCATTAATCAACCCTAAATCAAGCATCAAATCTGCTTCATCTACCACTAAACTAGTAGCCGAATACAAATCAACGGCTCCTACATTAACTAAATCTAATAGACGCCCTGGTGTTGCTACAATAATATGCGGTTGTTCCTTTAACTTCTCAATTGAGCGCTTTTTATCTGTACCCCCGATAAACAACTTCGCTTGAATGACATCTTTATTGCCAGATAATTCAATGATTTTTTTTACTTCTTCATGTATCTGAGTAGCTAATTCACGTGTGGGTGATGTCACCACAAATTGAACTTCTCTTTTTTCTAAATTTATTCTATTAAATAACGGGAGTAAAAAGGCATGTGTTTTTCCTGATCCTGTATGTGACTGACCGATCACGCTTTCTCCTCTTAACATGGCTGGTATAACTTTTTGCTGGATGGGGGTTGGTGTTTTGAAACCTAACCCATCAATGACCTCGTGAATCCATGGTTTTAATGCATATTCCTTAAATAAATGATTTTCCATAATATTCTCCTTTTTTAAAAGCAACACGTGACGTTTTAAATGCTTCTCAAGTATAACGCAGTTTTTAGTATGTGCCTAGTTAACGATAACTGAACGGATTCGTATTAATTGAAGATATATCTACAATTATGTCTCGATTGATTCTCATTAAAATTTCCCTACAAATAGATTGCACATCCTCTTTCATGACTGCTTCTAAATAATGGCCAGCGTCAATAATATTAAGCCCTAACTGTTCAGCATCTTGTGCAGGGTGAAATGTCACATCACCCGTAATATACACATCGGCTTTTTTATCAATCGCATCAAAAGAGAATTTTTCTCCACTACCACCTAACACCGCTACGCGTTTGATTATTTTACTGTCCTGCCCGACGACACGAACACCTTCTAAGTTAAACGTAGCTTTCACCTGTTGAACAAATGATTCAAAAGTTACCGGTTTAGGTAAGTCGCCAATCCGACCGATTCCTTGAACTTGCCCCTCATTGAGTAGTGGCACTAAGTCATATGCCGGCGACTCATAAGGATGAAATTCTTTAATTATATTACACGCTAATGCTATTTGGTCTTCATCGATTAGATAAGCTAACTTCACTTCTTCAACTGATTCACGCACATTAATAGAACCGATAAAAGGGTGTGCTTTCTCTGTTGGTAAGAAATTACTTCTCCCTAAAGTTTCAAACATACAAGCTTCATAAGAGCCTAGCGTGCCTATGCCAGATGCTATTAATGCTTCATCAAGTGCTTGTTTATGGGTCAGTGGCACATAAACAAGCAACTTCACGCGTTTTAATGTGGATTCTGTGACTAATGTGTCTATGTTTGTTAAGTGCAATCGACGCGCTAATTGATCATTCATACCGCCTTCTAGACGATCATAATTTGTGTGAGCAGAATATATGACGATATCATTTAAAAAACACTTTTTAACTATTTTTCCTCTTGTAGTTGAAGCATCAATTCTTTTCATAGGCTTAAACATGATTGGGTGGTGGCTAATGATCAGGTTTGCCCCCAAAGCTATCGCTTCATCAATCACTGCCTCATTGATATCAAGTGTTGTCATAATACCCTTTAAAGGTATTGATGAATCGCCAATTTGCAAGCCTACATTGTCCCAATCATAAGCTAAATGCGTTGGCACATCTGATTCAAACTGTTTTAGAAAATCTTTAATCTGTAATTGTGTCGTCATCTTTTAACACCTCTTTGATCCATGCTAACTGTGTTTGAAATGATTGAAGCTTTTCTTGATTGATTACTTTAGCTTTAGACATCTCTTTAATAACTCGTTCTATATTCAATTTTTCTCTTTGCCACTTTTCTTTAAAAATATCCGATGATTGTTTTAATAAAAAAGGACCAAATAACTGCGCTTTATCCGTCAGAGATATATCTTCGGCAACTTTATCGGCAACGAGTATTTCATAAATATGACCATCTTCTTTTAAAATCTCTTCTGAAACGAGCTCATAATGATGACTTACTAACCATGCTCTCAAATAATGACTATCGATATTAGGTTGTAAAACGAGACGGGTAACATTTTTTAAATGCTTTTCCCCCTCATCTAAAATAGTCTTTATCAAACCGCCACCCATACCACAAATAACCACTGTATCAACAGGTTCTTCTTCAATAACACTAAGCCCATTGCCTTTCCTTACTGAGATTCTATCTGTTAGTTGGTTTCCAGCTACATGGGTCAAGGCCGCTTCATATGGACCTTGATTTAGTTCTCCTGCAATCCCCTTTGCTGTTAGGTCTTTTTGACAGACGTAGATGGGTAAATACGCATGATCACTACCTATATCTGCAAAATATGCCCCAGAAGCTATAAAAGAACTCACCAACGTTAATCGCTCTGACAAATTAATTATTTCCATAATTCCACACCCCTAACTACCGCATTACTTCCTTATCACTTATATAGCCACAATATCATTAAAAGATACCCACAATCCCAAGACCGAGTATGATAACCGTTACGATTAATAGCCATTTATCTTTCTTCATTCCACCAATGATCAATCCGAGCAGACTGAAACTAGCAAATACCGCTATTCGGTAAATGTATGCTGGTTGAAAAAAACTACTCATAAACAAGCCTGCCAGTAGCATACTGATAAAAAATATAGCCGCACTATATGGCACTTTCAGAGCTTGTATACGCAGAGCTAACATGTAAAAAAGCGTCACAACTACCATGCTTGCAACAATCATACTGATTTGAGTGAGTATTGATAAATTCACAAGCAATAGCATACTTAACATGAGCGGTATAATCGCCATCATTAATAAACTAAATAAATGCGGTAACAACAACATGAGTCCCTGATCACTCGTTTTATGACGTTCGTCTACAAGAAGGTCTTCTCGTTCTTCTTCCACATCTCCTGAACCCTCTGTATATAACGCCAATAAAAAATCACAGTAATGTGTAGGTAATAAATGATTTGTTTTCCAATATTTTATTTCATGAATTATCGTTTGTTTTCGGTTTTCATCCATCTTATAACCCCATTTAACTGGTTAATCACTTTGATGTAAAAAAAGTCAATCTAGTTTCAATTGAATCTCAATTGAGACTGGATTGACTATGCCAATCACATATTTATTCTAAGAAATCTTTCAGACGTTTACTACGTGATGGGTGTCGAAGTTTACGCAAAGCTTTCGCTTCAATTTGTCGAATACGTTCACGCGTGACACCAAACACTTTACCGACTTCCTCTAGTGTACGTGTTCTTCCATCATCAAGACCAAATCTTAATCTTAAAACATTCTCTTCTCTGTCTGTCAATGTGTCTAAAACATCTTCAAGTTGCTCCTTTAATAATTCATAGGCCGCATGATCAGATGGTGAGGTTGCTTCTTGATCTTCTATAAAATCACCCAGATGTGAATCATCTTCTTCACCAATTGGCGTTTCAAGAGACACAGGCTCTTGTGCAATCTTTAAAATTTCTCTAACCTTCTCTGGGGTTAAATCCATTTCATCACCAATCTCTTCAGGAGTAGGCTCACGTCCATAGTCTTGAAGGAGTTGGCGTTGAATTCTAATTAACTTGTTAATCGTTTCAACCATATGCACTGGAATCCGAATAGTACGCGCCTGATCAGCTATCGCACGTGTAATCGCCTGGCGAATCCACCATGTAGCATACGTACTGAACTTAAATCCTTTGCGGTGATCAAATTTTTCTACGGCTTTAATAAGCCCCATGTTACCTTCTTGGATTAAATCTAAAAACAGCATACCACGACCAACGTAACGCTTGGCAATACTAACAACTAGGCGTAAGTTAGCTTCAGCTAAACGTTGCTTCGCTTCTTCGTCCCCTTGTTCAATCCGCTCTGCTAAACTAACTTCTTCTTCTGCTGATAAAAGATTCACTCGACCAATCTCTTTTAAATACATACGGACCGGGTCGTTAATCTTTATACCGATTGGCACAGAAAGGTCATTTAAATCAAATTCTTCTTCTTCCTTTTTTATATCTTTTTCATCTGGGTCTTTCTCTGAATCAGAGATAACATCAATGCCTTGTTCTGTTAAATATTCATAGAACTCGTCCATTTGATCTGAATCTAACTCAAATATCGCTAAACGTTCTGCTACATCATCGTAAGCAATCACACCTGTTTTCTTGCCTAATTCGGTAATCAATTCTTTCGCTTGGTCTAAAGTAATTTCTGCTTCATTTTGTTTCGACTTCTTATCTGCCATTACAGCATCCCCCTCCAACTAACTTCATTATTCACGATTCGGCTCTTTTAATCGTTTACGAATATTAACGATTTCCATACCCAGTTGAGCAGCTTTCGTATAATCTTTCGACGCTTCCGCTTGCTTTTGTTGACTTAATAAATCTTTAAGCAATGTTTTATCGCCCTGTTCATTTTGAATCATGTAAATATAATCATTAATTTCTCCCTCTGTCACCTCTGGCGATAGAGATTGCATGGCCAATTCAATAATTAAATTTTTCACTTCGTGGTCTGAAATGCGTTCAATAAACTGACTAACATCTGCTGGATATCCCGCTTCGTAATGTGCATAAAGATGTGTAACAATCACTTTGTGCATATCAACATTAAATGATGCCCCAAGGCGGTGCTTTATTCTCTCAGCAATAGATGCATCATACAACATGTAACTTATCAGTTTACGTTCAGCGTTAAAATACGCCGGCATCAATCGTTGTGGCTTTTTTCTTACGTGTGTTTGTATATTTTTTTTAGTCACTTGAGGTGTGTGTTGTTGTCTTTTTGATTCAACTTCCCCCAAGATAGTATCGACGGATAAATCATATTCATTCGCTAACTCTCTTACATAATGATCTCTTTCAATTGGTTTAACAAGTGTCGCAATATAACGAATGGCTACTTCAATGTATTGCATACGACTTGCCTCAATTGATGTATCATACTGTCGCTTTAAGTAATTTAAAACGAAACTCATATATGTTGCACTTTGACCTAAAATTTGATGAACAAAAGCCTCACGGCCATTTTTCTTCAAGTAACCATCCGGATCGTCGCCTTCTGGAATCGAAGCCACGCGCACGCCTATACCCGATTTCTTTAAGCGTTCAGCTGCTTTAAAGGCCGCCTCGATTCCTGCCTTATCACCGTCATAACAAACAATAACTTCATCAACATAGCGCTTTAATAATTGTGCTTGATGATCGGTCAGTGCCGTGCCAAGCGACGCAACACCATTTGTTATACCGTACTGATCCGCTGTAATCACGTCCATATAACCTTCAAATAATACTGCTTGATTTAATTTTTTCATTTCACTACGGGCATAATCAAAATTATATAGGATGTTACCCTTTTGAAATAACTTTGATTCCGGACTATTTAAGTACTTTGGGTCTTCATCTGTTATTGTTCGACCGCCAAAACCTACCGTTTTGCCCAAATGGTTTCTAATGGGAAAGACAACCCGTCCTCTAAAACGATCCAATACTTTACCATCTTCTGTTTCAGACAATACACCAGTATGAGCAAGGTGATTTAAACGAAAAGACTTCTTTTCCAGTAAAGTTGTCGTAACATCGCTTTGGTAAGGAGAAAAACCAATTTTAAACTTTTTAATGACGTCTTCTGTGAGACCTCTTTTCTCCAAATACTGTTTAGCTTCTTCTGCCCCGTTAGCATGAACTAACAAATGATGATAGAACATCGTTAAGAACTCATAAGCATTTAAACTCTCTTGGTCGATTTGATTGTTTTGTTGGGTGTGCTGACTTGAGACAGTCTCAGGTAGAGATAACCCACTTTTATTCGCCAAGTATTCAACTGCTTGATAGAAAGTGAAACCTTCAAGTTCCATTAAAAAATTAAACACATTGCCACCCTTACCACAACCAAAACAATGATAGATTTGTTTGTCTTGTGTCACAGAAAAAGAGGGGGTATTTTCACCATGGAAAGGACATAAACCAAAATAGTTTCGACCTTTCTTTTTTAAAGAAACATGTTCACCCACCACATCTACGATATCATTCGCTTTTCGAATTTCTTCGATTAATTCTTCAGGAATTTGTCCTGCCATATCCATCACCAACACTTAATTTCAAGATAAAATCAAAAAATCCTTCAAGATTCGACATCTAGAAGAAAAAAATAATCCCATCTCGTGATAGTATTACTTTACCTTTAATATCAATCAATTAAACGTCTTTCATATGTTTCACCTTACTAAGACGTTTGTTTAATGACTAATTCTTTATAAAAGTTAAAAAATCCTGCTTAATTTTAAAAAAAAATGCAAGAAAATAGTTTTTCACGCAAATATTAATTATAGTACAAAAAGAATGAAAGTACAAAACATTTATTTCAAATTGAACTACCCCCACCTAACATTCTCACGAATGTTTGAGGAAGGTGTCTTCTCTCTCTAAGACGATAAAAAGAAACCCCTTTGCGTCTGATAGATTCTAAACGAAAGGAATTTCTTTAGACATAGTTATTTAATTTAACATTTGCAATTGCAAAATGATGTTAGCTGTTTCTTCAACTGCTTTATAAGACACATCAATGACTGGACATCCTAAACGTTCAACGAGTGTTTCAAAATACTCGAGTTCTTGTTCAATTCGCGTTGTCGTAGCATAATTTGCATTAGGTTTTAATCCGAGAGCTTTTAATCTTTCTTTTCTAATATCATTAAGCTTCTGAGAATTAATTTTTAACCCAATACATTTACTTGGATCAACAGAAAATAATTCTTTAGGCGGGTCTACTTCTGGAACGATTGGAACGTTTGCTACTTTAAAACTCTTCAGCGCTAAATACTGGCTGAGTGGTGTTTTTGATGTTCGAGAAATACCAACAAGAACAATATCGGCTTTTTCAATGCCTCTAGGGTCACGTCCATCATCATATTTAACGGCAAATTCAATCGCTTCAATCCGTTTAAAATAAGCTTCATCTAGTTGGTGATTAAGACCTGGCTTAACACGCGGTTTCTTTTTAAACATCCGTTCCATTGCATCTAACATCGGTCCTAAAATATCAATTGCCTCAATATCTAACTCAACTGACCGCTCATAAATATATTCTCTTAATTCAGGATCAACAAGTGTATACCCGACAATTGCCCGTTCTCTAGCAACTGTCATCAACACATGATTGATTTTCTCCCGCCCATCAACATAAGGTTCTCTTACTAATTCATATTCATGATGATCACCAAATTGTAACAAGGCTGACTTTATAACTTTTTCAGCAGTTTCTCCGAGTGAATCAGAAACTAAATATATAATAGGTTTGACCATACCGCATCTCCTCACACTTGATTAAAATTGCTGTTTCCATTCTATAAGGGTGAAATCACCAAGCGCATCCACTAACTTTTTAATTTGACACAGTAAAGCAAGACGGTTGTTTTTCACTTTATCATCATCAACCATGACCATCGTTTTATCAAAGAATTGACTAATCTCAGGTGTTAATTGACTTAAATCATGTAAAGCTTCGGCATATAATTCTTCATCAATTTTAGCTTTAAATGGCGCACGCACCTCCAGCAACGTTTGATATAGCGCTGTTTCGGACTCGTTTTCAAAAAGTGATGCTTGTACGTCTTTATCTTCAGCTTTTTTCGCTAAATTCATCACCCTAACGAGTGCTTCTTGCGTCTCTTTAAATCCTTCATCCTTTCGCTTAGCTTCAAGCAGTGATGCCTTCATAAAGAGTTGGTGTAAACGACCAAGTCCATTAAATGTCACAGCATCTACAACATCACGTTCGACACTCCGGTCTTTAGCTAAAAAGCTAACCCTCGCAAGGAAGAACTCTTTTACATGATTTTTAACAATTCGGTAATCTGCTACCTCTATCTCTGTTGTTTCATAATGACTAATGACTAGATCCAGTAAGTCTTCAAACGACATTGACCAACCAAAACGCTCAAGGATTTGGACAATCCCCATTGATTGTCTTCTGAGTGCATAGGGATCTTGTGATCCTGTCGGCATTAAACCAACAGCAATACACCCTACTATCGTATCCATTTTGTCACTAACACTAACAATTTGGCCTACGATGGATGCAGGTAAGTCATCCTGCGCATGACGTGGCATGTACTGTTCATTTAAAGCGATACATACCGCTTCATCTTCCCCTTTCAACCGCGCATATTTCTCTCCCATAACACCTTGTAAATTTGTAAATTCATTGACCATTTGTGTCACTAAATCAAACTTACTAATTTCAGCCGCACGACGAACCTGGCCAACCTGCTCTGAGTTTAACCCAAGAGCAGCAGCAATTGATTGGGCAATAGCTTGAACACGCGTCACTTTGTCATGTAGTGTACCTAACTTTTCTTGGAAAACCATCCGTTTTAGTTTATCATTATTTGCTTCAATTGTTTGTTTTTGATCTTCATCATAGAAAAAGACAGCATCTTTTAAGCGGGCATTTAAGACCTTTTCATTTCCTCGTTTAACAGTATCTATATTGGCATCATCACCATTTCGGACGGCAATAAAGTAAGGCAATAATGACTGATCTTTTTTCCGCACCGGGAAATAACGTTGGTGTTCTTTCATTGATGTGATGAGCGCCTCTTCAGGTACCGCAAGAAATTCTTTGCTGAATTCACCATAAAAGGCTGTCGGATATTCAACAAGATGCGTCACTTCTTCTAACAATTCGACATCTACTGGTACAACAAACCCTTGAGCTTCTTCTAATGCTTTAATTTGGTCAACAATCATTTGTTGCCTTTCACACGTATTAGCAATTACATATTGTTGTTTTAATACAGCTCGGTAATCCAGGGCATCCTCAATTGCTACTGTAGTACCTAAAAAGCGATGACCTCTCGTTTCATTTGCTGATACAACACCTTCTATTTCCATTGGAATGACACTTTTATCATTAAGGGCAACGATCCATTTAATTGGGCGAATAAAACGAAGCTGCCTCGTGCCCCAACGCATGTTCTTTGGGAAGTTCAGTGATAGTACCACATCTTTAAAACTTGGCAAAATGTCACTTGCTGATGCACCTTCAATGAATTTCTCGACAAAAATATAGTCGAAACCATCAACTTGTTTAATTACAATATCATCAACCGTCTTACCTTGACCTTTACAAAAACCTATGGCCGCTTTAGACCATTGACCTTCTTGGTCTTTGGCTATTTGTAGTTTTGGTCCCCGCACTTCCTCATGTAAGTCTGGTTGTTTAGCTTCCAATTTATGAATCAGAACAGCAAATCGTCGAGGTGTAATAAACGTCTCTAACTTTTCATAAGCTAAACGAGCATCATTTAGCCACGTGGCGGTTTTCTCTTTTAACTGACGTTCAGTATCTGTTAAAAACCTTGCCGGCATTTCTTCTAACCCAATTTCAAAAAGTATAGTGTGTGTTTTCATGATACCCCTCCATCTTTTAACATTGGAAACCCTAAAACTTCACGTTTTTCTACGTATAATTTAGAAATTTCTCTTGCTAGATTTCTTACACGTCCAATATAGCCCGTTCGTTCAGTGACCGATATCACCCCGCGCGCATCTAGTAAATTAAATGTGTGTGAACATTTCAAAACATAGTCGTAAGCAGGAAATACTAAACTTTTCTCCATTGCTCGTTTAGCTTCTTGTTCATATTGATTAAATAAATTAAAAAGCAGGTCCGTGTCAGATGCTTCAAATGTATAGGTCGAATGTTCAAATTCTGGTTGATAGAAAATATCACGTACTGTTACACCTTCTGTCCATGTTAAATCAAAGACGTTTTCTTTATCTTGGATATAAGATGCAAGACGTTCCATACCATACGTGATTTCAACAGCTACCGGCTTAGCCTCTAAACCACCGATTTGTTGAAAATAAGTGAACTGTGTTATTTCCATACCATCTAACCACACTTCCCAACCAAGACCTGCCGCACCTAACGTTGGATTTTCCCAATTGTCTTCCACAAACCGAATATCATGCTCAAGTGGATTAATCCCCAACTTTTCTAACGATGATAAGTATAGTTCTTGAATATTATCAGGTGAAGGTTTCATAATTACTTGAAATTGATGGTGTTGATACAAGCGATTAGGGTTGTCACCATAACGACCATCAGCCGGGCGACGTGAAGGTTCAACATAAGCAACGTTCCATGGTTCTGGCCCTAAACTTCTTAAGAGTGTCATCGGCGACATCGTTCCTGCGCCCTTTTCTGTATCATACGCTTGCATAAGAATACAGCCTTGATCTGACCAATGTTTTTGTAGTGTTAAAATCATATCTTGAATATGCATGTATACTTCCTCCTCAGTTCTAGTTAGTTGCTCATTTATTCATTTTTTCTTTTTGCACATAATTACGGGTTTATTGAACTTTCCCCTCACACTGACGTAATGAGAAGAAGGTGCCTTCCCGCAAAAAAATAGAAATCCCATCCCTATGCCTCAATTAAATTGAAACATAGGGACGGGATTTCCGCGGTTCCACCCTACTTACTAAAGCAAGCTTTAGTCACTTTTTTTCACAATGTGCTCAAGAGTGCCTTCAAATAAATTAACCTATTTGGCTTCCACTACCCCAAATTCGCTGTATGGTTTATCACTTATTTTACTTTTCTCTATCCTCGCAACGACAATTATTATAGTTAAAATCTTAATGAAATTGACGCTATTTGTCAAGCGCTACTTTAAGCTATCAATTTGATCTAAAAAACGGCGTGACTTTAAAAAGATACCAGAATGATGTTCAAAGTATGCCTTTAAAACTTGGTTTAATAACTGCTTATTCTCTTCTTTAACGGAAATATTCTCTACACGTTTAAGGTCAACCTCACTAAAGATGCGTAACAGTTTAATAACTTGTTCGTTTAACTTTAAACTGTATGCATCCTTTATACCACAAGACGTACAGAGTGTCCCACCGTCTCCAACGGAGAAATAAGTTAGATTTGAAGTGGTTCCACAAGCTAGGCAATGCTCTAGTAAAGGTTTAATACCGATAAGCGGGTAAAGTTTCATCTCATACATCATGGCTATTATTGCTGGGTCTTTGTCCTGTTCAATCGCAGTTAAAGTAAGGAGCAGTTGGTCATAAATATATGGTAACGTCACTCTCTCCTCAATGACACGATATGTCAATTCAGTCACATAGCTGGCATAGGCTGTTTTGAATAAATCCTCTCTCACTTTTCGAAACGAATGAATTACGTCACCTTGTTGCAGAGTGCCTAGCCCTTTTCCTACACGCAATAAATAATCACCTTGGATAAACATTTGTATAATTGCCCCATTACGACTTCTCGGTTTTTTTACTCCTTGAGCAATCACACCGATTTTCCCAAACCGTTTCGTAAATAACGTAACGATTTTATGCGTTTCCTTATAGTCAAGTGTACGAATTACGATGCCTTCTGTCTTTTCAAACATCTTATCACCGACTTCCTCTAACCGTTTAATTAACGGTAATCATCCGGATTAAAGCCGAATTCACTCAAATAGCGTTCTTGATTACGCCAGTCTTTTTTTACTTTGACCCATAATTCTAGATAGACTTTATTTCCTAATAAGCGTTCAATATCACGCCGGGCTTGGTGACCAATTTTCTTTAACATCGAACCTTGCTTACCAATAATAATACCTTTTTGCGTTGACCGTTCTACGATAATGTTCGCTTGAACAAGAACTTTTTCATCTGGATTCTTCTCAATCTTTTCAATAACGACCGCGATAGAATGCGGCACCTCTTCGCGTGTATGATGCAATACTTTTTCGCGAATTAATTCGCTAATAATAAATCTTTCTGGGTGATCGGTCACTTGATCTTTCGGGTAATACTGCGGCCCCTCTGGTAACTGATCTGTTAACACTTCTAACAAATGTGTTACATTATTTCCTTCAAGTGCTGAAATTGGAATAATTTCTTTAAAATCAAACTTATCTTTATACTCAGTGATTAACTGAAATAATTTATCTGGATGAATACGATCAATTTTATTAATAATCAAATAAACTGGTTTTTTCACTCTTTCTAGTCGATCAATGATGTATTGATCACCTCTACCGAAGCCTTCTTCAGCATTAATCATAAATAAAATTGCATCCACTTCATTAAGTGTATTTTCAGCTAATTTCACCATAAAATCACCTAAACGGTGTTTAGGTTTATGAATTCCCGGTGTATCAATGAAGACAATTTGTGCATCTTCTGTCGTTAGAACACCTTGAATAGTGTTACGCGTTGTTTGTGCTTTATCACTCATTATGGCAATTTTTTGACCAATAACTCTATTTAAAAATGTTGATTTCCCAACATTTGGTCGTCCGATAATAGTAATAAACCCTGATTTAAACTCTTTATTTGTCATAATTTCTTTCCTCCATCTGTGATTACATCATCCATGTGATAATTTTCGGGATAAAAATAATGGCTCCAATAATTAAAGCAATACTACTAGCGATAAGTACACCACCCGCGGTTAAATCTTTAATAATCCCTGCTTTTGGGTGCCATTCTGGTGCCAAATAGTCGAGAAGCATCTCAACAGCCGTATTAAAAACTTCCGATGACAAAACAAGACCAAAAGTTAAGAACAGCAACACCCATTCAGTAAAACTCACTTGAAAGAAAAACCCTAACATAATGACAATAATAGTAACGAGGACATGAACCCTCATATTAATCTCATTTTTAAAAGCAAAGATCAAACCATTGATGGCATATTTAAGTCCTATTGTCTTTTGTTTAATTTCTTGATAATCCGAAGCCATTGAGTAATTCCTCTTGTTTTTCTATCATCACGCGCTCATCTTCAGGCTCGAGATGATCATATCCTAGTAAATGTAAAAAACCATGTAAACTAAGAAAACCTAGTTCTCGCTCAAAGCTATGCCCGTAACTTTCAGCTTGTTCTTTCGTTCGATCAATTGAAATAATAATATCCCCTAAGACAATAGGCATACCTGGCAATAATTCAAATCCTTGATCTTCTTCCGTTTCTTCTAGTAAAGCAAATGAAATTACATCTGTCGGTGAATCTTTATCCCGATAGTCACGATTTATCTCTTGAATTCGAGCATTATCAACAAATGTGACGGAAAGTTCTGCTTCTTCTGTTACTCCTTCTACTTCTGCAGCAAAATGCAATAGCTCATCGACCAATTTTAAATGTTCTTCTTTAACAACACCGGTGTCATCTTGATAATCAATCAACATATTACTCATCCTTTCTCTTCTTTAGGATACTCAATTCGCGAATGGTAAATACCGTTTAATGTTTCCGATAACGTATGGCTAATCTTTCTTAGGTCCAAAAAGGTTAAATGGCAATCATCAAACTGGCCATCTTGTAAACGGTCATTAATAATCGATTGAATAAGGTCATCGATTTTTTCTTTTGTTGGTGCTTTCATTGACCGCACAGCTGCTTCTACTGAATCACAAATGGAAATCACCGCATTTTCTTTTGTTTGAGGTTTGGGACCTGGGTATCGAAACGTATCTTCGGCAACCTCTGGTAAGTCTTCTTTGGCTTTATAGTAAAAATATTTTACAAGGGTTGTCCCATGATGTTGTTTAGCAACATCGATAATTTCTTGCGGGAATTTGTTCGCTTTTAAAATTCTTGCCCCATCCAAAGTATGCGACAAGATGATTGTAGCACTTTGAATAGGGGATAAAAAGTCATGCGGGTTCTGAATACCCATTTGATTTTCAATAAAGTAGTGTGGGTGCTTTGTCTTACCAATGTCATGAAAGTAGCTAGCGACACGCGCGAATAAACCGTTAGCACCAATGGCCTCACAAGCGGCTTCACTAAGATTAGCGACCATCAAGCTATGGTGATACGTTCCCGGTGCTTCGGTTAGTATTTTTTTCAACAATGGGTGATTAGGATTAGCTAATCGGATCAATTTCGTATCCGATAATATGCTTAAAATCGACTCAAAGAAAGGTAATGTTCCTACGACAACAACACCCGAAACCATTGCTTGTGCCATTCCAAACCCTATCCTAGTCATAATAAAGGTCCAAGGATAATTTTCATAAGCAATGAAAAGGAAACTTAGTATAACAAAACTATTGACGATAGTATTAGCAACGACAACTTTTAAAATAGTATACCTTTCTGTTACTTTTCGCAAGACAAAAATCGTAACTAGCTGAGAAAACAAAAAATATACTCCTGCTTGTAAATTAAGCGCCCCAGGGATTGATTGATTAAAAACAACTGTTGCTACGAGGCTGAAAAAGATGGCATATAAAATAGCCAACTTCTCTTTAAATAAGAGTCTAATCAACATACTAACAGCAGCAATCGGCATTAATAAATAAAGCGCGTCAGTCTCTACATTAACTAAGCTAATAAACTTCATCAAAATCAAAGTCACAAAGGTAATAATCACTATAGCCAGTGCGTCTTTTCCGCTATCTTTTGATAGCCCTAACTCAAAATAAAACCCATAAGCAAGAATACTCACCAAAAGAATCACAAAGAAAGATAACCCTATGAGCGGGTATATGTTTCTGTTTTGATCCAACAGGCCGACAAGTGAAAGTGCTTCATACATATCATTCGTAATGGTTTGTCCTTCTCTTACAATGACTTCCCCCGCACGAATAAGTTGCGGTTCAACATTAATCAAAGCTTGTTGTTCAGCTGCCATTGTTTTTTCTACAGAGAAAAACGAGTTTTCAACTAAGACAAATTCACCAAGTTCACTAAATACATCAATAATTTCTTCAGGCAACATTGAAAAATGTAAGCGCTCCGATAAGTCATCTTGCTTAGATGGTAATTCTTCACGTGTAATCCCGTCATTAAATGCTTCATTCACAGCACTGATTAATAATGTATAGCCACTCGCCTTTTGTGAAGCACTCATACTTAATAACGTTTCCCATGACGCCTCAGATAACGCCTCAAAAACTTCATCACCTAACATTTCATTCAGTAGTTGTTGCTTTTCTTGTTTTGTGCGCTCTACTTCAACGGAGGCATTAAGTCCTGCTTCTTCTGAATCTGTTGCGTCGTCAGTACTTGCTGCTTCATCATCTTCAACAATCATCGGCGTATTTGCCACATCAAGCGCAGCAAATACGTCATCAATAATATTTAATTGATCAGCTGTAATACTATGCAGTACTTCAAATCGGTCACCAACAGCTTGAACAGCTTCACGTTGCAACCGCTCTGTTTCCTTTGTATCTTCAATCGTTATAGGTGAACGAATCGTTTCTTTCGCCTGACTAAATCGTTCAATTTCATATATTTCAGTAAAAACATTGGATATAAGTAATAAATAAAGTCCTGTGGCAATAAGTACAACCGTCGCCCAAATCAAGACATGTTGATAAGATTTTGTAAAACGCTCTAACCAAAATTTCACTTGAGACAAACTCCTTTAGGTTATGACATTAACTACATTTTACCACACAATACCTTGTTTTGGTTCTGTTACTTAAAAGTAAACAGGCTATCATTTTTCAACATGACAGCCTGTCCTAATCTTATTCTTCATATGCCTCAATAATGCGTTGGACAACTGGATGTCTAACGACATCTTGTTGTTTTAAATAAACGAAACTAACGCCGGATACTTTGTTTAGACGTTGCTCGACAGAGCGAAGGCCTGACTCTGCGCCACGTGGTAAGTCTACTTGTGTTATATCACCCGTCACAATCATTTTTGAACCGAATCCTAGACGCGTTAAAAACATCTTCATTTGATTTGGCGTTGTGTTCTGTGCCTCGTCTAAGATGACGTAAGCATCATCTAGCGTGCGCCCTCGCATATAAGCT
The DNA here is from genome assembly GCF_900115465.1 of Halolactibacillus alkaliphilus. Lineage (GTDB taxonomy): Bacteria > Bacillota > Bacilli > Bacillales > Amphibacillaceae > Halolactibacillus > Halolactibacillus alkaliphilus. Next base: position 77,894 of record NZ_FOWN01000007.1, read on the forward strand.
AAGGGCGCAATCTCAATTGTCCCTCGCTCTATTAGGCGCGTAGTATGTTCTTGCCCTAAAATCGCATGTAAACTATCATATAACGGACGCAAATACGGGTCTACCTTCTCTTTTAAATCACCAGGTAAAAAACCTAAGCTCTCACCTGCTTCAACAGCCGGACGCGTTAAGATAATCCGTTTAATGTCACCTTTTTTTAAGGCTTTTACCGCCATCACTACAGCTAAGAACGTTTTCCCAGTCCCGGCCGGCCCTATACCAAAGACAACATCTTGTTTTTTCATTTGATTGACATATTCTCGCTGACCAATCGTTTTTACACGGATAGGTTGTCCCAAATGAGAACGCATAATTTCCTCTTCAAACAACCGATGAAATTCATCGATGCGCCCCTTTAATGCAAGTTCCACGGCATAGATAACATCCCGATCTGTAACCGTATTTCCTTGTCGAATCACATCAATCAATACTTTTAATACACTTTCAACAATTTCAGAAACCCGTTGGTCTCCACCTACTCGTACTTGTTCGCCACGCGTAATGATAGTCACATTTAATTTATCTTCAATAAGATGAAGGTGTCGGTCCTCTGAACCAAATAGACGTTGTGCTTCATCGTGGTCTTTAAAAATTAAATCAATTAGCTGTGTCATAAATTAACTCCCTCAATAATTTCATTCAATTCTATAGCTTTCATTCACTGAAAAAAAGATGGTCACGTTTACTTTACCATTCTCAATCGATTGATGCAAAACTTTTTCATCCATAATCTTTTCAACGTTTGGTTGGTTTAATACATTTTGAGCGATTTGCTTTTGCGCAAGAAGGTACACCTCACTTTCAGTGACATTTTGCGTTTGTCCACTTATAGTTTGCCTTCGTATTTTTTCAAGCGTCAACTTTAGTGGTCGTATGTATAACAGCTGTTTTTTCGAGAGGACCTCTTCACTAGTATCCTGATCGTTTAAGCCTAAAGGAAATGACCAATCATTGATTCTCAATAAATAAGAGGTGGTCTCCTCACCAATATCATGAAAAAACAGCTGCTTAATATGATAAGTTGCTGTTACTTTTAGCCACGTATTAAGTTCTAATTCTGCTTTTATAGGTATTCTTGTTGATTCAAGTTTTTCCGAGGCTATTTCGTCAGTAAACTTTTCATTCAATTCTCCTGTAATTAGTACTTCTCCTTTTTCAACAAGTTGATTAACTTCCACACACCTCCTCCCTTGATATACAATCAGTGAAGTGACCATACCTTTTTTTGGTGATTTATATTGATATGTAGCACCATTCAAGTTTTCTTTTAGAGTATCTTCTAAAGCGACTATTTGATAAATACCTCCCATTATGCCAATATCAAAAAAACGGTATTGTGGCAGTGCTTTTTTTAAGTCCAGTGATACTTGCTGTGCGGAAGGTAAGTTTTTCTTTAACTTTAGTGGCGCTATGTCCATCGCACGTAAATGATTAAGAATGATAGCTTCATCATAAGGGTTTTTGACATCAATCTCAACAAACCATAAAGTGTGATATAAAAAAACAGCGAGTAGAATACTTGCTAAACTCATACAAATAACGTGACCATTACTCATCAACCATTGACGACATTTCATTACATGCGATCGATCAGTAAAATATACTTTTACGCCATGTCGCTTAATACGCTTTAAGTGTATAATGTCGTTGCTACTTATAAAAAAAGTTAGCCCCCCTTCAACACGTTGAAGTTGGGTGAGTGTCATGTTTTTCAATCTCATCGCTTGTAAATAACTCTTCAGGGCTTTATCGGTTCCTTTAACACTTATTTTAATCTCTTTTAGTCGGACCATCACTACACCCCTCCTTAAATTCTAATCCTGTAAAAAGCCCCTGAATCACCAGAAAGTCCAATGTAAACTGATCAACGATGAGTGATTGACCCGTGATGATAAGTATATGGGACTCTAATTGGATTTCTATATGTCGATCAGTCAATATCAACAATTTTTTAAACACCTGTACAATGAGCGTTTGATCGCCAATTAACGTGATCTTCGGTAGGTGACTCAAGTGATTGAATTCTTTAATAGAGGTAAATAAGCGCGTCATTATTCCACCTAATTTCTCTATAATCTTTACACATAGTGTATGTCTAACATTATTAATTATGCCCTAGTATTCATCTAAGTACCGAGTTAAAAGCACCTTTTGCCTCATCATCACATCAAAAAAGCTCTAAATACGGCGTTTAGCCATATTTAGAGCTTTTAATTATCTACCTGATCCAAAAGGTTTCTTAGCACGGGGAGGCGATAAAACCTCTGCCATTATAATGCTTCGTTTCAAACCACTTTTCGTTAATTGACTTCTCAGAGCAATGGGGGATCGCTTAACAGTCTTTTGAACCGCTATTTTTTGTTCACTAGCAATTCGATCAATTTTCTGCTTTGAATCTCTCATTTTACGTTGCGTTTCTTTTCTCGTATCAACAGCAAGTTTCTTCCGTAAGTCTGCCAATTGATCCTCCATCGCATTTGTACTAACAGAGGGTTCATCTGTTTTTACCTGATCAGCGTATATTGGCTCTTTTGGGACAGTTTCATAAACTGACGGTCTTTGTTTAGGTTTAATCTGTGTTTGTTTATCAGACTTCTTATTATTATCAGAACGCGATTTCAATAGACTTGTACCAATAATAAGTACGAAACTAATCAATGGAATTATAATATCTTCCATATCATCACATCCACTTCATTTTTGACTTATGGAAATTATTCTTCATCCGTATCTTCGCCAGACATTTTACCGATAGAATCTCTCATATCAGTATCAGCACCGATATTACGGTAGTTCATATAATCCATGACACCCATGTTTCCACTTCGCAAAGCTTCAGCTAAAGCTAAAGGAACATCCGCTTCTGCTTCCACTACTTTCGCGCGCATTTCTTGTACACGAGCAACCATTTCTTGTTCGGTCGCTACAGCCATGGCACGGCGCTCTTCTGCTTTAGCTTGTGCGATATTTTTATCAGCTTCCGCTTGGTCCGTTTGTAAAATCGCACCAATATTTTTACCGATATCAACATCTGCTATATCAATCGAGAGAATTTCAAATGCTGTACCAGCATCTAAACCACGATTTAATACATTAGTAGAGATAGAATCAGGATTTTCCAGTACTTTTTTATGCGATACTGAACTACCTATCGTACTAACTACACCTTCCCCAACACGAGCAATGACGGTTTCTTCACCAGCACCACCAACAAGACGGTCAATATTCGCACGAACAGTAATACGCGCTTTTGCTTTTACTTCAATCCCATCCATTGCAATACCTGCAATAAATGGCGTTTCAATTACTTTAGGGTTTACACTCATCTGAACCGCTTGTAACACGTCACGCCCAGCTAAATCAATCGCTGCCGCTCGTTCAAAGCTCAGTTCGATATTCGCACGCTGTGCGGCAATTAAAGCGTTCACTACCCTATCGACGTTACCACCAGCTAAATAGTGGGATTCAAGTTGATTCGTATTAACATCAACACCTGCTTTGTGTGCTTTAATTAACGGGTTGATGACACGGCTTGGTACAACCCGACGCAAGCGCATACCAACGAGTGTGAAAATACTTACTTTAACTCCTGCCGCTAACGCACTAATCCATAATGCAACCGGGATAAACGTTAACAAAACAACAAAGGCAATGATAATAATACCGATTAAAATAAGTGGTAAAAAATCACCAACTGTATTAAATGACTGATCCATACTAAACTTCCTCCTCTTCAATTCTTTTAACGACAATACGCGAACCATTGACTGAAATAATCTCAATCGGATCTTCTTGATTGATAAAGTTTCCGACAGAAATAATGTCCAGACGTTCCCCTTCAAATAAACCTGTACCTGAAGGTCTAAGTGGTGTGAGCGCGCGTCCTTTTAAACCAATTAATTGTTCGCGACTCACAGATGATACGTATCCTTTATCGACTGTTTCACGGTCTGATAAAATGATGTAACGCAATAATCCTTTTTGTAAACCGATTCGCTTATACAAGAATATTGCGACAAAAATGGTTAAACTAATGGCAATTAATAAGCTTAGACTTAAAGCAAATATATTATCCGTTGCCATAAATAAACTAACCACAATACTCATAGCCCCCAAACCTCCCAGTATACCACCAGGAACAAAGAACTCGACAATAATTAGCGCGAGACCAATAATTAATAGGACGAATACTTCATAACCCGCAAGTCCTGCAATTAAATGACCGTAGAAAAACAGGATCAATGATATAACACCAATAGAGCCCGCAACACCAAATCCTGGTGAATACAACTCAACAACAAGCCCAATACCTGCGAGGGATAATAAAATCGACACAACAATTGAGTTTGTTAAAAAGCGTGCCAGCGTCTCGGCTGGTCGCTGGTTCACTTCGACAATTGTTGCTGTTGATAAATCAAGGGCATCGAGAACTTCTTGCCTTGAGTTAACTGTCCCATTAGAATAGCCGACCTCAAGCGCTCTTGTTGGTCCAAGCGTTAAATAAGAACCTTCTGGTGCATTAAACTCCGGTAGATCAATAGAAGCGTCTGCCATAGCTTCTGCGTAAAGTCTATCTCGTCCACCTGCCTCAGCAGCACTTCCCATCGCCTCACGCCAATAAGACTGCGCTTTCTGATCAGCAGCATTACCATCACCTGTGATGATACCACTTGCCCCTATTGTTGCTTGAGGCGACATATAAATATAATCTGAGAATAATGCAATGTAGGAACCCGCCGACAATGCACGCGAACGGATATAGGCCGTTGTATCAATCTCAACAGACTGCAGTAATTCACCAATATCATTTGCTGCTTCTACTAGTCCGCCAGGCGTGTTAATTTCAAAAATAATATGATCCGCATTAGCTTCACGCGCTTCTCTAATCGCACGATTCAAAAATGCACCCAAACCTCTCTCAACTTCATTTTCGATAGGAATCACATAAACTGTTTCACCATCCGCCGATACAACATCTAAATCAATAACAACTAAAAGCGTAAAAACAGCTAATAAACCGCATAAAATTTGGATAATGAATCGCTTCATCTCACCACCTCCTTCTTATAAATGTCAATAATGAAGAACCTTACCATACTATGGTATCAGTATATCATGTAAATATCAAAAAATATCGTTATTTCAATCAGAAAATTTATAAAAAGAAAAAAACCTTATTCCTAAGAATAAGGTCTTCTCTTTGTGAGATTTCGTAATATTTATGATAAATGTTTTTGAACGAATTGATTTACTTGTGTTCCATCCGCTTTGCCTTTAACTTTCGGCATAAGCGCACCCATCACTTTACCCATCTCTTGCTTTGACGTTACTTGAAGTTGTTCAATTGTTTCAATAACAATGGCTTCAAGCTCTTCATCTGATAGCTGCTCTGGCATATAGTCTTGTAAAAACTCAATTTCGACATTAAGATTTTCAACAAGGTCATCGCGTCCAGCTTCTTTAAATTCACGGAGGGAATCCTTACGTTGTTTTAGCTCACGTGCTAAAACTGTCAGTTCTTCTTCTTCTGATAATGCATCTTTACCAAGTTTAATTGCTTCATTTTGTAGTGAAGCTTTTACCATGCGAATAGTACTTAGCTTTTGCTTTTCTTTATTACGCATTGCATTTTTCATATCTTGGTTTAAAGTTTCTAACAATGACATTAAATTCTACACCCTCTTTATAAGAAAACAAACTTCTTATCGTTTATTACTTACGCTTTCTAGCCGCCTCAGATTTCTTCTTACGTCTTACGCTAGGTTTTTCATAAAATTCACGCTTACGATATTCTGACAATGTACCTGATTTTGACACACTGCGTTTAAAGCGACGAAGAGCATCTTCAAGAGACTCGTTTTTACGAACGCGAGTTGTATTTGACATGCTAATTTCCCTCCCTCCGAAGCATCCAACATTTTTAATAGGACATTTTAGCCATGAGCTGTGAAATGTCTCTATGACATTATAATATATAGATATTTCAAGGTCAATGCTTTGTTTTCAAACAACCTCGAACTTTAGCAAAAAAGCGCGGGCATTGACCATGAGCACTAAGTCAAACCTCGGATAAATGCGACTCTGACATCACGCGAACAAATTCACCTTCGTTGATAGGATAACCTGCTTTTGTAAGTTTTACCTTAACAATTTCACCAATCATTGCCGGTTCACCTTTAAAGCTAAGGCGCATATAATTATCTGAATAGCCGGTAAGTACATACTCCCCCGCGTCGGTTTTTTCTACTTCCTCTGGAATGACTTCAATTAGTTCGCCCTCATAAAGTGAGGCGTATTCTTTTGCTTGTTGTTCAGATAAGGCCATGAGTTGGTGCACGCGTTTATTTTTTGTTTCATCGTCTACTTGATTATCCATTTTTGCTGCCGGTGTTCCTGTTCTTTTTGAATAAGGAAAGACATGCAACTCAGAAAAACCAACCTCTTGAATAAAACGATACGTTTCCATAAATTCTTCTTCTGTCTCACCTGGGAATCCAACAATCACATCAGAGGTCACAGCCAAACCTGGAAGCGCTTGTTTTAAACGATCAATTTGCGACTTATAAAAAGCTGTTGTATATTTACGACGCATCCGTTCTAATACATTATCTGAACCGGCCTGAAGCGGCACATGCAAGTGTCTTACTATTTTTTCTGATTGATCGATCACTTGCATAACTTTCTCAGTAATTTGGCTTGCTTCAATAGATGAAATACGTATCCTTTTTAGTCCCTTAACTTTTGTCTCAAGGTCACTTAAAAGATCAGCAAAATCATACTCAGAAAGGTCTTCACCATAGCCTGCGGTATGAATACCGGTTAACACAATTTCTTTATAGCCAGCATCAACAAGCTGTTGTGCCTGTTTTAAAACGTTCTCTGGGTCTCTAGATCGCAACAAACCTCTTGACCACGGAATAATACAGAATGTACAGAAATTATTACATCCTTCTTGAATTTTTAAATTCGCCCGTGTGCGATCAGAAAAATCTGGAACGTCCATTTCTTCAAACACACGATTTTTCATAATATTTGACACGCCATTAACCGGCACACGCGTCTCTTTGTGCTCTTCAATGAAATCAATCATTTTCCCACGATCTTGCGTTCCTACAACAACGTCGACACCTGGAATTTCCATTACTTCACCTGGTGAAACTTGCGCATAACACCCCGTCACACAAACCACAGCTTCAGGATTTTTTCTAATCGCACGGCGAATGACTTGACGTGATTTCTTATCGCCAGTATTTGTGACAGTACACGTATTAATCACATACACATCCGCAATTGACTCAAAGTCAACCCGGTCATAACCTTGTTCCTTAAATGATTGCCAAATACCTTCTGTTTCATATTGATTTACTTTACACCCCAATGTATGAAAAGCAACTGTTGTCATCTTCTCACTCCGTTTCTTCAAAATGGTAGGATAATGCTGATAATAAGTATAACGGGGCGGTTTCTGTCCTTAAGATTCTAGGACCCAAACGCACAGGTATAAAACCTGCCTCATAAAAAGTAGTCACTTCACGTTCATCTAAACCACCTTCTGGACCGATTACAACTAAAAGACGATCACCTTTAGAAACCGCTCCAAAATGCGAATAAAGTTTTTTCGATACGAGTTCACGTGCCGTTTCTTCATAGGCCATAAATAGATGGTCATACCCCTTACTTAATTCTACAATATCTTTTAATGATTGGACAGCGTGAATCTCGGGTAGTCGTTGACGGTGTGATTGCTCACTAGCTTCCTTAATAATTTTTTCAAGCCGTTGTATTTTTTTAGCTTGTTTTTTATTGTCCCATTTAACAACTGATCGAACGGCATTAAACGGCACAAAAGACCGTGCGCCAAGCTCCGTTGCTTTTTGCACGATCCATTCCAATTTATCACCTTTAGGTAATCCCTGAACAATTGTTACATCAACAGGCAACTCTGTATCACTCTCTAACGTGTCCACCACACTTAGTTTCACACAATCTGTTATATCTATGATTTTACAGCGCGCTTGGAATCCTTCTGGATGACTGCAGATAACATAGTCGCCAACTTTTTTACGCATCACATTGACAATATGATGATAATCGTCTCCTGTAATCGTTACTGTATCATGTATCCATTGATTACTTTTTACGAAATAATATTGCATCAGTTCTCACCTACTATTGATTTTCTGGTTTTTGTGCAACAATAGCTATCCAATCTTCCATCTGATTGATTTCCACAATATGAAATCCTGCATCGATCAACGCCTGTTTTACAGCTTCTTTTTTCTGCATAATAATCCCTGAGGTGATAAAGTAACCACCTGGTTTTAATGCCCGATAAGCCGCTTTTTCAAACAGAAGAATTATTTCTGCTAAAATGTTTGCTACAACAATATCTACCGCTTTAGTTACACCTTCAAGTAAATTGTTTTGTTTAATTGTCACTTGGTCATGAACTTTATTTAATTTCGTATTGATTCGAGCAGAATTCACAGCAACCTCATCTAAATCGTAGGCATCAATATGACTAGCACCTAACTTCGCCGCAGCAATACTTAATACACCTGAACCGGTTCCTACATCAATGACTGTATGACCTTCTTTTAAAAACTGTTCAATGGCTTGGATACTCAAGACAGTTGTGGGGTGCGTACCTGTCCCAAAGGCCATACCAGGGTCTAATTCAATAATTAATTCATTTTCACGTACGGGTTTATAATCTTCCCATGTTGGTGTAATGGTAATATGATTTGAAATTTTCACTGGTTTATAATATTTTTTCCAGGCTGTCGCCCACTGCTCTTCATTGACTTCACTAATAGAAATGGTGTTAAGCCCCAAGTCGATATCATAGGCGATTAACTGATTGATTGTCTGTTTAATTTGATCAACTGTTTCCCCTAAAAAACTATTCATCGGCAAGTAGGCTTTGAGTACAACACCTTCTTCGGGATAATCATCTGGATTTAAATCATATATCTCACCAAAAACATTTTCACGTATTTTTAATAAGTCTGCTTTATCCTCAATAACGACCCCGCTCGCACCAGCTTCATGCAAAATATTAGATATCGGTTCAATGGCTTCATTTGTAGTATGAATACATAGTTCAGACCAATTCATGACAATCACTCTCTTTTCTATATTTACTCACCCTTAAAGGCACGTTTTACTCGACTGAAAAACGAATCTTCATGTTCATCCATCGGGTCATTCCCGCTAATTTCATTAAATTCTCTTAACAATTCCTTTTGTCGTTCGCTTAAATTCGTTGGTGTGACTACACGAATTTTCACATGTTGGTCACCTTGGCCATAACCTCTAACATTTGGCGCCCCTTTTCCTTTAAGTCTAAACGTTTTGCCGTTTTGTGTTCCAGCAGGTATTTTTAACTTAACCTTGCCATGAACAGTTGGTACTTCGATTTCATCACCTAACGCTGCTTGTGAGTAAGTGATCGGCATCTCACAGAAGATATGATCGCCTTCGCGTTGATAGAATTCATGACGCTTAACTTGAACAACAACGTAAAGGTCTCCGCTTGGTCCACCGTTGACACCTGCTTCTCCCTTACCTGCTACACGAATTTGTTGACCGTCGTCAATCCCAGCTGGAATCTTAATATGAATTTTCTTTTGCTTTTTGACGCGTCCTTGACCATGGCATGTTGGACATTTTTCTTTAATTTCTTTTCCTGTACCTTGGCAGTGATGACACACGCGTTTATTAACAACACGACCAAATGGTGTGTTTTGTTCCACGTTTAACTGGCCAGAGCCGTGACAATGTTGACATGTTTCTGGTTTTGTTCCTGGCTTTGCCCCAGACCCTTGACACGTTGAGCAATCTTCCTCTTTAGGTATGGAAATATCCGTTTCCTTACCGAAAATAGCTTCCTCAAAGTTTAATACCATTGTATATTGCAAGTCATTTCCTTGACGTGGGGCGTTAGGGTCACGACGTCTACCACCACCTCCGAAGAACATGTCAAAGATGTCACCAAAATCATCGCCGCCACCGAATCCGCCAAAGCCGCCACCAAAACCTTGCTGTTGCGGACCAGCATGACCAAATTGATCATATTGCGCACGTTTTTGTTCATTACTTAATACTTCATAAGCTTCTTTTGCTTCTTTAAATTTATCTGGAGCATCCGTATCCTTGTTTACATCCGGGTGATATTTCCGGGCAAGCTTGCGGTATGCCTTTTTAATTTCTTCCTTAGACGCACTCTTTTCCAGTCCGAGCACCTCATAATAATCTCGTTTACTCATTCCTCTTCACTCCCGTCACTTCTTCTTTCGCATAAATTGTATCATAACATGTGATAAACATTAAGTACAACACCCTTTTACATGCAAAACATGAAAAGAGTCAAAGCCAAGTAGACTTGACTTTGACTTTTCATTGTACAAGAGATTACTTCTCTTCGTCATCAACCTCTTCATATTCTGCATCAACTACATCATCATCTGATGATTGTTCTTGACCTTGTGCTTGTTGAGCTTGTTGTGCTGCTTGTTCATATAGCTTTGTAGATAAAGCTTGAACTTCTTGCTCCAACGCTTCTTTTTTAGCTTTAATATCGTCTAAATCATCTGCTTCAAGTGCTTTTTTAAGTGCCTCTTTAGCATCTTCAGCTTTTTGCTTCTCATCATCTGAAATGTTTTCCCCAAGATCTTTTAACGTTTTATCTGTCTGGAAAACAAGTTGATCAGCCGTATTACGTAAATCAATCTCTTCACGACGTTTTTTATCTGCTTCTGCATTTTCTTCGGCGTCTTTTACCATCTTTTCAACTTCTTCTTCTGATAGACCTGAAGATGATTGAATTGTAATAGATTGTTCTTTATTTGTACCTAAATCTTTTGCTCTTACGTTGACAATACCATTCGCATCAATATCAAATGATACTTCAATTTGCGGTACACCACGTGGTGCTGCTGGAATATCTGTTAACTGGAAGCGACCAAGTGTTTTATTATCAGCCGCCATTTCACGTTCTCCTTGTAAGACATGGATATCAACTGCTGTTTGATTATCAGCTGCCGTTGAGAATACTTGTGAATGACTTGTTGGAATCGTTGTATTACGCTCAATCAATTTAGTAGTAACGCCACCCATTGTTTCAATACCTAATGATAATGGGGTTACGTCTAATAGGACAACATCTTTTACATCACCTTGTAAAACACCACCCTGAATAGCTGCACCTAAAGCAACCACTTCATCAGGGTTAACGCCTTTAGAAGGTTCTTGTCCTGTTTCTTTTTTAATAGCTTCTTGGACAGCTGGAATACGTGTAGAACCACCCACAAGAATAACTTTATCAATATCAGATGCACTCAACCCTGCATCACGTAAAGCTTGACGCGTTGGTCCCATCGTACGTTCAACTAACTCACTTGATAATTCTTCGAATTTTGCACGTGTTAAGCTCATTTCCATATGCAATGGTCCAGCTTCACCCGCTGTGATAAATGGTAGTGAAATTTGCGTTTGACCTACACCTGATAAGTCTTTTTTCGCTTTTTCAGCTGCATCTTTTAAGCGTTGCAGAGCCATTTTATCTTTAGATAAGTCGATACCATTTTCTTTCTTGAACTCTTGAACCATATAATCAATAATGACTTGGTCGAAGTCATCACCACCAAGACGGTTATCACCAGCTGTTGCTACAACTTCAAATGTACCATCACCAATATCTAAAATAGACACGTCAAATGTACCACCACCAAGGTCATAAACTAAGATTGTTTGATCTTGGTCACCTTTATCAATACCATACGCAAGCGCTGCTGCGGTAGGCTCATTAATAATACGCTCTACTTCAAGTCCTGCAATCTTTCCAGCATCTTTTGTCGCTTGACGCTCAGCATCATTGAAGTAAGCAGGCACGGTAACAACTGCTTTTTCTACTTTTTCACCAAGATAATCTTCTGCATATGATTTAATGTATTGTAAAATCGCTGCTGAAATTTCTTGTGGTGTATATGCTTGACCATCTACATCTACTTTATAGTCTGTCCCCATATGACGTTTGATCGACTGAATAGTGTTTGGGTTAGTAATCGCTTGACGCTTAGCTACTTCCCCTACTTGACGCTCACCATTTTTAAAAGAAACAACGGAAGCAGTTGTGCGCACTCCTTCTGGGTTAGGAATAACTTTAGCTTCCCCACCTTCCATAACAGCCACACATGAATTTGTTGTACCTAAGTCAATACCAATAATTTTGCTCATGATTTATTGTCCTCCTTGATATATATTCGTTTTTTTGTTTATTGATTTACTTTTACCATTGCTGGTCTAATTACTCGGTCTTTTAATCGATAGCCTTTTTGAAGCGTATCAACAATTGCTTGTGACTCATACTGGTCATCTTCTACTTGCATCACCGCTTGATGTACATTAGGATCGAAAGTTTCACCTTCAGTTTCAATTTCTTCAACACCCGCTTGGTTAAGAGCATGAATCAATTGACGATAAACCATTTGCATCCCATCAAAGAATGATTCGATTGATGATGCATCGGGTTTTGTTTGAAGCGCACGGTCAAAATTATCAACAACTGTTAATAATTCTGTCGCTAAATCTTGCGATTTATACTTTAAATCCGCTGCTTTTTCCCGTTGTGTACGTTTCCTGAAATTATCATACTCCGCTTGAAGGCGTAGCATCTTATCTTTGGCCATCGCTAAATCCTTTTCAAGCTGATCAAATGTTTCTTGGTCAACGACTGCCTCAGGCTCAACATCTAACTCTTCTGAAACCATCTCTTTATCGATGACTTCGATATCATCTTCTGATGCCTCAACAACTTCTTCATCTACATGTGTAGATTTATTTTCTTCCATTTATATTGACCTCCCTTTGCTTCTGTTACTAATTTATTCCCAATGTTAAAAGAGCCTGTCTTTTAACTGGTTTACCAATTATGAAACGTATCTGTCATATCTTTTGACAGTCGGTCTAATAAAGAAATAACACGTGAATACTCCATACGCTTTGGACCCAATAAGGCAATCGTACCTAATTGCTGTCCCTTAAGTGTATACGTTGCTGTAATAAGGCTACAATCCTGCATTTCTGTAATTTTATTTTCTTGCCCAATCGAAATGTGGATCCCTTGATTTTGCGAACGTAAAATATTTGCCATTATTTCCTCTTGTTCAATAACCGAATAGAGCGAATGAATCTTTGCCACATCACTAAATTCCGGCTGCAATAACATATTTGTTATACCACCGACATATAAATTACTCGGCTGTTGATCTAAAAGCGCACCTTTAAGATAGTTAAACGCTGTCGCCACATCTTTAATGTAATGATCGAGTATTGAGGTAAGCTCTACTTGCAAGCGCTGTGGCAATTGAATAATCGGCACACCTACTAATCGGTCATTCAAGATGTTTACAAGCTTTTCTAAATCCAATGAGTTAATTTCTTTTGGTAACGTAAAGGAACGGTGCTCCACATGACCCGTATTTGTCACAAGTATTGCCACGGCAGTGGTTTTTGACAAATGAATGATTTGTATTTGCTTTAACGTTGTTGCATAAACTTCCGGGCCTAAAATAATCGATGTGTAATTCGTTAACTCACTTAGTACATTCACAGAATTTTGAATGATCTGTTCAAATTCAACCATGCCTTGATTAAAAACGCCAGAAATTGTTTCTTCATCACGTTGTGATAAATCAATCGGCATTAATAAGTGATCGACGTAAAAACGATAACCCTTTTCAGACGGCACACGACCTGAAGATGAATGCGTTTTTTCTAGAAAACCCATATCTTCTAAATCTGCCATTTCGTTGCGAATGGTAGCCGGACTGAACGTGACTTGATTTTTTTTAGAAATGGCCCGCGAGCCAATGGGCTGAGCTGTTTGGATAAACTCATCAATAATCACTTGTAAAATTAAGAGTTGTCTATTCGATAACATTTTTTTCACCCCTGTTAGCACTCAACTCTTTCGAGTGCTAATACTAATAATAAATTATCAAATTCATTCTTAATTGTCAATCCACTTGCATAAATTTAATTAATATAATCTGCTAAATTAATCCCATCAGCTAATAAAAACGCTTGAAAAACACTGTTCCCAAACAATTGTCCATGATCTGTAAGGCGAATCGCTGTTCCTGAATCTTCAATCCATGTCTTATCAACTAAATCTTGAATAGCCGATCCGTAAAGAACATCAAAATGGAAACCAAAGCGACGATAGAACGTTTCCCGTTTAACACCTTCTCGCTTTCTTAAACCTAGGAACATTTGTTCTTCCACTTCTTCTTTTATCGTAATAGGATCACGATTAAGGACCGCTTCTCCTTTTTCGGTTACCGCTTTAACATATGCTGGGAACGGACGGTTATTAATGTAGCGTTCCTGGGGTAAATACCCAGATGCTCCCGCACCAAATCCATAATAATACTGATTATCCCAATATGTTAAATTATGTTGCGATTCATATCCAGGTTCCCCAAAGTTACTAACTTCATACTGAATCTTGCCTTTTTCCGTCATTTTCTTTAATAGTACCTCAAACATTGACGCTTCTAACTCTTCTGGTGCCTTGTGTAATTTCCCCTTCATATAGCGTTGATAAAAAACTGTTTTGGGTTCGATTTGCAACGAGTAAGAAGAATAATGCGGTAAGTCATAACTTAACGCTTTATTTAACGTTCGTTCAAACCCTGCGAGCGTCTGATTAGGTAAGCCATACATAAGGTCAATACTTATATTATTAATTCCATGGGCAAGTAGCGAATGAATATTGTCATCGACATCTTGTACGCGATGTAAACGTCCGAGTTCTTCTAGTAAAGCGTCATCAAACACCTGCACGCCCATCGAAATACGATTAACACCGTATTGTTTTAGTAAAGCGATTTTACCTGGACTCAAATCACCAGGATTCGCCTCAAACGTATATTCCAAGACGTGAGCTGTATCAAATCGATCAGCTATAAGTAGTAATAATCGCTCCAATTGACGCTCGTTTAAAGCGGTTGGAGTACCACCTCCAACATAAATAGTCCGCATCTTCTTTTTAGGAGAAGTTATATAGTGATGAATTTCTTTTTCTAAGGCCGTTAAGTAATCGTCGGCCATTTGTTCCTCATAAAAGAATTTTGTAAAGTCACAGTAGTGACAAATCTTTTCACAAAATGGAATATGAATGTAGACGGATGTAATCATTGGTTTCACTTCTTTCCTTTAACTATCTCACTACTTTTTGAGTATATTCAACCTTCTATCATCTTAAGGAAATCCCCTTATTAAGTCAATTGAACGACCTCTAAGTGAACTACTCCCACCACTTACCACCCTTACGGGTTGCTTGAAGTGGGGGCTTCTTGGGTAATCGCCACTTTTGATAGCTGACGAAATTGACCAAGCTAACCCTCTTGTTCCAAGAGTTTATATTTTCATTAGGCACTTACTAATAAGTGAATACCTTCTTTTTTGATATTGAGTGCTGAATTATAATCTCTATCAAGGTTTAATCCACAATCACATCGATAAGTGCG
Source organism: Halolactibacillus alkaliphilus (assembly GCF_900115465.1). Lineage (GTDB taxonomy): Bacteria > Bacillota > Bacilli > Bacillales > Amphibacillaceae > Halolactibacillus > Halolactibacillus alkaliphilus. The sequence continues at coordinate 93,466 of NZ_FOWN01000007.1, forward strand.
CTCTGATAATTTGATTTCTTTTACAAAACCACAGTTAGAGCAAGTTTTTGTAGAGGGGAACCATTTGTCTATTTTGACAAGCTGTTT
>NZ_FOWN01000049.1 GCF_900115465.1 Halolactibacillus alkaliphilus
AGAGTTTCGCGAACTTATTTTATATGAGAAAGATCGACAGGATCCATTAACTACACACTTCATTTCAAGACTATTATCTGATTTCCCACCTACTTTAAATGCCATAGAACTTGATGAAAACAATGGTTTCCTAGAAGGTCAGGTTAATCGTTTGAAAACTATTAAACGCATGTTGTATGGAAGAGCAAGTTTTCCTCTCTTACGTCTAAGAATTCTCTATCAACCCTAATTTCAAAAAATAAACGAATTTATATTTGTTAGGCGCATATATTATCCCCAAAATTGCGTAAGAACCCAAATAAGTTTGACATAATCATTTCCTCCTTTTTCTATGCATCAACAATCTTTCATATAGACGCTTTAATCTGATCTGACCGGATTCTAATTTATTTTGACCTAGGATAATAAAATAAAAAAGGCATGAGTAAAAAAAGCACACAAAGGATAGACGTCTGTCTATGTCTTATAAATGCTTTTTCACTCATGCCTGATCGAATCAGTAACACGTTTACATTTTATTAGTAAGCCGCTGCAAATGAATCGTTAAATATAATACTTCTGACTCATGAACGGGTTTATTTAATTGCTTCTGCATAACTTTAACTAACTTCCATGCAAGATTATAGCATGTCGGATAAGTCGTTTTCAAGACATTTTTTAAACTTTGTTCTTTACCAAGTAAATTGTCTTGATTTACACGGTCAATCCCACGATGTAAATGTTGCAATAAGCGGTTGTAGTTAACATCACCCTTATTAATTTTGACATCTAGGTTCTCTTCTATTAGTTCGATCATTAAAGCAATTAATTCATGATGCCGATTCAAATCACGGATTTGGCGGTCCGTAATGGCACTGTGAATGTGCAAAGCTATAAAGCCTGTTTCACCTTCTGGAAATCGAATGCCAAGCTTATGATCGATTTTATTAACAATTTCACGCGCCACTTGAAACTCTTTTGGATACAGTGATTCAATTTCAAATAAGAAAGGATTAGTAAATTGGATGTTTGAACCGGCTCGTTTAATCGCAAAGCTTAAGTGGTCTGTCAATGCGACATGAATGTGTTCATTGAGTGGCTGATCCATTTGTGACTCTATATAAAAGATAATATCATTTAAGAATTCAATAAGCTCAGGGTCTTGATGTCTAATCAATGTTTGATATTGTTCCATCTCTTTTTTATCTGTTAATACAAAGGTCTTCTCAGCATCAAACAAACTAATCATATCCCCTTTTTTACGATTAAACCCGATGCCTTTTCCGATCAAGACGACTTCATCTAGTACGTGGTCCTTTGCGATCACCACATTGTTATTAAGCGCTTTCTCTACAGTTAATTCTTTTTCCATCTTGTTTCCCCCACTCATTAGACATCGTGCTATTACTATCCTAGCCGGTTTAATGTCTGTTGACAAGTAAAACCTTCGTATGAGGAATATGACGGTAAAGACCATTAACTATTTAAGGGTTTTTTTACATATATTCCTTTAAGATGTTCTTAACTATCTCTTGATTTTCTCTATGTTAAACATAACCGAGTAGGAGGTAGATCATTAATTGACCTATCGGTCTCTCAGTCATATTACGTGACGGAGGGCAATATGAGATTTCGCCTTGTGTAGCAGGCTTATCCGTTTTGCCGTACCTTTATATGACACGTCTATCTGTCAGTGTAAGTGTTTGAGCCCGGCTCCCTTCATAGTCTCTCACCCAAGACACTCATGCTGGGCGAACCCATAAAAACACGCGTGGAAAACCACGCGTGTTTTTATATTTCTAACTGCATTTTTAAAAAGTGAACAAATATATTTAATATGTGTCTCACTATCTCTGGCAAAGGGCCCTCTTCACTAAAAACCAATATAGCACCTACTTGATGACTCTCGCTGATAATTGGCATAAAGCAGTAATGTATATCGCGCGTCACACCTTCTCTTAGTTCTAGTGTTTCTTTTGATGTTGTCTTAACGAACTTTCTTCCATCAATAAAACCTTCTAACTGCCTAGAGATTGGTTGATGCAAATGGTCTTTTGTCTCTGATCCTACACCTAAGATAAACTGTTCTCGGTCCATCAACATCACTGGATAAGAAAGCTCATGGTGAATGCTCCGCAAATAAGGCAACGCAAGATCTTCTAGAGCTTCGACCGGTGAATATTTCTTTAATACAATTTCATTTTGATGTTGCACAAAGATCTCTAATGGATCACTTTCCCTAATACGCAAATGGCGTCTGATTTCCTTAGGAATCACCACACGACCTAAATCATCGATTCGCCTAATAATGCCTGTCGCCTTCATCCTTTTTCCCCTCTTCTTCATCATTTCTGAGATTAGTGTGGGTAAGAAAGGTGAAAAATATACGTCAGTCGTTTTTAAAATCTTTCAGTGCTAAAAGTAATCCTTTAATGTAACTGTAACGATCATTTTGAGAACGTTTATCAAAAGTAAAGGTGAAGATAACTTGATTATTTTCAAATTTAAATTTTAACATTCGGCCAAAATCATCCACATAACTTGCTAGTTTATCAAACAACAAGTTACGGGTAGCACTCTTTGCGAGTGTCACAAACATATTATTTTTTTGCTCTTTAATTAACTCAACTTTCTCACGCTTAGCATACATCCGTAGTTCAGTGACATCGATTAGCGCTTCAACTTCAATCGGATAATCCCCATAACGGTCAACTAATTCTTCTTTTAAATCAATTAAATCCTCTTCATGTTCAACAGCTCGGAAGCGTTTATACATATTAATTTTTTGCTTACCATCAGAAATATACATATCTGGTATGTAAGCGTCGATTTTCAACTGTAACTCTGGATTGATCACTTCCACCGTTTCACCTGTTAGACCTTGTTTCCGTCGTTCAACCGCCTCTTTCAACATCTCAGAATAAAGGTCAAAACCAACGGACTCAATGAACCCATGTTGTTGAGCCCCGAGGATGTTACCCGCTCCACGAATAGATAAATCTCGCATCGCAATTTTAAATCCAGAGCCAAGTTCGGTGAACTCTTTGATTGCTTGTAATCTTTTTGTCGCCACCTCTGTTAATACTTGATCGGGTAAATAGGTAAAGTAAGCATATGCTATGCGATTACTTCTACCAACACGTCCACGCAATTGGTACAACTGACTTAATCCCATGCGGTCAGCTCGGTCAACAATTAAGGTGTTAACGTTAGGAATGTCCACACCGGTCTCAATAATGGTCGTACTCACTAAAACATCGTATTCCCGGTTCAAAAACGCATGCATAACGTTCTCAAGTTCCGTTTCATTCATTTGACCGTGAGCGACACCAACGCGCACGCCTTCCACTAAACTTTCAATTTCTCTTGCTTTTTGTTCTATTGTTTCTACGCGGTTGTAGAGGAAGAACACTTGACCTCCACGACCGGTTTCTCTTTCAATCGCTTCACGCAATAATAATGGATTGTACTCCACTACATACGTTTGAATCGGGAACCTATCTGCTGGTGGCGTTTCAATAACGGATAAATCCCTAACACCTAACATCGACATATGAAGTGTACGAGGAATTGGTGTAGCAGTTAACGTTAGGACATCTACATTTGCTTTTAATGTTTTAATTTTCTCCTTATGCTTCACACCAAAGCGCTGCTCTTCATCGACGATTAATAGCCCTAAATCTTTATATTGAACATCTTTAGACAACAGACGATGTGTACCAATAATCAAGTCTACTGACCCATCTTTAAGCCCCTTTAAAGCATGTGTCTGCTGCTTACGTGTTCGAAATCGACTTAGGATGCTGATTTCAACTGGAAAATCCTGAAATCGCTCCAATGCTGTCTCAAAATGTTGTTGAGCTAAAATGGTTGTCGGCACTAAAAAAGCAACCTGTTTACCTTCCGCAATAGCTTTAAACGCTGCCCGAAGAGCCACTTCCGTTTTTCCATAACCAACATCACCACACAATAATCGGTCCATCGGTCGAGCTTTCTGCATATCTTGTTTGATTTCCTCAATACTTCTTATCTGATCATCTGTTTCTTGATAAGGAAAAGCATCTTCAAATTCACGTTGCATTAAATGGTCTTCACTAAATTGATAGCCGACCGATGCTTCTCGTTCCGCATACAACTTAATTAAATCATCGGCGATATCCTCCACTTTGGATTGTACTTTCCGTTTAACTTTTTTCCATTCAGAACCACCCAGTTTATAGAGTTTCGGTTCTTTTCCTTCTGAGCCAACATACTTTTGCACCAGATCAATTTGGTCAATCGGAACGTACAACTTATCATCACCGGTATATTGGATTAACATAAAGTCTTTATGCATCCCCTGAATTTCCAGTGTTTCCACACCAATAAATTGACCAATTCCGTGATTAACGTGAACGACATAGTCATCCACTTTCAACTCTTGATAACTCTTGATTCGCTCTGCATTATTCATTTTTTTAGGGCTTTTTTTTCTTGCCGCTACGCGTGATTTAAATAATTCTCTATCCGTAATTACCGCTAATTTGTGTAGGGGAAGCTCAAATCCGTGATCTAATTGGCCAATCATAATCACAGGTTGCTTTGTAGGCAGTGATGTCGTCTCGTCTGCCAAACCTGCTTCTATTTGATAATCTTTTAAAATCGCTTGTACTTTCTCTGCACGCTCTGGTGTACGTACCATAAATACAACAGAGTAATCGCTTTTCTTATAGCGCACTATTTCTTTCTTTAAGAGTGGCATCTGACCGTGAAACTCCTGCATATCACGCGCTTGAACATTGATAATGTTCCCAGGCTTTGTATGTGGGAACTGACGCATAAAAATAGACAAATAAATCTTTTGTTGTTTTGCTTGAGCTTCGATATCTTCTCGTCCATAAGAAAGTTTGAGGTGAGAAAAAAGACGTTGATGCATAAGCAGTGATTCAATCCACTCCTGTTCTTCGTGATCGAGTTGGTCAAGCGTTTCGTTAATACGCCCGAGCTCATCCATAAAAATAAGCCCATCATCAGCTAAATAACGCACTAAACTACCCGGTTGATCGTAAAACCACTGGTTGTATTTATATATATCATCAAATGTTTGGTTATTCTCTAGTGCATCAATTTCTCTCTCAAGCATTGCTTCAAACTTCGCCTTCGCTTCAGCTTCTTGCATAATCTTAAGTTGATCTACTCGCTTAGTTTTCAATGTGTCTATTAACTTTAAGCGGTCTTCATCTGTTAATAACCGTTCTGTGTTTGGATAGATAAAAACCTCGTTTAGTTTGTGTAGCGACCTCTGGGAATCGGCTTGAAAATAGCGAATTGAATCAACTTCTTCATCAAAAAACTCTATTCTGAGGGGGTTTTCTTCCGTCATTGGATAGACATCTAGAATACCTCCACGCATACTAAACTCACCTGGCGCTTCAACCATATCGACACGTTCATACCCCATTAATACTAATTGTGTTAACGCCTGATTCAAAGGGATATCTTCGCCAAGCGCAAAACTTAGCGTGAACTTTTCCCAGTAGTCCTTTGGAGGTAAAACCCGCTTTAAAGCAGCAACAGGCGCAATGAGAACGCCACTTTCTTTTTTAGTCCAATCTGCGAGCGCTTTAATTCGCTGACTTTTTAATTCTGGTGATGCCACACTCAGTTCCGTACCAATTAACTCATTTACGGGATATAAAAAAACTTCATCTTGGCCAATCAAATCGGCTAAATCATCAACCAATTGTTGCGCCTGGGTTAAATGATGTGTCACAATGATTGCTTGTTTTTTTACTGCTTGTTGGATTGTAGCCATCCATAGACTTCTAGCCGAACCTGGGAGTCCTGAGACTTGTTGTTCATTCATACCATTGTTGACACCAGCAACCATTGACAAAACATCGTCGTATGTTAATAAATAATGATTCATCTCTCGCAAGACTAATCCCCTCCTTTAATTTTCTCTTCGAACATGTTAAAACGCTTTGGTAAAAGCACCCAAAGCTGTCATCTTATATATTTATCTTTTTAAAATAATATAAGGCCAAAAATACAGACTATTTCTGTCGCCTTGGCACGGAAGCTGTCGAATCCTTATAGCCAATACAACTAGCCCTCATTAGTCAATGACTAAGAGGGTTCTTGGCTTTACAGCATAACGAAACGCAGTAACTTAGTTATACTTATTCATGACCGTCTGAAAATCTTCTGTAATAAAGGCTTCACATGCTTGTGCCGCGTGCAAAATGCTTTGATCAATGAGTTGGCGCTCTGACTTAGTAAAACGTCCTAACACATGGTCTGTCACTGTTAAACCTTCCTTAGGACGATCAATACCGATTCTTACTCGATTAAAATTTTTCGTACCGAGCTGATCAATCATTGAACGAATCCCATTATGTCCGCCATGGCCACCATTTTGTCTTAAGCGCACCTTCCCTGTTGGTAAGTCTAAATCATCATAAACAACAACAATATCTTCTGGTGCGATTTCATAAAAATCAACGAGTGGTTTTACACTATCCCCTGATAAATTCATATATGTTTGTGGCTCTAATAGAATAACTTTATCAGTCCCTAATAATTCATAGGCAAAATGCCCTTGGAATTTCTTTTTATTTAGTCCCCATCCATGACGCTTTGCTAGCTCATCGATAACCATAAAGCCGACGTTGTGTCGAGTATCTTTATATTTGCGACCAGGGTTCCCCAGCCCAACAATCAGTTTCATTTATCTAACATCCTCCAGTTGGTTATATCTGACTTCCATTCTACTTCTTTTTTTATGAAAAAGAAAGAGCTATTGTTTGAATTTCACACAACAAGAGCTTGGATAACAGAAGCTACCCAAGCTCTCATTAGTGATATATAGTTATCTGATATTTCCCTGTAACGTCTATTCTTTTTCGTCGCTACCTTTTTGCCCAACGAGTTCAGGCTCAACCGCTTCCTGTTGTTCATCTGCTTCTAAATCTTCTACTTGATCCGGCGCCGTTACAGCAACAATTGTCATATTTTCATCCTCTAAGACTTCATAGTTTTTACCATCTTTAAGGTCTGATACCATAATTGAGTCGCCGACTCCTAAGTCAGAAATGTCGATTAAAATTTCTTCTGGAATATCCGCTGGTTTTGCGCGTACTTCCAATTCATATTGAGGCTGTTGTAATACGCCACCTTCTTTTTGTCCTTTTGCTTCACCCTCTAGGTGAACAGGTACAAGAACATCCATCTCTTGTTTCATATCAACAATATAGAAATCCGCATGGACAAGTTGATTTTTTATAGGTTCTACTTGATAATCATGCAGCATCACATCTACAGATGCGCCTTCTACATCTAAACTAATAATCGCATTACGCCCTTCATCGCGTACTGTTTTAAGTAATTCAATGCTGTCAACCTGAACGGTCATCGTATCTTTCGCTTTACCATAAACAACCGCAGGAATAAATCCTTTGTCACGAATTGCTTTCGTGCTTGATTTCTTTAAATCATCTCTTCGTTCTGCTTTTAATTTGACTACCATAAGTGTCAACCTCCAATAAATTTCGTTCTTTTTCTATCTAACAAATGTTAGAATCGATAAGCTTAAAGTTTATCTAAGCATGTATAAAGAAGCGATTCTACTAGAGTGTATTCCCAAAAAGATGACCCATTAAACATATATATCTAAATTAATCGAATAAGACACTGACAGACAACTCTTCATGAACACGAATAATCGCCTCTGAAATAAGTGGTGCTACTGATAAAACAACAACTTTATCAATTTGTTTTTCTTTAGGCAGTACAATTGAGTTTGTCACCACAAGTTCTTTAATAGGAGAATTATTGATACGCTCAATAGCTGGACCTGAAAGGACTGGGTGCGTACAGCACGCATAAACTTCTTTTGCGCCATTTTCCATAAGCGCTTGTGCTGCTAAACTAATTGTTCCTGCAGTGTCAATCATGTCATCAATTAAAATCGCTGTCTTTCCGTCAACTTTACCAACGATGTTCATCACTTCTGACACGTTAGGACGGGGACGACGTTTATCAATAATCGCAATCGGCGCTTTCAAACGCTCTGCAAGTTGTCTAGCACGACTTACACCACCATGATCGGGTGAAACGATAACAACATCTTCTAAGTTTTTCTCGCTCCAGTAATCACCTAAAATTGGCACACCAACTAATTGGTCTACTGGAATATTGAAGAATCCTTGGATTTGCGGTGCGTGTAAGTCAAGTGTAATAACACGATCAGCACCTGCTTCTTGAATAATATCTGCTACGAGTTTTGCTGTAATCGGTTCACGCGCACGTGCTTTACGGTCCTGACGAGCATAACCATAGTAAGGCATCACAACATTAATAGTCGCTGCTGATGCACGCATTAATGCATCAATCATAATTAAAAGCTCCATTAAGTGCTGGTTAACTGGGGCTGATGTTGATTGAATAATATACACATCACATCCACGAATACTCTCTTCAATATTAATTTGGATTTCACCATCACTAAATGATGTCACTGAACTCTTTCCGAGTGGTACACCAATATGGTCAGCCACCTCTTTTGCTAATTCCTGATTTGAACTCAGTGAAAACACCTTTAATTTACGATCTTGATAATCAACAGACATTCTGTCAGACCTCCATTTAATTTGATTGTTATGTTAAATAATTCAATGATTATTTTAGTAATTTATTAAGTTTTTTTGCGTAACCATCTTTATTTACTTGTCTTGCTCGTGCAATTGACAAAGCCACTTCCGGCACATCTTTAGTAATAGTTGATCCTGCCGCAACAAGTGCACCTCGACCAACAGTAATCGGCGCAATAAGGTTTGTATTGCATCCAACGAATACATCATCTTCGATGATCGTCTTATATTTATTCGCACCATCATAATTGACCGTAATAGAGCCACAACCAACATTCACATTTTTACCTATCTCAGCATCTCCAATGTAGCTGAGGTGAGAGACTTTACTACTGTCATCAATCACTGATTTTTTAACTTCAACGAAGTTACCAACTTTAACATCGTCACGAATATCTGATGCGGGTCTGACATGGGCAAACGGCCCAATATTGACTCGATTACCTACTTTACTTTCATGTACCACACTGTGAAGAATTTTTGAACTTTGGCCAATTTCACTATCTGCGATTTCACTGTTTGGTCCAATAATACTGTCTGTCCCAATAACTGAATACCCTTTAATCGTTGTACCTGGTTCAACCACAACGTCTGGGGCAATCTTTACTGTTGGGGCAATATAAGTTGTTAGCGGATCAATAATGGTCACACCATTTTTCATATGTTCCCGATTAATGCGCTGTTTCATTATACGTTCCGCCTCGCTTAAAGCGAGACGATCATTCACACCTAGCGTTTCATCTGTATCCGTTGTTTGAAAAGCTGCTACTGTCTGATGATTGTTTTTCGCGATTTCTATTACATCCGGTAAATAATATTCCCCTTGTGCATTGTCGTTAGACACACTTTGTAAAGCCGTAAATAAAAAGTTATTATCAAAACAGTACGTTCCTGCATTAACTTCCTTGACCTCAAGTTCTTCTTTTGACGCATCTTTTTGTTCAACAATTTTCGAAACATCACCTGCATCATTTCTAATAATGCGACCATAACCTGTTGGGTCATCTATCGTTGTTGTTAATACAGTAACTTTTGCTTGTTTATTTTGGTGATAGCTAAACATTTCTTCCAGTGTTTTTTGTGTTAGTAAAGGTGTATCACCACAAACAACGAGCGTCACACCTTCTTGATTTTTCAAGAGATCTTCTGCTTGCATAACTGCATGACCCGTCCCTAGTTGTTGCTCTTGTAAGACAAAGGCGCTTGCCTCTCCTAATTCTTCTTTTACTTTTTCAGCTCCGTGACCAACAACTGTAATAACTTGATCCAATTCTAATGCGGTTAGTTGGTCCATTACGTGTTGAACCATTGATCGGCCCATTACTGGGTGAAGCACTTTATATAGCTTTGATTTCATCCGTGTACCTTGCCCTGCAGCTAAAATAACAGCAAATCGTTTACTCATATTGAAACCTCCGATTAATCTATTCGTCTGTCACGTATATCTCTTATAAAATTATACCATGTTAAAATATATCTTAAAAGGTGATTGAAATCAATTGAATTTCTGATAAATTCACTTAAACAACAGAAGTTGAACCATTGTAAGCGATATCACATCGACATAAGTTGTTTGGATTTTTAAAATGACATAAAAAAACTCATTCATATCCGTCGTTATTGGCTTAACAAAAACGATGTGTGAATGAGTTTTACTATAACGTATAAAATTAAGAGACCCCTACTTCTTCTTGTGACACTTCTTTTGTTTCTTGAACGACTTCCTCATATTTCGCTAGAATAGCAATCTCAATGATATTACGCATTTTCGCATTGATTGGATGGGCAATATCTCTAAATTCCCCGTCCGGCGTCCGCTTCGACGGCATCGCAACAAATAATCCGTTATTTCCATCAATCACGCGAATGTCATGTACAACAAACGCCTCATCTAGCGTAATAGAAGCGATGGCTTTCATTCGACTATCACTTTCCACACAACGCAATCTTACATCAGTAACTTCCATTATGCTCACCACCTTATAAAATTTAACACACAATAGATACATTCAACATGTTAAGTAGAAATTCCTGCTAAATTTCAACTTTTTTGAATTTTTAATCTACGTGAATGAATTTCATAATTCTGAGGCCTTGCGGCCCAATGGTTTTGAAGCATAAAAAAGGAAGTACCTCCCCAAGTCTTGTATAATGGTAAGTAACCAAACTAAACCAAAAGACTGGAGGAGAACTCCCTATGCCTATTATACGACAAGAGAGTTTATTTAGCATTAATGAATTATATGCAATGGAACCTACCCAACGATATGATGCTATTATTTCGGTCATTGATATTGACCACATTTACCGTGAGGTAAGTAAAAAATCACGTCTTGGAGCTCCGGAGGAGCTTAACTACGCTGCTATGATTATTTCTGTTTTTATAAGATATGTTGAGCGTATTCCTACAATTAAAG